>JAULUH010000161.1:0-15716 GCA_032111745.1 Anaerolineae bacterium | reverse complement strand
CTTGGGTTGTTTTAGGGCATGATTGGCTGGGCGCGGCGTGGCGGCGGCCGCCACGCCTCGCCAAGCCATTCATGCCCTACGCCACGGATACCACAGCAACCCTCTCAGTTCGGGAGTATACGCATCATCATGAGTTGCACACGCCTTTCCGCCTTGGTCCGGCAGAGATTGCCGGCGTTGCTCCTGGCCCTTGCACTGGCCGTGATGGCCGTGGCCCCAACCTGCGCCCAGGGCCAGGTGACGGGGCAGGAGATCGAGGCCCTGCTGGCGGCGCTGGCGGGCGAAGACCTGTTGGCGGCGGAGCGGGCTGGCGAGCAGCTGGCGGCACTGGGCTTTGCGGGGGCGGGGGCGGTGCCACGCCTGATCGAGATTTTCAATACCTCGGTGGCGCCCCGCCCGGCCGCAATTGCGCTGGGTGGCATAGGCACAGGCCGGGCCTTGCAGGCTCTGACCGGGGCCCTGGCCGACGACGAGCTGACGCCGCGACGCAACGCGGCCCAGATTGGGCTGCTGTACGGGGACGAGGCGGCCATACAGGCGCTGGCGACCAGCCTACTGGACGGCCGGGCGGCCAAGCGGCGCAACGCGGCCGATTTGTTAGGGTTTTTCCGATCTCCCCTGGCGTTGAATCCGTTGCTGCGGGTGGCCAACCACGATGAAGATCCTGGCGCGCGCAAGGCCGCGGTGTGGTCGTTGTCGCAGATCGATTCGCCACGAGTGCGGCCGGCGCTGGCGAGCATCGCAGCCAACGACCCCGACGCAGAGGTGCGGGCCGAGGCGGAGCGGGCGCTGGCGCAGCTGAACGAGGAGTACCGCTAGCGGAGGCGAGATGCTTCGTTGCGGCGCGTGCTCGTACGAACGGTGGGTGCTGGTGAGGTTGTGTGCGCTTGCAGTGGTGGCTGATTGAGCCACTCAGCATGACACGAATGTATGGGGCGCTGGCACAGGGCAGCTATCTATATCAAGCCGACGGCTCTTCCGACCTCGGCGTAGATCTCCAGGGCGCGGTCCAGCTGGTCCCGCGTGTGGGTGGCCATGTAGCTGGTGCGAAGCAGGGCGCGGCCCTGGGGCACGGCGGGGCTGATCACAGGGTTGACGAAGATCCCGGCGTTGAAGAGCTGTTTCCAGACGAAGAAGCAGAGCTGATCGGGGCCGATGATGATGGGCACCACGGGGGTACAGCTGTTGCCGGTGTCAAAGCCGAGCTGATTCAACGCCTGCCGCATATAGGCACCGTTGTCGTTGACCCGCTGCACGAACTCCGGCTCGGTGCGCATCACGTGGAGGGCGGCCAGGGCTGCCGCCGTGTTGCTGGGAGGTGCGCTGGCGCTGAAGATCATGGAGCGCCCGTGGTGCTTGACGAAGGCGATGACGTCGGGATCGCCGGCGACAAAGCCGCCCAGGCTGGCGAAGGACTTGCTGAAGGTGGACATGATCAGGTCCACCTGGCCGGTGACGCCGAAGTGGGCCGCGGTGCCGCGGCCCCCACCCAGCACGCCCATGGCATGGGCATCGTCCACCATCAGCCGCGCGCCGAACTTCTGGCACAGGGGGATGATGTCGGGCAGGGGGGCGATATCGCCTTCCATGCTGAACAGGCCGTCGACCACAACGAATTTACCAGATTCACACGAGAGGCTTGCCAGCACCCGCTCCAGGTCGGCCATGTCGTTGTGGCGAAAGCGCTTGGTGGTGCCGAAGGCCATCTGGGCCCCGTCGACGATGCTGGCGTGATCGTCTTTGTCGAGGACGGCGAAGTCACGGCGTCCCACCAGGGCGGAGATGACGCCCAGGTTGGTCTGGTAGCCGGTGCTGAAGACCAGGGCGGCGGGCTTGCCGACCCACTCGGCCAGCTCAGCCTCCAACTGCTCGTGCATGGCCAGAGTGCCATTGAGGAAGCGCGAGCCGGTGCAGCTGGTGCCGTACTGCTGGATGGCGTCGATCGCAGCCTGGCGTACCTTGGGATGGGTGGTCAGGCCGAGGTAGTTGTTGGAGCCGAACATCAGCAGCCGGCGACCGTGGTACACGACCTCGGTGCCCTCGTTGCCATCCATCGGGATGAAGTAGGGGTAGTAGCCGGCCGCGATCGCCTCTTTGACGGTTGTGTAGTCGAATGCCTTTTGGAAGATATCAGCCATCACATAGCCCTCCTGACAAGATTGGATTATAGGTCACCCGGGCCGATTTGACAAGCGGTCCAGGTTTGGCGTGGTAGGTTTGGGTCACGATGACGCGACGGGCGGGGGATTTGGACCACGATGACGCGAAGGGCCGCGAAGGCACGAAGCACGAAGGGCACGAAGGGAGTGGGGATTTGGACCACGATGACGCGAAGGGCCGCGAAGGCACGAAGCACGAAGGGCACGAAGGGAGTGGGGATTTGGACCACGATGACGCGAAGGGCCGCGAAGGCACGAAGCACGAAGGGCACGAAGGGAGGACGTTTGGACAGAGCGATGGCGTGAAGGGGATGAGGGCACGGGGCGAGGAGGGACGAACGGCATGAGGTCTAGGGTGCCGGCGTGGCTGCCAGGCAGGCATGAAGGAGGGCCAGGGTGAGGGCCTTGGGGTCGACGTCGGTGTCGACGTCGCCGGAGGTGGGGCCGACACAGGCCGGGCAGCCGGAGCGACAGGGGCAGCGGCGGACAGTGTCGGCGGCGGCGGCCAAGAGGTCGCCGTGAAGCTCGTAGAGGCGCTGGCTGAAGCCGATGCCGGCGGGTATCTTTTCGTAGATGGTGACGGTGGGCAGGCCCGAAGTGGGATCACGGGTCTCGACGGCGACGCCCAGGTCGCGCGGGTCGCACATGAGATGCAGGGGGGCCACGTTGCCCAGGACGTAGGCCAGGCCGGCCAGGCCGGTGCGCACGCGCTGCCCCCGTTCCACCAGCTGGTGGCACGACCGGCAGAGGGTAGCCAGGTTGCCCAGCTCGTTGGCCTGGCGGTAGGCCTGGTTGAGGCCGGGCACGTAGCCAAAGGCGCGGAAGGGACGCTTGTGGTGCACGTCGTGCTCGCGGCCGCCGCGCTCGGCGGCGCCGCAGCGGGTGCAGCGGTAGCCGTCGCGAGCCCGGGCCGCCGCGCGCTGTTGCGGCCAGTTCGGTCCGTAGTCGTTGGGGTCGCTGCGCCACTGGCCGGCCAGCCGCAGCGGCTCCAGCAGCTCCTCGGTGAACGCCAGCCAGTAAGCATCGGTCTCCAGCACCTGCTCGGGTAGATCGATCTGGCCGTAGCCCAGGGTCTCATGGGTGTGCAGCTTCACCTTGCGGTAGGCGCTGGCACGGCTGGCTACCTGCACCGGCCCGTAGGCCCGCTGCACGCCGCCCTCCGCGGTTTCCTCCTGTGTGCCCAGCACGTCTACCTGTTGATCGACGCCAGCCTCGGTATAGTAGTCGACCGCCGCAGGGGTGACCAATGCCTGGCCGTTGTCCCAGTCCAGGCGCTCCACCAGGTAGCTCTGGCCCTCGTGCAAGTAAATTGCCCCTTCGTAAAGCAGCAGCGGGACGGCCTCTCGCTCCAGCTCGCCGATCACGACAGGGTTTACCGGGTCACCGGGCAAGGGCGCCTGGCGGGCGTGGATGACCACGTTGTCGGGTGAGGCCGTGCGCAGGCTGATGCCCTGGGCCGGGCTGCCCTCGCCCATCCAGAACCAGTCGCCGCCATGCTGCTGCACCACGCCGCTATCGCGCAGGTAGGCCAGCACTTCCTCGGTATAGTCGATGGTACCGAAGGATTCGCCAGGCCTGAAGGGCAGCTCGAAGGCGGCGCAGGCGATGTGGTTGCTGAGAATGACCAGGTTGTCAGGGTTGGCCAGGGCGTGCTCGGGGCTGCGGGCGAAGAAGTACTCGGGGTGGTTGATGATGTACTGGTCCAGGGGGCCGGCCGTGGCCACCAGGATGGCCAGGGAGACGGCGCCCTGCCGGCCGGCGCGTCCCGCCTGCTGCCAGGTGCTGGCGATGGTGCCAGGGAAGCCCGTGAGCACCGCGGCGTCCAACCCGCCGATGTCCACGCCCAGCTCCAGGGCATTGGTGGCGACCACCGCGCGCACGCTGCCATCGCGCAGGCCTCGCTCGATGGCCCGGCGCTCGTTGGGCAGGTAGCCCCCCCGGTAACCGCGAATGGAGGATGGGTCCTTAGGGCCGGGGCCGGAGGATTGGGCCACGCGCTCCCGCAGGTAGGTCAGGAGCAGCTCCGTAGTGAGCCGGGAGCGAGCGAAGACGATGGTCTGCACATCGCCCGCCACCAGGCGGGCGGCGATGGCCTCAGCCTCCAGGGTGCTGGAGCGGCGCAGGCCCAGCTCCAGGTCGACGATGGGTGGGTTATAGAAGACGAAATGGCGCTCGCCCCGGGGGGCGCCGTCGTCATCGACCAGGACGATGGGGGTCTCCAGCAGGCGCTCGGCGTGCTCCCGCGGGTTGGCGATGGTGGCAGAGGTGCAGATGAACTGGGGGTCGCTGCCGTAGAAGCGGCAGACGCGGCGCAGCCGGCGCAGCACGTTGGCGACATGGCTGCCGAACACGCCGCGATAGGCGTGGAGCTCGTCGACGACCACGAAGCGCAGGTTGGCGAAGAAGGTCGCCCAGCGGGGGTGGTGGGGAAGTATCCCGGTGTGCAGCATGTCGGGATTGCTGAGCACGATGCGGGCGCGCTCGCGCACCGCGGGCCGGTGGCGCTGGGGGGTGTCGCCATCGTAGGTGGCAGGAGAGATGGATGTCTGAGAGGGCAGCGCCCGCTCCAGGGCCTGGAGCCCGGCCAGCTGATCCTGGGCCAGGGCCTTGGTGGGGAAGAGGTAGAGGGCGCGGCCGGTCGGAGTGTCCAAGAGGGTGTGCAGCACAGGCAGGTTATAGCAGAGGGTCTTGCCGCTGGCCGTGGGGGTGACGACGGCGACATGATGGCCACTGGATGCCGCATGCCAGGCTGCCGCCTGGTGGGTGTAGAGGGCGTGGATCCCCTGCTGGCGCAGGGCGGCGGCCAGCCTGTCGTCGAGGGCCGCAGGGAAGGGCACAGTACGGGCAGGCTGGGCCGGCAGGCGTTGCCAGGCGGTCACGTGGGCGTAGAAGGTGGCGTCCAGGCGCAAGGACTGGATGATGGATTCAATGGACATGCTGGTTCCGGGTGAAGGCAATGGGATGCATGCTTTCACAAGGCTGGATATTGCCCAGATAGCTGCACACTTGCAGACTGCTGCAGACTCAACTGACAAGAGCTAGTGGCCAAGCATTCGTGAAGTCAGATAGCGTCCGATAATCCGTCAGCTCAGCGCGTGAGCTACCCCTCTGGGCGCACATATGATATCATATGAAGCGTAACTTTGTCCGCTATCAAAGACAGCAGGCGAGCCAGATGCCTTATCGCTTCGAATGGGATCGTCGCAACGACAAGACTATGAAGACGACCTCAACTCCTGAAGCAGAGTATGACACAAATGATGATTTGCGCCCAGAGTATGATCTGGACTATAGCAGGGCTCGTCCCAACCGGTTTGCGGGGCAAATGACAAGAGCCAGGTTGTGGTGATGCTCGACCCGGACGTTTCCGAAGTCTTTACGACGCCCGAATCGGTCAACGCCATACTGCGCGCCTTGATTGCGACTATGCCAGTAACACAGAAGAAGGCCGCTCGCCGATCTCCGTCTGCCAGCACGTAAACCAACTTTTCAATAGCCTCAGGTTGATCCATTGTTGGACAACATCTGAATAGACCTAAATGGAATCACCGATGGATCGCACGGTGGATTACTCACACGACTCCACAAAGCCGGCCCGGCCGGGCATGTCTATCACCCGCCGGGTGGCGCTGTTGTCGGTGGGTGCCGCCGTGGCTACGCTGGTGCTGAAATTCGGCGCCTACCTCATCACCGGATCGGTCGGCCTGCTGTCGGACGCCGCGGAGTCGCTGGTTAACCTGTCGGCAGCCCTGATGGCGTTCATTGCTCTGACCGTAGCCGGCCGGCCGCCGGACGACACCCACGCCTACGGCCACGACAAGGTCGAATACTTCTCCAGCGGCGCCGAGGGCACGCTGATCATCATCGCGGCGGGGACGATCATCTTCGCCGCCGTGCAGCGCCTGCTCAATCCGCAGGAGCTGACTAACCTGGGCCTGGGCAGCGCAATTGCGCTGGTGGCCTCGGGCATCAACTTCGTGGTCTCCCGCATCATGCTGCGGGTAGCCAGGCAGCACGATAGCATCGCGCTGGAGGCGGATGCGCACCACCTGATGACCGACGTGTGGACCTCCATCGGCGTGGTGGCGGGGGTGGGCATTGTCTGGCTGACCGGCTGGGCGTGGCTGGACCCGGTGATCGCCATCCTGGTGGCGATCAATATCGTGGTGGTGGGCATCAGCCTGCTACGGCGCTCGACCGCGGGGCTGATGGATGCGACGCTGCCTCCGGAGGAGGTAGCCACCATCCAGGAGGCTATCACGGCGGTGGCTGGTGACGAGCTGCCGTATCACGGTCTGCGCACGCGCAAGTCGGGGCCGCGGCGCTTCGTGGACTTTCACCTGCTGCTGCCCGGCGACACCTCCGTGCAAGAGGCGCATGACCTGGTGCAACGCATCGACGACGAGATCCAGGGCCGGCTGCCCAACATCTACATCACGACCCATGTCGAGCCGCGGGAGGACAGCGTGTCGTGGGACCAGGAGCGGGTGGGCGGCCTCACCAGCTCGAACTACGACGACATCTGGGAGGAGCTGGCTCAAGCGGACGATCCCGCCAGGGCAGCACCGCCGGCGTCATGATCGGGCAGGATGGTCTCCACGTCCCGGATGGCCGGGATGGCGTAGCCAACTACGCCCACCAGCGCGCCTAACAGCCCGGCGATGATGAAGATCAGGGAGATGCCGGCACCGGGGCCGGTGCCCACCAGGCCGCCGAAGGTGCCGGCCCAGGCACCGCCGGGCATCATGGCGGGCTCGAACACGTAGTCGGCCAGGGGGCCGGCCAGGAGCATGGCCAGGGGGGCGGTGATCTGGGCGATGAGCCGGCGCACGGAGAAGACCCGGCCCTGGACATCCGGCGCCACCTTGGCCTGCCAGATAGCCTGGCTGGACCCGTTGAGGATGGGGAGCATGAAGCCGGAGAAGAAGAGGCCGGCGGCCCACAACACGATGCCCCGGCCCAGGCCGATCACCAGGACTCCAAACAGGCTCTCCAGGATGAATCCGCCCAACACGCCGTCGACCTTGCGGCGGGGCCCTCCCCAGACGCTGAGCAGCAAGCCACCCAGCACACCGCCAATGCCCCCGATGGACTGCACCGTGCCCAGGACGAGCTGGTCATTGTTGGTGCGGGCGAGGACCAGGGGCGCGGCCAGGATGAAGGCAAAGGTGCCGATGAAGTTGACGGCAAAGAAGGTAAGCAGCAGGCCGAGCAGGCTGGGGTAGCGCAGGATATAGCGAAAGCCGTAGAGGGACTCTTCCAGCAGGCTGCCGCTACCCTCGCGGCCGGCCTCGGTAACCGGCGGCTGGGGAATGCGCACCACCAAGAGAGCCAGGAGGGCGACGACGAAGGTGGCGACGTCGATGGCCAGGATACCGCCGAGGCCGATGATGCCGATGAGTGCGGCCGCCAGCACGGGCGCGGCGATCTGGGAGGCGGACTCGGCCAGGGAGAGCATGCCACTGGCCCGGGCATACTGCTCCTTGGGCAGCATCATGGTGATAGCCGCGGAATAAGCGGGGAACTGGAAGGCCTGGAAGGCACCGGCGAAGGCACCGGCCACATAGAGGTGCCAGATCTCCAGGCGGCCGGCCAGGAAGAGGAGGAGGATCGTCAGGGTAGCCAAGCCCGCGCCCAGGTCGCTGAGCGCCATGACCAGCTTGCGGTTCCAGCGGTCCACCAGGGCGCCGGCTACGGGGCTGAGCAGCACGGTGGGGCCGAAGGTGAAGAAGCCCATGAGGGCCAGGGCCGTGGCCTGGCCGGTGAGCTGGTAGGCCCACAGGGTAAGGGCGAACTGGGTCATGGAGGTGCCCAGGAGGGATACCACCTGGCCCAGCCAGACGATGGTGAAGGCGCGCATGCCTTGAGGGGCGGAGTTTGGCATGGTGGTTCAGGGGGGAAGGGACACAAACGGGTAGCCTATAACCCACTGGCTACCCGCCGGAACATGGTTTATGAAAAGTCAAAGGTTTTCGGCCGCCTGCCACTGAAGGCGACTATCGCGGGTAGACGGCGAGAGATGCTTCACTAACGCCGCGTGCTCGTACGAACGGTTCGGCGAGAGCGATGCTGGCGGTTCCTGCGACGTTGGCCGCCAGACCCGTTCAGCATGACACGGAGAACAGTCTGGAAAGCGGCCAGGCCTCTGGCGGGCCGCCGGGGCACTGCACTGGCGTGGCCGCCCTAGCCGGCTGGCCAGGCGTAGAGGAGCCGCCGGGTCACTGGACCGGCATGGCCTCCTCGGCCGGCTGGCCCGGCGTGAAGGAGCCGGTGGAGTAGAGGTGGCAGGCCACCCAGTGGTCCGAGTGCTTCTGCTCGAAGGGCGGGTCGACCTCCTTGCAGATGTCCATGACATAGGAGCAGCGGGGATGGAAGCGGCAGCCAGAAGGCGGGTTGAGGGGCGACGGCACGTCGCCCGTGAGCACGATGCGCTCCTTCTCAAAGTCGGGATCGGGCATGGGGATGGCCGAGAGCAGGGCCTGGGTGTAGGGATGCAGGGGATTGCGGTAGAGCGACTCCCGATCCGTCAGCTCGACCATCTTGCCCAGGTACATGACACCCACCCGGTCGCTGATGTGCTCCACTACGCTCAGGTTGTGGGCGATGAAGAGATAGGTCAACCCCATCTCCCGCTGCAGGTTGCGCAACAGGTTCAGCACCGCGGACTGTACGGAGACGTCCAGGGCAGACACGGGCTCGTCGCAGATGATGAAGCGGGGCTGGAGGGCCAGGGCGCGGGCGATGCCGATGCGCTGGCGCTGGCCGCCGGAGAACTCGTGGGGATAGCGGCGGGCGTGGTAGGGGTTCATGCCCACCTTCTTCAGGAGCTCGAAGACGACGGCGTCGCGCTCCTTGGGCGAGCCCATGCCGTGCACCTTCATGCCCTCGGAGATGATCTCACCCACGGGCATGCGGGGATCCAGGGACGAATAGGGGTCCTGGAACACGATCTGCATGTCCCGGCGCATGGGCTTGAACTCGCGCTTGCTCATGGCGAAGATATCCTCGCCGTCGAAGAAGACGCGGCCGCCGCTGTCGGGCACCAGGCGCAGGATCGTGCGGCCGACGGTGGTCTTGCCGCAGCCGGACTCGCCCACCAGGCCAAAGGTCTCGCCCTCGCGGATGGCGAAGCTGACGCCGTCGACGGCCTTGACCCAGGCGCTAACCTTCTGTAAGAGGCCCGAGCGGATGGGGAAGTATTTCTTGAGGTCCTCGACGACGAGGATGTCTTTGCCGGTCGCACCCAGGTTATTGGCCATCAAAGCCACCTCCTGCAGCCTCAGCCACCACGCTTACGGCCACGTCTACGGCAGCAGGCGCGAACACCTCGTCGCCGGTGAAGCGCCAGTCGGTGCGCTCCACCCCTGCCCACAGGGCGCTGGTGGCCGGGTCGTAGATGAAACAGCGCACCTTGTGGCCCGGGCCGGCCTCCAGGAGGTCAGGCTCTTGCCGGACGCAAACCTCCTGGGCGTAGGGACAGCGCGGGGCGAACTTGCAGCCGGGGGGCAGGTTGATCAGGTCAGGCACGGTGCCCGGGATCACGGCCAGGGTATCGCGCACGTCGCCCAGCACCGGGATGGCGGCCATGAGACCCTCGGTGTAGGGGTGCAGCGGCTTCTCGAAGAGAGTATGGACCTCGGCGTACTCCACGATCAGGCCGGCGTACATGACAGCCACGTCGTTGCACATCTCCGCGATCACACCCAGGTCATGGGTGATCAGCAGGATGGTGGTGCCCAGGTCCTGTTGCATGCGCCGCATCAGGTCCAGGATCTGGGCCTGGATGGTCACGTCCAGGGCCGTGGTAGGCTCGTCGGCGATGAGCAGGTCGGGCAGGCAGGCCAGGGCCATGGCGATCATGACCCGCTGGGCCTGGCCGCCGGAGATCTCATGGGGAAAGGACTTGGCCCGGCGGGCCGGGTCGGGGATGCCGACCCTATCGAACATGTCCACGGCCTTGCCCCAGGCCTCCCGCTTGCTGAGCCCCTGGTGCTGGATGAAGACCTCGGCCACCTGGTCGCCGATGCGGAAGATGGGGTTGAGGGAGCTGGTGGGCTGCTGGAAGATCATGGACATCTGGCCGCCGCGCAGGTTCAGGATCTCCTCCTCGGGCATGGTGACCAGGTCGCGGCCCTTGAGCAGCACCTGGCCCTCGACGATCTTGCCGGAGCCGCCGATCAGGCGCATGATGGAGAGGGAGGTGACGCTCTTGCCGCAGCCGGACTCGCCCACCAGGCCCATGACGTGGCCCTCGGGGATGGCGAAGTCGACGCCGTTGACGGCCTGGACCACGCCGTCCTCGGTGAAGAAGAAGGTCTTGAGGCCCCTGACGTCCAATAGGGACTGGTGTTGGTGCCCGCCCTGGCTGTCGGTGCTGGTTTCGCTGGCCATGGCTACCTCTTCAGCCGGGGATCGAGGGCGTCGCGCAGGCCATCGCCGACGAAGTTGAAGCCGATGGACACGATCACCAGGAAGACCCCGGGGACCAGGGGCAGCCAGGGGTGCTGGAACATGTAGCTCTGGGAGGTGGAGAGCATGTTGCCCCAGGTGGGCGTGGGATCCTGCACGCCCAGGCCCAGGAAGCTGAGGGCGGACTCCAGGACGATGACGCCGCCCAGGGCCAGGCTGGCGTTGACCAGGATGGGCGCAATGCCGTTGGGGATGATGTGGCGGAAGATGATGCGGGCGTCGGAGGCGCCGGCCGCACGCAGGGCCTCCACGAAGTCCTGTTTGCTGAGGGACAGGGCCATGCCGCGCATGAGACGGGCCGCGCCCAGCCAGCCAAAGATGACCAGCACGAAGACCAGCACCACCACCTTCTGGGCCTCCCGCTCGGGCGCCAGCAGCAGGGCGCTGAGGAAGCGGTTGACGGCGGGGGGCAGGGGCAGGACCACCTCGCGCTGTAATAAGATGGCGGAGATGATGAGCAGGATGGGTAGGGTGGGGATGGTGAGCATGAACTCGATGACGCGCGAGATGATGGAGTCGGCCACGCCGCCGTAGTAACCGGCGATGGCGCCCACCAGGGTGCCGAAGGTCTCGCTGATCAGCACCACCAGGATGGCGATGGACAGGGAGACGCGGGCGGCGTAGAGGACGCGGGTAAACAGGTCACGGCCCAGGTGGTCGACGCCCAGAATGTGCAGGTTGCCCTGGGAATCGCGGGTGCCCGGGGGCGCGGGGCGGGCGGTGGTCGAGATGTCCACCGCATCGCGCGGGTAGGTAGTGATCATCGGCGCCAGCAAAGAGACCACGAAGACAAACGCGATCAGGATGGCCGAGATCATGGCCAGCTTGTGGCGGCGGAAGCGCCGCAGCACGATGCGAAACTGGCTCTCGGATTTCTCCTCGAGGCCTTCGGGGCGGGCCAGCACGGGTTGGGCAACAGAGGTCATGGCTTCACTCCTCCGAGACGGCTCAGGAGTACATGGCGCGAATGCGCGGGTCGACCACCATGTACAGGAAGTCACCGAGCAAAGTGGCCAACACGGTCAGGACGGCCGTGATGAAAATGAACGCCAACGCAATCTGCCAGTCACTACGGGTCAGGGCGTCGTAGTAGAGGCGTCCCATGCCTGGCCAGGCGAACACCGTCTCGGTAATGATAGCTCCGGCGAAGATAGCTGGAATCTGCAGTACGGCCACGGTGATGAAGGGGATCAGGGCGTTGCGCAGGGCGTGCTTGCTGATCACGGCCCGCTCCTTCAGCCCCTTGGCCCGGGCCGTGCGCACGTAGTCCTGGCGCATCACCTCCAGCATGGAGGAGCGCACGAAGCGGCTCCAGGTGGCCATATAGAAGAAGGTCAACACGACCACCGGCATGAACAGGTGCAGGGCCCGGTCGACGGGGGTCTTGGGCTGGATGCGGGGCAGCCAGGACGCCACCTCATAGGCCCGGGACGCCACACGCGATCCCGGAGGCAGCTTTGGCAGCCAGGGCAATGTGTCCTGTAAGAAGACCGGAGCGATCGTAAATACGAGGATCATCAGTAGGCCAAAGAAAAACACAGGCATGGCCGAACCAATGAAAGAGATGGTGGTAAATGTATAGTCAAAGCGTGAATACTGCTTGATGGCGCTGTAGATGCCGATGGGGACTCCGATCATGAAGGACAGGAGCGTTGCCAGGATCATGAGCTCCAGCGTGGCGGGCAGACGACTCAAGAGCTCGTCGCTCACCCTTCCGCCCCGCCGCACGACGGTAGACAGCCCGAAGTCCCCGCGCAGGATGCCTTGGCTAGCCAGGGCTGCGGGGTGCAGCTCGGGCACCTCCGAGAGATAGACGTAGTCGTCACATCCTGCCGATGTCACCACCTCTTCTCCATCCTGGCCGGTGACCTGTTCGTCGCGCGGCAGATAGCATCCGACCGGTATATCGGCGAACCACTCCCGCCCACCGACGACGATGGGCCCCTGCGGCACGCCGATCAACCAGCGCGTGAAACGGAACGGCCAGTAGAAGTCGAGCTCATAGTTGGCGCGCAAGCGCGCCAGGTCTTCCCGAGTCAGGCGCCGCTGCTGCTGTTGCAGGCCTGCCAGGGGACCACCGGGCGAGATGTTGAATAGGAAATAGGTGAAGAGCGCTGCCAGAAAGACGACGAAAGCCGCCTGGATCAAACGTCGGATCAGATAGTTCGCCATCGGATGCCTCCAGACTGCACCAGTCTTGAAAACCCGCAATCCCCCGGCGCTACACCAACGCCTTTGTCAGAACCGCTACCAAGGGGGGCTTGGCCGTGTCACCTTGAGCGGGTCAAGCGGCGTTGGCCGTTCACCCGTTCAGCATGACAATCAGCATAGCACTGAAAACAAGGTGATCCCTACGCCTGCAACGAACGGGCGGGCACGTTCTCACGGACGTGCCCGCCCGCTGCGGTGTCCAGGCGGGTTGGGAGGCTGGCAGTGCGCTGGCAGGGTGATCGCTCAGGAGCGATACCGTAGCCGCGCACCACGAGCCATCCACAACACTACTTGGTGAACAGGTTGATGTCGATGTGCTCCCAGGTGGGGCTAGCCGACAGTTCGACCTGGACAGTGCCCTGCTGGGCAGCGTCGAGGACGGTCTGCACCTCGGCACCAGCGCCCAGGGTCGCCTTCTCCAGGTAATCCACCTCACCGGCCAGGAGCTGCGCCACAGCCTGGTTGGTGTCGGTGATGAACTTGATGATCACGGTCTTGGCTGCCGGAGCCGGCTCGAAGTACGGATTGGCCTCGAAGGTCATACTCTCGCCCTTGAGCCACTCGGTCAACACGAAGGGGCCATAGCTCAGCGGGGACTCGGCGATCTCGGGCAGGGTCTGCCACTCGGCGGCCGGGACGTCGGCCAGGTTACGACCATCGGCCAACACCTGATGGCTGGGGTAGGGGCCGTCGTACTGTCCGACAGGAGCCAGGAAGAAGAGGGAGTACTGGGAACCAGGCAGCCAGGTCACCGTGTACTCGAGGCCTGGACCGAAGTCGACGCTCTGGATCTGATCGCAGGTCTCGAAAGTGGTGGCGCCCGATTCCTTGTCGCACTCGATCTTGTAGGCCAGCTCGAAGTCAGCGATCGAGCCCGGCGTGCCATCGCTCCACGTGTAGTCCTTGAACTTGTAGGTCGCCGTGAGCTGCTTCATCTGCAGCGGGCTGCTGCCATCCCACTCCACCTCGTTGCCCTCGGCGTCGAAGACTTTGACCCCTTGCGCCAGCTCCACCCGAGCACCTGAGGAGTCGTAGACCAGGTCGCCAGCCTTGACGTCGACCACGGCGTTGTTAGCCAGGCCGCTCTCGATGGTGCTCAGCGGATCCTGCAGAGCCGGCTGGTAGTCATAGTCGTACTGGGTGTTGAGAAAGCCCTTGCCGATGTCAGCGGCCTGGCGCTGGACGGCTGCACTCTCCACCACGGTGAACATGGAGGCCGGTTCCTGGGAGAAACCGACGATCACCGTGTCGCCACCGTCGGCCAGCTTCCAGTCCTTGGCGCTCTTGCTGCCGTACTCCGTGGGCGAGACCTGCAGGCCTTCCAGGTTAGGACTCCAGGCCTCGCCCTCGAGGCGCTGGAACATCGGAATCGAGACCACGTCCTTGGCGAACTCCTTCATCATCGTATCGTAGGCCGGGACGCGCTCCTCGCGCAGCAAGGAGTTGTTGGCCTGCACGATGGCATTGCTGGCGGTCTCGTTGCACCAGCCCATGTAGTTCTGGCCCTCCCAGTTATTGCTGGGCAGAGGAATCTGGTCACAGGCATAGAGCGTGCGACCCTTGGGGTCGGACTCACCCACCCAGGCATAGGCACCGAGCTCGAAGTCGCGGCGGGCCAGGCCGGTGGTGTCGCCGAACCACCAAGAGGCCGGGACATGCTGGCGGATGAGCTGGATGCCGCACTCCAGGAGCTGTTGCTCCAGCACGGCGGCCCAGGTCTGGCGGAACTGCGCCGTGGTGGTCGTGAATTTCAGGGCCAGGGTATCGCCGTTGGCGTTCTGACGATAGTCGGCACCCTCAGGCTGGGTCCAGCCGGCCTCGTCCAACAGGGCCTTGCCCGCTTCAAGATCAAAACCCGGGAAGTCATAGGGGCCCTGCCACACCCAGTGATCCTTGGGCCAGGGCGCGTCCATCTGCAGCTTGGCCTGAGTCTCCTCGTCTGCATAGGGGTAGACCGACGCAATCAAGGCACCGCGGTCGATGCAATGTGCGATGGCCGTGCGCACTTTGAGGTCGCTCAGGACGGGGTGCGGGCTGGTGAAGTCCTCGGTCGCCACTTCCTTGACGACCTCGACTTGCTTCTCCACGATCTGGGTCTGGACGACCTCTTTCACCACCTCGACGGCCTTCTCCACTTCGACTACGACGGTCTCCTTGACCACCACGGTCTCCGGGGCGGGCGCGGGGCAGGCTGCCAGGACCAGGGAGGCGATCACCAGGACCGCGACCAGGGGCAGCAACTTGAGATATCTGCGATTCATCTTCTCCTCCAATTGGGGAATCTGAAAACGGTGCGTGCCTTACGTTTGTTGAGCACGACCCCCGATGGGGCACGCGGTCCACCAGGGAGCGCTTGCACGACGAGCCTGTGGCGTCGTTCACATGGGAATGAAGCTTGCCGGGCTTCGAAGACGACCATCCACACATGCACGGGATAGCGCGGCCTCTCCTTTCTGGCAGGTAAGGTTCTGCCACATCCCAATCTCCGGAGGGACTGCGCTGCGGGCCGCAGCATACCATAGGGCCGCATTTCGCGCAAATCATCCGGCCAGTTGGGCAAACAGAGGTTAACCCTGGGGTTAGCATAGTCTACACAAACAAGGCCCGCGGTGGGTTCACCGCCACACCGTAGAGACGCAAGATGTTGCGTCTCTACGCGCGGCTGAGGCAAACCCTGCCGCATCCAAGGTATTTGCAGCGCGTAAGGCATCGTGGTATGATACGATGTACTTACGGTGTATAGACCGCACTGAACGGGAGTTGATCTACCATGGTACGCAAAATCTTCAAGACCGGGAACAGTATGGTCGTCTCCTTACCCAAGGAAGTGCTCGACTCGCTTCGATTGGGTGAAGGCGCCGAGGTAGACGTCGAGTT
>JAULUH010000160.1:0-5501 GCA_032111745.1 Anaerolineae bacterium | reverse complement strand
TCATCCTACGGAGCGATCCTCGCGGAGCGGCCAGCGCGTATCCTGCGCGATGACGTGCTGGCCTGGTTCGGCGGCCGCGTCCCTTTCATCGCCCTGCACCTGACAGACCCCGACGAGCGATCGATCGCGAGCACCATCATCGAGTGACACCCCGGAAAAGTTGCCAACTTTTCCGAAAAGTTGGCAACTTTTCCGGGACCGCCGCGTTCCCGATCCTGCTTCTTCGATGAGATCCAGGTCGTGCAGGGTTGGGAGAGTTTCGCCCGGCGGCTCATGGATAGCGAACAGGCGAACCTGTTTCTGGCCGATTCCGCGGTTTGTCATTTGCACGGTTTCGACTTCCTGTTCCTGATCAATGTGCTTGTTTTTGCTTATTTGTTGGTAATTAGGCGCAGTGCCTTGACAGTCCGTTAAAACTGTGCTACTCTGAGCAGTGGTGGTTGGTCAAGCTATAGCCTGTTCCATTGCCGGAACGCCAGGTCGGTTCAGGAGTATGCAGCCATGTACTCTGCCGAACGACGGCAGGAGATCCTGAAACTAGTCGACCAGAACAGCCGGGTCGCGGTGACCGATCTGGCGGCGCGGTTTGCCGTCAGCGAGTCGTCCATCCGGCGTGACCTCAACGCCTTGCACCGCCTGGGCCTGGTCCAGCGCACCTACGGCGGTGCCATCGGCCAAAACCATCTGTCCTCCGAAGCCCCCTTTAGCGAGCGCGTCGTCACCCAATCCGAGGAGAAGGATCGCATCGGCCGGGCCGCGGCGCGGCTGGTGCAGCCCGGCGACACCATCTTTGTCGACGGCGGCACCACCACCGAGCGCATGCTCGGCTACCTCCCCCTGGACCTGGCGGTCACCGTGGTGACCTACGGGCTGAACATCGTGCAGCGCCTGGTCGAGCGCGAGCAGATCACTGTGGTGTTGATCGGCGGCATCCTGCACGCGCCCACCCTCACCTTTGGCGGCGTATTCGCCGCCGACAGCTTCGAAGCCTACAGCATCCGTTTCGACAAGGCTTTCCTGGCGGCCACCGGCGTATCGGCCGATGCCGGCATCACCAACGCCGGCTTCGACGAGATCCCCATCAAGCGCCGCGCGCTGCGCAGTGCGCGCGAGACCATCCTGCTGGCCGATTCCTCCAAGGTCGGCGTGATTGCGCCGGGAGTGATCGCGCCCATTTCCCAGCTGCAGCGGCTGATCACCACCTACGAGGCTCCGGCCGCCGAGGTCGAGAGCCTGCAGCGCTGCGGCGTGCTCGTCGACCTGGTCTGAGGCCCGGCCCAGCCCGCAGCCCGCACCCACTGGAAAGGAACACCCGTGGCCCAGCCTGTTCTGGAGCTGACCAACATATCCAAAGCCTTTCCTGGCGTCCAGGCCCTGTCCAATGTGAGTTTCACCCTCTATCCCGGCGAGGTACATGCCGTGATCGGGGAGAACGGCGCTGGCAAGTCGACCCTGATCAAGGTCATGACCGGCATTTACGCGCCAGACCAGGGGGAGATGCTGCTGGACGGCCAGCCGGTGCACATCCGTAACTCCATGGAGGCCCAGACCCATGGCATCGCCGCCATCTACCAGGAGCCGATGGTCTTTCCGGACCTGAGCGTGGCCGAGAACATCTTCATCAGCCATGCCGATCGCGGGCCGCTGGTGCGCTGGGGGAAGATGAACCGGGATGCCGAGGCCATGCTGGCCGAGCTGGACGTGAAGCTGGACGTACGCCAGCCGGCCCGCGGCCTGACCCTGGCGGCGCAGCAGGCGGTGGAGATCGCCAAGGCCATTTCGCTGGACGCCCGTATCCTGATCATGGACGAGCCGACCGCCTCTCTGTCGGCCCACGAGGTGGCCCAGCTCTTCGACATCGTGGCCAAGCTGCGGCGCCGCGGGGTGGCCATCCTGTTCATCGGCCACCGGCTGGAGGAGGTATTCCAGATCGCCGACCGCATCACGGTGCTACGGGATGGCATGTGGATCTCCTCGGCCCCGCGCGACCGGGTGACCACGGAGCAGGTGATCCGGGATATGGTCGGGCGCCAGGTGGAGGACTTCTTCGCCAAGGTGCCGGTGGAGCCGGGCCCGCTGCTGATGTCGGTGCGCGGGCTGGGCAAGGAGATGGTCTTTCACGATATCGGCTTCGACGTGTATCGAGGTGAGGTGCTGGGCTTCGCCGGGCTCATAGGCGCCGGGCGTACCGACGTAGCCCTGGCTCTCTTCGGCGTCGAGCCCGCCGACGCCGGCACCGTCGTCTTTGAAGGGCAGGAGGTCGCGATCCATACCCCCCAGCAGGCCATGCAGCTGGGCATCGCGTATGTCACCGAGGATCGCCGGCAGCTGGGCCTGATCCTGCCCATGTCCATTACCAGCAACGTCACCCTGCCGACCCTGTCGCGCTATCTCAACGGGCTGGGCCTGGTCCGCCAGGGCCAGGAGGCCCTGACCGCCGAGGCCTACCGGGAGCGGCTATCGATTCGCACGCCATCTCTGGGTGCCGAGGTGGGCAAGCTCTCCGGCGGCAACCAGCAGAAGGTGGTGTTGAGCAAGTGGCTCAACGCCCAGCCCAAGCTGCTGATCCTGGACGAGCCCACGCGCGGCATCGACGTGCGCACCAAGGCCGAGGTCCACCATATCATCAGCGACCTGGCGGCACAGGGACTGGGCATCATCCTGATCTCCTCGGATCTGCCCGAGGTGCTGGCGATGAGCGACCGCGTCTTGGTGATGCGGGAGGGCCGGCAGATGGGCATCTTCAGCCGGGAAGAGGCCACCCAGGAGATGATCATGACGGCCGCCATGGGACAGAGCAGCGAGGCCGGGGCCGTCGCTACCACGGAGGCAGGCCCATGATGAATGCCCTGATGCGCCGCTTTCGCCCGGAGCAAATCCGGGAGCTCGTGCTTCTACTGCTGATCGTGCTCATGCTGCTGTTCTTCAGCACCCAGATCGAGAACTTCCTGACTGCGCGCACGTGGAATCGGATCTCGACCAGCATTGCCATCATTGCGGTCGTGGCGGTGGGCGAGACGCTAATCATCCTGACCCGCAACATCGACCTTTCGGTCGGCTCCATCGTCGGGTTTGCGGCCTATTTCGTCGGCACACAGCTGGCCCGCAACAACGACATCGCGCCCCTGGTAACGGTGCTGATGGCCATCGGCGTCGGCGGCCTGATGGGTGCGGTGAACGGCCTGCTGGTGGCCTACGGCCGGGTGCCGGCCATCATCGTCACCCTGGGCACCCTGGCCATCTACCGCACGATCCTGGTAGAGTATTCCAACGCCCAAACCGTCCTCACCAGCAACCTACCGCTGTGGGTGCAGGATCTACCCAGGGTCAACGCCTTCACCATCGGCGAGTTCGATTTCCGCCTGACTATGGTGATCGCGCTGGCCGTCGTGATCATCTTCCAGCTCATCCTCAAGTATCTGCCCTACGGCCGCCGGTTGTATGCCATCGGGTCCAACCCTGATGCCGCGCGCATAGCAGGATTTCCCTCGCAACGCATCGTGTTCATCGCTTTTGTGCTGTGCGGCGCCCTGGCCGGCCTAGCCGGCTTCATGTTCCTGGCCCGCTTCGGCAACGTCACCGTGGTGGCCGGGCAAGGCCTGGAGCTGCAGGCCATCGCCGCCGCCGTGGTGGGTGGCGTCAGCATCAATGGCGGTATCGGCAGTGCCGTCGGCGCGCTGCTGGGCGCCACCCTGATCGGCGTGCTGGAGCAGAGCCTGATCCGGTGGGCGGACATCAACGAGTTCTGGCGGGCGGCTCTGCTGGGGCTACTGATCCTGCTGTCGGTGGCCGCGGATCACCTGATCATGAACCGGCTGCGCAGAATCTGGGCGCGCAGCGAGCTACAGATGGAGTCGCGGCCCGCGCAGGGCATGGAGCAGGAGGGCAGCGCCCATGTCGTCTAGCGAGTCCGTGGCCGTCCCCGGAGCCTCCCCTGGCCTCCTGTCCCGGCTGTGGGACCGGTTGAAGTCATGGGAAGGGCTGCTGCTGCTGATCCTGGCCGGCATCCTGGTCTACTACCTCGTCCGGACGCCGGAGTTCCTGACCACCGCCAACCTGGTCAACCTCTTCAACCTGTACATCGAGAAGATCATCGTCGCCCTGGTCATGACCTTCATCATCATCAACGCCGAAATCGACCTGTCGGTAGCGTCGGTCATGGGCCTGGCCGCGGCGACCCTGGCCTTTCTCTACGCCAATGGCACGCCGCTGGTGGCGGCCCTGGTGGCAGCCCTGGCCGTGGGCCTGGCCTGCGGTGTTTTCAACGCCTTCTGGATCGCCATCGTCGGCCTGCCCTCGCTGGTGGTGACCCTGGCCGGCCTGATCATGTATCGGGGCCTGGCCCTGGTGTTGGTGGAGGACCGCTCCATCGGCAACTTCCCGGACTGGTTCAACAGGTTGGGGCAGCAGCCGCTGATCGGGCCCTTGCCCCTGTCGTTGATCATCTTCCTGGTGATGTTGGTGCTGGCGATCATCATCCTGCAATACTCGGCCTTTGGCCGCTACGTCTATGCCATCGGCAACAACAAGGATGTGGCGCGCTACTCAGGTGTTCAGGTACGGCGGGTCAAGATGACGTTGTTCATCGCCTCGGGGCTGGTCGCGGCCCTGGCCGGCCTGCTCTATGCCGCGCGCCTGGGCGCGGTGCGGGGCAGCACCGCTGAGGGCTTCGAGCTGGACATCATCACCATGGTGCTGCTGGGCGGCGTCAGCATCTTCGGCGGCAGCGGCAGCCTGTGGGGTGTGTTGCTCTCTATTCTGATCATCCTGAGCCTGCGCAACAGCATGGGCCTCGCCAACATCTCCGGCCACGTGCAGACGGGCGTGATCGGCGTGCTGCTGATCCTGTCCGTGCTGCTGCCCAATATCGCCGCCAGGGCCCAAGAGGTGCTCAACCGGCGCCGGCGCGCCAGCCAGTCCGTGCAGCCAACGGAGTGAGGACTTGTTAAAGGAGGTGATCTCGACAGCGCCCCATTCCCTGTCTCGCCAGTCGACAAATTGGTCAACAGACCAACCAATCTTTGAGAACCCCAAGGAGGACGAACCATGAACAAGCGTTGGACCCTAGCCGTGGTCCTCGTGATCATCTCCCTGCTGCTGGCAGCGTGCCCGGCAGCTACTCCCGCGCCGACCGTGGCGCCACCGCCCACCGAGCCGCCGGCCGCCGTGGCAGAGCCCGCGCCGACCGAGGCACCCGAGCCTGCCCCCACAGAGCCTGCGGTCGAGCCTGTGGCCATGGAGCCGGTCACCTTCGAGACCGGCCAGGCCGCCAAGATGGTGCTCTTGCCCAAATTCCTGGGCATCCTGGTGTTCGACCAGGCCAACGAGGGCGCGCTGGAGGCGGCCGCGGAGCTGGGCAACCCTGAGGAGCTGCAGTTCCTGGGGCCGACGCCGGAGAACAGCGTGGCGGGGCAGATCGAGATCGTGACCAACGCCACGACGCAGGGTGTGGATGCGGTGATGTTGTCGAACAACGCCGGTGACCAGATTGCGCCGGTCGC
>JAULUH010000159.1:0-9486 GCA_032111745.1 Anaerolineae bacterium | reverse complement strand
AGGGTCTGGGGCTGGGCACTGATCCGGTAACCACCGGCGTGTTCACTAGCTGGCTGAACGATGTCAGCCAGTCTGGGTCTGGGCCCTGGTGTACAACCGTCAGTCTGCTCAATCCGCACGACGTCGCATGGTTTCCAGGGACTCTCCGAGGTCGTCCACCATTAGGTCCCAACCCGGCCGTCCCGCCCCAGCCGGGCGAGGATAACCCGCCCTCGATATTTCACCAGTTGCCGGCGAACTTTGAACAGTGGCCAGCGGCGGGCCTTCCTCCGGAGTCAGGCGTGCCCGGCGCGGAAGGCAAACCGAGGTGGCAGGAAGCTCTTGTGCTGATCACAGACCTTGTAGCTGGGGAGATGCCCACGAGGCCGGGCGAACCGGGGTTTCCGGAGCTCTGGCACCAGCTGCTCGATCTGTATGTCCAGGTAACGCACTACGTGGATGAGCAGATCCGGCTCGTGCTGCATTGGTTGAACAACAGTTCGCTGGCAGACAAGACGATTGTCGTCTTCACCTCAGATCACGGCGAATACGGCGGCGCACATGGCTTGCGCAACAAGGGCTTCGCCGTCTACGAGGAGTCCATCCGTGTGCCGCTCTATGTGTATGACCCGACCGGCACAGTCATTCCCCCTGACCAGCGCGGCACGACGCGCAACGAGTTGACCTCCCACGTGGACCTTCTGCCGCTGCTGATGTCCCTGGCCAGCGGCGGCAATGAGTGGCGCGGAAAGCCGCAATACGCGCACCTGGCCGGTCGAGCCGACCTGTATTCTATGTTGAGCGATCCGACCGCCAAAGGGCGCGACTATATCATCAGCACCAGCGATGAGAACCAACCCGAGTTAGCAAACGCGCTCAACACACTCCCGGAGGAAATCCAGGAGATCATAGAGAGCGCAGGTATCGGGCAGTTTAAGCACGTGATCGGCTACCGGACCAAGACTGCCAAGCTGGGAGTCTACAGCCGGTTTGCGGAGGGCACGATCGACATCGTGCAAGACGGCCAACAGTTGGAGCTGTATAACTATCTACAAGATGGCGTCGACGAGGTGATCAACCATGCGCCGGGCGGCTCGGCGCCCGACCCGGTCCTCTTTGGGGATCTGTACGATGCGCTGTTCAATCCCAGTAGCGGCGCGGTGGCCAACGAGTTGCGCCAGCCCCTGCCAAACAGCTTGAAGGAGGTGCAAAGGCGAGCGATCGACAACTATCTGGCGTACATGGCCTGCTATGCGGACTCTACTAATCCAGGTGTGTGTCCACCAGCTTACAAATGAGCGCTACGGCCTGTGCACCTCGTTCTGGCGCATCTGTCGGAAAATGGTGAACGCTTTCTATCTCAGCCCAAGGAGGCAAAATTGTGAAACACCCCGGTAGGTTCGGCACTATCTTGGCAGTGCTGGTTGTGCTGCTGATTGCTGGCAGCACGCTCGTCTCCGCCCACGGCAATGGCGTGGTAGGCGGGATCATCCATTCGTGCGTCCATGACACCAACGGCCGGATTCGGATTGTGGGTGCCGAGGACGAATGCGGTCCCAATGAGACCGCGCTGGACTGGAACGCGGTTGGGCCCCAGGGTGAACAGGGACCTCCTGGGCCCCAGGGTGAACAGGGACCTATTGGGCCCCAGGGTGAACAGGGACCTCCTGGACCTCAGGGTGAACAGGGACCTCCTGGACCTCCTGGACCTCCTGGGCCTCAGGGTCCGGCCGGACCCTCCCTGGCGCGCAGCGGTGTGGTCAGCCGCGAGGGGACCGTCCTGGCGGGCAGTGGCTTCACCGTGACCAAGCTCGGCGTCGGCGAATATCGCATCACATTCGCTCCTAACCCGTTCACCGGGTTTGCGGTTCCCGTGGTCACCAGCTTCGAAGGGAATGCGGGGGCCATGGTGCCCTACATCGATCTTGTTGGCCAAGACCTGTTTGAGGTGCGGTTCTTCGAACGCACCACTGCGGCGCCCACGCCTATCGATTCGCAGTTCTCGTTCGTCGTCGTGGACTCCAATCTCGGCGCGGCGACGCAGGCTGCTGCGGCGCGGGCAGGCTCAGGCTCCACGCTCGTGGCTCCGTGACGAACCACAGGCCGGCCTAGCGTGCCGCCATGACATGGCGCAAAACACCCTGCTCCTGGAGCAGGGTGTTTTGTTGCCGGCGCTGAGAGGCTGGCTCGCCTCACGTCCACACCCGCCATGCCACCAGGGCGGCAGTACCCAGAAGCACCACGAGCCCCGCGGGCCAGAGGCGGTGAACCAGTGCCAGGCCGGCCCAGCTTCAGTTTCTTCGCCTTCGGGCGCCTCCACCCGTCGCCGGAGCTCCGCCAGCGGCACCCCTCCGGTCACGCGCACGCGCTGCCGAGCTTCTTCCAGAAGCTCCAGAAAACGGGTGTTGTGCACCAGCAATAGACTGTCCAGGTCGTCCTCATCCTCGATGGCGATGATCATAGCCACGGGCCGCCCATTGCGCGCCACCACCACGGGCGACTCCCGGGACTCCACGTGCCCACAGTGGCCGGCAAGCCCCCAAAAACCCCCGCCGGCCCACCCGGGCCGGCGGGGACACGCTACCGATCACATCACGACGCTCAACTGCGATACATCAGCGGCAGGTAGAGCAGGCGATCCTGGTCGGAGATGGCGAAGACCCTGATCTTCACCACCAGCGAGGCCGGAGTGGCCGGCGTGCTGGCGACGAAAACCACCGCGGCCTCGCTGTAGCCGCGCGGCACCAGGTCGGTGCGGATGGTGATGGACACCTGGGTGCCCTGCACGGTGGCCGTGCCCTGGGTGGGGTTGACGATCAGCCACGGCACCTGCTCCACGGCCTGCGGCGCCTCGGCCGAGCCCAACACCGCGGCGCCATCCACCACGGCCAGCGGATCGCCGAAGATGCCGGCCTCCTCGATGGCCGCCACCTCGCTCATGGGCGCCGTGGTGGCCGTCCAGGGGACGTTGTTGCCGGTGAGCACCACGTTCTGCGTGTACGTGGGCTGGTTCAGGCGCACGGTCCAGGAGAGCTCGTTGGGGCTCACCGTCCACTGGGCGGCGGCCATGGTCAGCGTCACCACGATCTCCTGCGGGCTGTTGGCCACCCCGCTGCCACCGTCGACCCGCACCCGGCCCGTGTACTGCTGCCCGGGCAGCAGGCCGGTCGTGGTCATGAAGAGGGTCAGGGTGCCGGGGGTGGTGCCGGAGGTGGGGCTCACCGACAGCCAGCTGGCGCCTTCGGTGACCGTGGCCGTCCAGTTGATCACGGCGCTGCTGCTGCTGTTGGTGACCTGGATCTGCCTGCTGGCGCTCTGGCCCGATTGCAGGGTCAGCGACACGTTGGTCTCCGAGAGCTTCAGGGTGGCCCCGGTAGAGCCGCGGCCGTCGATGTCGCCCACGGCAAAGACGCCGGACTGGGCAAAGCTACCGCCGGTGCCGACGAAGCTGGTGTTGGAGGCGGGCTCGGTGAAGATGCGGTACTCGCCCTCCGACATCACCGCCACCTCGGCCCGGCCGTCGGCGTCGAAGTCGCCGGTGCGCACCCGCTTCCACTGGCGCTCTCCGGCCAGGGTCTCGAACTGGGCCATGGGGTCGCTGCCGTAGTTGATGCCGATCAAGGCCACGCTGCTGCTCTGGGGATCGCGCAGCAGGAAGACCTCCTTGTCGCCGCTGGCGTTGACGTCGCCCAGGCCGATGCTGTTGAAGTAGGGGAAGTACTTGCCCCCGGCCACGTCGATCAGCGCGCTGCCGTTGCAGCAGCGGAACACCAGGTAGGAGTTCAGGTCCGCCTGCACCCCCGAGCGGGTCAGCACCAGCTCGTGCCGGCCGCTGGATTCGAGCACCACCTCGCCAATCTCGATGGCCAGCCAGGGGAAGTCGAAGCTACCGTTGTTGAAGAGGGTGGGCCAGGTCTGGTTGGGGTTGCCCGGGATGCCTGCTGGCGGGTCCCAGATGATGATGCGGCGGTCCCGGGGGTTGTCCACGTTGCGGATGGCTGCCAGCTCGGGCCGGCCATCGTTGTCGGTGTCGCCGGTGGCCAGCTGCAGCCACGGCGCGCCAAAGCCCTCGTTGTAGCCCAGGGTCCAGGAGGTAGCGGCGTTGTTGGTGCTGTAGAACACCTGGAGCCGCTCGCTGACGCTGCCCTCGCTGGTGTTGCGGGTCATGATGATCTCATCGCGGCCGTCGCCGTTGAGATCGCCCGTGGTCATCTGCTCCCACACGAAGCTGGACAGCAGCTGGGAGAAGACCACCTCGCTACGGCCGGGCTGGATCACGGGATCGAAGACCCGGGCCTCGCCCCCGCGCAGGGCGATGATCTCGTCGTCGCCGTCAGCGTTGAAGTCGCCGGTGGCCACGTCCTCCCAGCCCCCGCTGGGGGAGGTCCATGGGATGGTCGAGCCGCCGGGCGGAGGATTGGGGTCCCTGACCTCGATCCGGCCGTCGCGGGTCAGGACCACCAGTTCGTCATCGGATGTCTGGGCCATGACGGTCGATCCACCGGCCGCGGGCAGCATGGCCAGCAGCATGACGGCGATCAACAGGCCCCAAAGCAATCGTTGCATGTTTCATCCTCCTGTGATGAAATACCGACAGGATCCGCGCGCCACAGCCCTTGGGCCAGGACTGCTGCGATTATAGCATAGTCCGCAAAGGCCCGGCAAGCGGTTCCAGTGCCGGAAGGCGAACCGGAGGGGAACCGGAGGGGAACCGCGGAGGACGCAGAGCGCAGAGGGGAGCCTGGACCGGAGGAGTCCGGAAGGGGAACCGCGAGGGGCTCGTTGGGCGTCTGGCTCTCTCCGGGCGGGGGCCGTGGCCGGCGGTGGATTTGCGGAAACCGGGCGACGCTGATTATAATCGCAGCATGGCAATCTGCTTCGAGCTGGTGCATGAGGACCCGGGCACGGCCGCGCGGCTGGGGAGGCTGCAGACGCCCCACGGCATGGTGCCCACGCCGCTGTTTGCGCCGGTGGGCACCCAGGCCACGGTCAAGACCCTGGCCCCGCGGCACCTGAAGGAGCTGGGGGTGGGGCTGCTGCTGGCCAACACCTACCACCTGTTCCTGCGCCCGGGCGCGCAGCTGGTGGAGCGGCTGGGCGGCCTGCATCAGTTTATGGGCTGGGATGGCCCGATCCTGACCGACTCGGGGGGCTACCAGGTGTTCAGCCTGGCCCACATGCGCCAGGTGGACGCGGACGGGGTGACGTTTCGCTCCCATATCGACGGCAGCCTGCAGCGCTTCACCCCGGAGTCGGTGATCCGCACCGAGGAGCAGCTGGGCGCGGACATCATCATGGTGCTGGACGAGTGCCCGGATCCGTTGGACAGGGGCTACAACGAGCGGGCCCTGGAGCGCACCCACGCCTGGGCCGCGGCCTGCCAGGCCGCGCAGCGCCGCGCGGACCAGGCCCTGTTCGGGATCGTGCAGGGCGGCATCTTCCCGGACCTGCGGGAGGCCTCGGCCCGCTACCTGGCCGGGCTGGATTTCCCCGGCTACGCCGTGGGAGGCCTGGCCGTCGGCGAGACCAAGGCCCAGATGGCGGAGACCCTGGCCTTCACCTGTCCCCTGCTGCCGGCGGCGAAGCCCCGCTATCTGATGGGGGTGGGTGCGCCCGAGGACATCCTGGAGGCGGTGGGCCACGGCATCGACATGTTCGACTGCGTGCTGCCGACCCGGCTGGCCCGCAACGGGGGGCTGCTGACCGCGGCGGGGCGGCTGAACATCCGTAACGCGCAGTACACGGCGGCTGCCGGGCCCGTGGAGCCGGAGTGCAGCTGCTACACGTGCCAGCACTTCAGCCTGGCCTACCTGCGCCACCTGTTCAAGGCCGGGGAGACCCTTGGCCTGCACCTGGCGACGATCCACAACATCCACTTCATGCTGCGCTTCATGGAAGGGATCCGCGGGGCCCTTGCCGGCGGCACGTTCGTGGCGTTCAAGGAGCGCTTCCTCTCCGGCTATGCGATCAGCGACCAGGACGCGCGCAGCCGGCAGCGGGAAGCCCGGCGGGTGGTGGCGCGTGGCTGAGAGGATCGTGACCAGACTGGCAGCGTCTCTCAGACTGGTCCAGTCTTCCGAGACTGGACCAGTCTTTGTGTTGCACCTCGTCATGCTGGCCCTGCTGCTCCTCGCCGCGGGCTGTGGCACGGTGCTGCCGACGCCGGAGCCGGTGACGCTGCGGCTGGCGGCCGCGGGCAGCGTGGTGCCGCTGGCCGAGGAGCTCGCCGCGGCGTATGGGGCGGCGTATGCGTACGTCACCGTCGATTTGCAGGTGGCCGCCAATTCGCCGGCCGCGGAGCGGTTGGTGGCCATGGGCGGCGCGGACGCGGCCCTGACCACCCGCCTGCCGGACCAGGCGCCGCTGGCCAACCTGGCGTCGAGCCAGGTCATGACCGACACGCTGGCCGTGATCGTGCACCCGGACAACCCGTTGCGCGAGCTGAGCCTGGCGCAGCTGCACGACCTGTTCAGCGGGGAGCTGCGGGAGTGGCCGGAGGGGGGGGGGCCGGTGGAGCTGGCGGTGCGGGAGCCGGGCTCGGGCAGCCGGGCCGCGTTCGATGCCGCGGTGCTGGGGGAGGAGGCGCTGACGGCCACGGCGCTGATCGTGCCGGGCAGCGATGCGATAATGGAGTATGTGGCCGGCCACCCCCCGTCCATCGGGTACGTGGCCAGCGGGTGGCTGACGGATACGGTGCGGGCGGTCACGGTGGATGGCCTGGCGCCGGTGGGCGAGGCCGGGTATCCGCTGGCGTTGCCGGTGTACGTGGTGACGCCGGAAGTGGCCGGCCCGGCCGGCGCCGATTTCCGGGCATGGGTGTTAGGGCTGGTAGAGACGCAAGATTTTGCGGCTCTACGTCTGGCACCAGGGTGGTAGAGACGCCAGATCTGGCGTCTCTACGTCTGGCATTTAGGAGGGCTTTCGCAGCATGCCTGATCTGACCAATGCCGCGCTCTCTACGATGTGGATGCAGCATCGCTTTACCCGGCTGGCCGATTTTGCGGCCGCGGCCCGTGACCTGGGATTCGGCGGGATCGAGGTCAGCCATATCGTGACGCTGCCGATGGTTGGCGACGCCGACCCGGCCGCGCTTGGCATCCGCTCGGTGCATTACCCGGCGCCGGTCCAGCCATCGCCCTTTGGGCGGGCGGCGGACGCGCTGCTGAGCGCCACCGGCGAGGAGGCCCGCGGCTGGGCGGTGGCGCAGGGCTTTGCCACGATCGACTTTGCGCAACGCGCCGCGGCCAGCACGGTGTGCGTGCACCTGGGCGAGGTGCCGATGGCCGGGCACCTGGAGTGGGCGTTGCGCCAGCGCTATCTCGGTGGGCAGGCCGGCACCGCGCCCTATACGGGGGCGCGCGATGCCCTGGCCGTGGCCCGCCAGGCCGCCGCGCCCCCGGCCATGGACGCAGCCCGCCGCAGCCTGGCGGAGCTGGCCGCGTACGCCGGCTCGCGGGGGATCCGGCTGGGGATCGAGTCGCGGTACCATTACCACGAGATTCCCACCTGGGCCGAGCTGGGGCTGTTATTGGACGAGACCGATCCGGCGGTCGCCGGCTTCTGGTACGACTGCGGGCACGTGGAGGTGATCGACAACCTGGGTCTACACCGGCACGAGGAATGGCTGGCTGCCTATGCCCCGCGCATCGTCGGGGTGCACTTCCACGACGTGATTGGGCTGCGGGACCACCTGGTGCCGGGCCTGGGCGAGCTGGATTTCGCCCACATCGCCGGGGTTTTGCCAGCGGAGGCCGCGCGCACGTGCGAGTTCGACTGGTATTACACCCCGGCCGAGATCCAGGCCGGCGCCCAATACCTGGCCGCCGCCGGTTGTTTCGGGCCGGCATAAGGGCGAGAGACTCGTACAGACAAGACCACCGGAGGTGAACCGCAGAGTCGCAGAGAGTGACATGGTGAATTGTCACTCTATGCGACTCTGCGGTTCGTTTCTGGTTCTCCCCCGGTCTGTCTCGAATCCCCCAATTTGCATTCACCCGGCACCTGTGGTACAATTACTGCATCTGGAGAGCAGTCTCGGAAAAGTGGGCACCCCCCACTTTTCTTGCTGTAAGGGACTACGTGGCCAGGAATTCGACTGGCGAGAGCCGTCGGCCGGCGGGATACAAGGACTATAGCGGCCGACTACCGGGAGTGCGCAGAGGGTATGAAGAACGAATTGATCATGGCTATCAACAATATCTGCGTCGAGCGCGAGCTCGAGCCGCAGGTGGTGTTCGAGGCCATCGAGGCTGCCTTGGTTTCGGCCCACCGCCGGCGCTTTGCGTCGCCGGCTAATATCAGTGCCCAGGTCGACCCCAAGACCGGTGAGATGAAGATCTTCATCGAGAAGGAGGTCGTGCCTGAGGTCGAGGACGACCGCATGCAGATTTCCCTGGCCAGGGCCAGGGCCATCGATACCACGGCCGACATCGGCAGCGTCGTGCTGGTGGAGAGCACCCCGGATAACTTCGGGCGCATCGCCGCGCAGACCGCCAAACAGGTCATCCTGCAGCGCATCCGCGAGGCGGAGCGCGACGCGGTGTACATGCGCTACCAGTCCCGGGTCGGCGAGATCATCCATTGCACTATCCGTAGCATCGACCACGCCACCTCGGCGGTGACGGTGGCGCTGGACGGCAAGGCCGAGGGCATGCTGGCCAAGGAAGACCAGATCCCCACCGAGCGCTATCGTCCCAACAGCAAGCTGCGCTGCTACCTGGTGGAGGTCACCCGCGGCAACCGCGGCCCGGTGATCCGGCTGTCGCGCACGCACCGGGCGCTGCTGCGCCGCCTGCTGGAGCAGGAGGTGCCGGAGATCTACAACGGCAGCGTGGAGATCAAGAGCATTGCCCGCGAGCCCGGCCAGCGCTCCAAGGTGGCCGTGGCCGCGATCCAGCCTGGCGTCGATCCCGTGGGCTCCTGCGTGGGCATGCGCGGGGTGCGCATCCAGGCCATTGTCAACGAGCTGAACGGCGAGAAGATCGACGTCGTGGAGTGGAACGCGGATCCGGCCCAGTTCATCGCCAGCGCACTGAGCCCGGCCAAGGTCAGCCAGGTCATCCTCGACGATACGTCCGAGAACAAGACCGCCATCGTGGTGGTGCCGGACCGCCAGCTGTCCCTGGCCATCGGCAAGGAGGGCCAGAACGCCCGCCTCAGCGCCAAGCTCACGGGCTGGCGCATCGACATCAAGAGCGAGTCTGAGGCCGTCGAGGAGAACCTCGACGATTATGCCCGGGAGTTGGCCACCCGCCGCACACGCATGGCCCTGGCCCGCGCCCGCGCCGAGGCCGAGGACATCCTGTCGGTGGCGGAGCAGCTGCTGCGCGACGACGTGGAGCTGGAGGGCGAGCTACCCATCCCGGCCGAGGTCGCCGAGGCTGAGGTCCTGGCTCCCGAGGCGGGAGCCGAGGTCTATGACGAGTACGCCGAGGTCCCAGACCTGGTGGAGGTCGACGAATACGCCGCGGTGGACGAGTATGCCGAGGTCGACGAGTACGCCGAGGT
>JAULUH010000158.1:0-2792 GCA_032111745.1 Anaerolineae bacterium | reverse complement strand
GGACAGCATGCGGCAGAGACACCAACGCAGCTTCATCCGCGACGATGCCGGCATCATGGTGGCCACCATCGCCTTCGGGCTGGGGATCAACAAATCCAACGTGCGCTTCGTGCTGCATTACAACCTGCCCAAGGACGTGGAGAGCTATTACCAGGAGGTGGGCCGGGCGGGGCGGGATGGACTGCAGGCCGACTGCCTGTTGCTCTTCAGCCAGCGGGACGTCGCCACCATCCACCACTTCATCGAACAAGGGGCCGAGTCGGAGCGGGCCGGCCGGGAGGCCCGGTTGCAGGCAATGGTGCGTTACGCCCAGGCCGGCCGTTGCCGGCGCACTCCCCTGCTGAAGTACTTTGGCGAGGATTTTGCCGGCGAGCCCTGCGGCATGTGCGACAACTGCCTCGGCAAGGACACCCGGAAGCGGATCGACGTGACGGAGGCGGCGCGCAAATTCCTGAAATGCATGCAGGAGACAGGCCAGTCCTTCGGCGCGGCGCACATCGCCGACGTGCTACGGGGCTCGCGCTCGAAGCGCGTCATGGAAAGGCGGCACGACAGGATCTCGGTGTACGGCACGGGCCAGGAATACTCCCAGGACCAGTGGCGGCGATTGGCCCAGCAGTTCATCGCCGAGGGGTTGGTCGAGCAGGACATGGCCTTTGGGGGGCTGCGGCTGACCGCCCAGGGCAAGGAGGTGCTGCAGGGGGCGGCGGTGGCCGTGCCCCTGGAGCCGGCAGCTCTCGCCGCACCACGGGAAGCCCTGGCCCATGACCCGGTGTTGTTCGAGGAGCTGCGGGCGCTACGCCGCCGGCTGGCAGAGGCGGCCAATGTGCCGTCGTACGTCATCTTCTCCGACCGGACCCTGGTGGCGATGGCGACGTGCCTGCCCCAGACGCGGCAACAGCTGCTGAACGTGGTAGGGGTGGGTATCGTCAAGATGGAAAGCTATGGCGAGGATTTTCTGGCGGTGATCCGGGCCTATTGCGCCAGGAATGGCCAGGAGGGGCGTCCCGGGGTGGCCCTGGCGGGCCTATCCCAGGGGCTGGAGAAGCGCCGTTTCGTCGAGGTGGGCGAGCTCTTCGAGGCCGGCCACACCGTCGAGCAGTTACAGGGGCTGTTTGACGTGCAGCGCGGCACCATCGTGGACCACCTGGCTCGCTATGGTGCGGCGGGAGGCCGGCTGGACACCGCACGGGTGCGCGCGGCGTCCACGCTGAGCCCGGATGAACAGCAAAGGGTGCTGGACATGATGGCCCGGCTGGGCATGGAGCGGCTGACGCCGATCTACGAGGCCCTGGAGGGCGCTGTGTCCTACGATGAGCTGCGCCTGATGCGGCTGGTACACGCGGCTCTGAGTGATGGAGGCGACTAGAGGGCCGACGGGATGTCGCCCACGGTTCGAAGTCGAGGCTTCAGCGCGGCTCCTGGTTCGTAGTGGCGGCTTCAGCCGCTCCGGGGGGAGGAGTCGAGGCTTCAGCCGGGTCTTCAGTGCGACTCGTCTGAAGCCTCGCCTCCACCTTCGTCATGCGGCCATGAATTGGTCCATGGCCTCCAGCAGCGCCTCGATCTCGGCGTCGGTGACGTCGCCCATGTGGGCAACGCGGAACGTCTGGCCCTTGAGGTCTCCGTAGCCGTTGGAGATGGCCATGCCGTGCTGCTTGAGGTAGCCGTTGAGGGCGGCGAAGTCCACGCCCCGGGTGTTGGCGACGCAGGTGACGGTGGCCGACCGGTAGCCCTCGGCCGCGAAGAGGCCAAAGCCCTGCGCCAGTGCCCACTGCTGGACCCGTCCGGCCAGCCGGTGGTGCCGCGTCGCGCGCGGCGTCACGCCCTCGGCGAGGATGGCATCCAGCTGCCGGTCGGCGGCCCGCAGCAGGCTGATGGCGGGGGTAGCGGGTGTGGTGTGGCGCTGCAAGTATTTCTCGAGCAGCAAGAAGTCGAAATACCAGCCCCGGCCGGTGACCTGCCGTGCCCGTTCCAGCACGCGGTCGCTAACCGACGCGAAGGCCAGGCCCGGCGGTAAAGCCATGGCCTTCTGCGAGGAGGTCAGGCAGATGTCCAACCCCCAGGCATCCACGGGCAACAAGTCGCCGGCCAGGCTGCTAACCGCGTCGACGCACACCAGCGTATTGGGATAGCGCTCGTGCACCAGCGCAGCGATGTCACCCACGGGGCTCACTACGCCGGTGCTGGTCTCGTTGTGCACGACGGTGATGGCGTCCCAGGCCGGCCCTTCGGCGGCCAGCGCGGCCGCGACAGTTTCGGGTAGCACTGGTTGTCCCCAAGGCACGTCGATGCGCACCGCCTGCTTGCCGCAACCGGCGCTGACGTCGTGCCAGCGCTGGGCGAAGGCGCCGTTGACGAAGTTGGCCACCCGATAGCCGTCCCGCACGCCGTTGCGGATGGCCGCCTCCTGCAGGCCGCTGCCGGAGGCGGCGAGGATATAGACGCGGTGGGCGGTCATAAACAGCTCTTTCAGCTTGGTCTCGACGCCTGCGATGAGCGCGTCGCACTCGGTGCTCCGGTGCGGGATCATGGGTGCGGTTTGGGCGGCAAGGATTTCGGGCCGGACCTCAGTGGGACCGGGGATGAATAGCTTGGTATGGGACATGCCAGTACGCTCCTTTCGTTTCAGCGCGCGGCCGCGCTACCCCGCTATTGTATTCATCTCCGCACCGCCGTGCAATCCGAACGCCCGTGGGTGAATTTCTTCACCTGCAGAAGATGACCCATTTGGGTACTAGACCTACCTGCCGGCAGGAGCTATGATGGAGGGTGGAGATGGCATGATGGATAGC
>JAULUH010000157.1:0-3233 GCA_032111745.1 Anaerolineae bacterium | reverse complement strand
CACGAGTTGCCCGTGCACCACCTGGATGAACTTCTGATCCGGGCTGATGCCACGCACCACCTCGGCGCCGAGGGCCTTCCTGCGCACCTCGTCCACAAACTCCTTCACCACCGGCAGGCTCACATCGGCCTCCAGCAGGGCCCGGCGCACCTCCTTCAGGGCACCATCGATGTTGGTTTCACTGATCGCCCCCTGGCCCCGCAGGTTCTTGACCGCGTCTTCAAACCGCTGGGAAAGCTCGTCAAACATCGGGGAATCTCAGGAGGGCGCGGCGGAGCAAGGCAGTGCCCGGGGGCGGGAAGCCTGATACCCGGGACGAAAGCGATCGTAAAAAAGGGATGGAGACTGCAGGAGCGGAGGTTCCTTCCGGCTCACGTTCAGCTCATTGGGCCCGTTGGAAGCTCACCAGTCGCCAGGTGCCTGCATCCCGGGCGAACACGTAGCGGTTGCGCAGTGCCGGCAGCCGGGTGGGCCGGCCCACGGGCTGACCGGCCCCATCGAGGCGCTGGTCGGTGTAGTCGATGGTGGCCAGGGCTGCAATGCGGTTGGCACTGCTCTCTTCGAGGCTGAAGTCCACCACCTTGGCGCTGATGCGCTGGGTCTCGTTGCGGGCTTTGTCCTCCCGCTGTTCCGCAGCCAGCCGCTGCAGTTGGTTGTCGCGGGCGAGCCGATCGAGGGGAATGGCCGGCTGTTGGCCGGCCAGCACGGCGGCCTTGGCGGTCAGCCAGCCCTCCAGCAGTCCCCGTACCTCCGCTGACGAGGGTTTGTCCCCGCTCAGAGGCAGTTTGGGTGGAGCCTGCACAGCGGTTGCCGCGGCGGCGGTGGCTGTCGCAGGAGCTGCGGACTTGGCGGTGGGGCCCGCCCCCAGGTTCTGACCCGCGGAGCCGCGGGCGTCTTCCCGCTTCGGTTCCACGCGAATGGGCGTGGGCCTGGGCCGCAGGAGGGCGAACCCTCCGGCCACCACCAGAATCAGGCCAGCCATGCTGGCGGCGATCCGGGCCAGCCGGGGCCCATCGCTTTCCTGAATCCAGCCCAGGAGGTTCGGGCCCCGGGGCTCGACGTCCTCGTCCTCGAGATCGCCCGGGGGAGCGGGGGAATCCTCCTGGGCCGCGGCGCTGGAGCTGCCGGCGAAGCTGCCGAAGCCAAGCAGCGCCTGAGCGGCAGGGAAGGCCGACGTGGCGAGGCCGAACCCCTGGGAAGGGGACGCTGCAGGGCTGTCCTCCAGCTCATCGAGGTAGGCCTGCACGTCCCGGTCGGCGAAGTAGGCCTCCAGGTCGGGATCGGCATCCAGGTCGCGGTAGCCGGGCAGGACGTCCCGCGCCAGCCAGTCCCGGCAGTAGGCACACACCTGGGCCAGGGGATCGTCGCCGGCCCGTTGCGCCCAGCTCTGCAGCTCGGGGCTGGCGCCCTCCGCGAAGGCGGTCTCCGCCTCATCCACCTGCCCAAGGAGCAGGTGCAGGCAGGCCAGCAACGGTTGGATGTTGGTCTGGCCGCTGGCCAGCAGCCGTTTGCGGGCCGTGGCGATCCGCTCGGGCTTGCGCTGGGCGAAACCCGATGCGGTGAGAGCCGTGGTGGCCAGAAAATCGGCGGTGCCGCCCTGCTGGCCCGGGGCGCCGGACCAGCGGCTGAACAGGTCGATCTGTTCCTGCACCGTGAGATAGGCGCGGATCTGGCGGAAAAAGGCCTGGAACTCCTCGGCACCCATGCGGGGATCTCGATGCCCTTCCAGTCCGCCCCGTTCCTCCACCAGCTCCTCGAGGAGCCGCAAGCCTTCGCCGCGGGCTTCCGCCGCCCCCAGATCCCGGCTGAGCAGATCCAGCACCCGGTACGGCCTCAGGGCCAGCAGGGCATCGCTGATCGACTGGCGTTGCTGGGGTTGCTGGCCCATCCGTTGCAGCAGTTGCTGACCCTGGGCCAGGAGCAGGGCAGCGCTCTCGAAACGGCGGTTCCGGCGCAGATCCTCGGCACCGGCCAGGCAGGACAGGGCCCCCAGAAGGCACAGATCGGCTTCCCGGCCACTGCCCAGGGCAGGAGCCTGGGGAGGCTGAAGGGCCCTGTACACCAGCTCGAACACCTCCAGGTGCTGGCCAGCCTCGTGGAGCAGCAGCAGTCCGCCCAGTTCCTGGTTGGTGCCCAGTTCCAGTGCCGCCTGCAGCGGCTGGCCGCTCTGGCTGAGGGCGGTCAGCTGGGATTCATAGGCGCTGCGCCGCTCGGGATCGCTGAGCAGGTCGGCGCTCTGGCGCAGCAGCGTGTTGCGAACATCCAGGGTGTCGAGGGTGAAGCCCTGGTCCGGCACGCGGTCGAGGCGCTGCTGCAGCGTGCGGAGCACGGTCTGCACGTCAGTGGTCGGGCTGACGCCGAGCAACCGGAAATGATCGATCGGCAGTTCCAACCCATGCCCTCCACTGGTGGCTGACTCTAGTCAGGGTGGCTGATTTCGCCATGGGCAGAAGCAACGGGCCAGACCCCGTACAGTCGGCGAACAGGATCAGCTTCTGCTGAGTCGCGTCGCTTCTTCGCCATGACCCAGGCCGATATGAGTCGTGAACTGGCCTCCGCCTCGGGCGCTCCGGCCTGTTCCGCCGATTCCACCCATGTGGCTGGACCGCACGCCGAGCGGCTGGAGAACCTCTACCCGGCCACACCGGCCACGGTGACCCGTGAGGAAGGGCTGATGCTCTACCGCGACATGGTGCTGGGCCGTCGCTTTGAAGACAAGTGCGCGGAGATGTACTACCGCGGCAAGATGTTTGGTTTCGTGCATCTCTACAACGGCCAGGAGGCCGTGAGCACGGGCGTGATCAAGGCGATGAAGATGCAGCACGACTGGTTCTGCAGCACCTACCGCGATCACGTGCATGCCCTGAGCTGCGGCGTGCCGGCACGGGAGGTGATGAGCGAGCTGTTCGGCAAGGAGACCGGCTGCAGCAAGGGCCGCGGCGGCTCCATGCACCTGTTCTCCAAGGAGCATCACCTGCTGGGCGGCTACGCCTTCATCGGCGAGGGCATTCCCGTGGCCCTGGGGGCCGCCTTCACCAGCCGCTACAAGCGCGATGCCCTGGGCGACGCCAGCAGCGATGCAGTGACCGCGGCCTTCTTCGGCGACGGCACCTGCAACATCGGTCAGTTCTACGAATGCCTGAACATGGCGGCCCTCTGGAAGCTGCCGATTCTGTTCGTGGTGGAAAACAACAAGTGGGCCATCGGCATGGACCACAACCGCGCCACCAGCG
>JAULUH010000156.1:0-63664 GCA_032111745.1 Anaerolineae bacterium | reverse complement strand
CTTCACGCCGATCATGAGCACGCGCGCGCTGCATGAGGATGTGCACATGGTGGAAGTACCCATCCCGTACAGCGAGCGCGTGGGCCGCTCCAAGCTGAGCGTGGTGAAGGACGGCACCCGCTATGCGCAGACCATCACCTGGACCTCGCTCAACTACAACCCGGTGCGCATCTTCGGCGGCCTGGGCCTGGCGGCCCTGGGGCTGGCAGGATTGATCGCCCTGGCTACCCTGGTGGCGCGCCTGACCGGCACCACCACCATCGGGCCGCTGGGCGCGTACGCCCTGTTCAGCATGCTGGTGTTGGCGGTGACCGGCGTCAGCCTGTTCAACCTGGGCGCGACCTTCAACTACCTGGTGGGGCTGTTTCACCAGCGGCCAGTCAAGCAGGGGCTCTTTGGCAAGCCGATCTTCGACCCGTCCCTGGACCAGCACTTCTGGTGGATGGGCCTGCTGGGCATGGCAGCCGGGCTTATCCTCGGCGTCATCAGCCTGGTGATGGCTCTCAACGGGTGGACTGCCGACCGGATGTGGTTCTACTACTTGCTGAGTGCCATGGCGTTCCTGATTGGCCTGCAGTTCTTTGTTTCGTGGCTGGTGATGCGGGTGCTGGATGATCTGAGCCAGCGCGAGATGCTGGCGGCCGAGGATCTGCGCGGCAGAGCCTGGGCTGGCCGCGCGGCGCCGCAAATGGAGAGTTGATTGCAGTGGATCGGCCGAGATGGTGGTAGGCTTAGCCGACTTCGCCGGTGACCTGTTACTAACGCCTCGGATTCACCGGCTAATCCAGACCGGCATTTGAGCGATTATTGATACAGGGAGAAGGAACCCATCTATGACTGAAAGCGATGTGAAAACCAACCTTGGCACGCGGCGAGTGCCTCCCCTGCGGCCATCGGACTTCCCTGATGCTGGTGCAGCGGTGCAGACCTTGACTTCTTCCACGCGGCCGGCCGGCAGCGTCGATATCATGCTGGTGAACCCGCCCTCCCCGGATGGCGGCATCTGGATCCGCAGCCAGCATCGGGTGGGCCGGCGCAGCCGTGAGAACATGATCTGGCCCCAGGTCAGCCTGGCCCAGCTGGCGGCGCTGCTGGTGCCTGACTACACGGTCGAGGTGGTGGACTGCATCGCCACGCGCATGACCTGGGAAGAGTTCGAGAAACTGGTCGACGAGAAGCGTCCCAGGTACTACCTGACCCAGGTCACCGCGCCGACACTGCGCAACGACATGTATGGGGTATTCGTGGCCAAGTCGGTGGGGGCGCTGACCATGGGCTTCGGCACCCACGTGACTCCAATGACCATGGAGACCATGCGGCCCTTCCCGGCGCTGGATTTTGTGCTGCGCGGGGAGCCGGAGGGGACGTTGCGGGAGCTTTTGGACACCCTGGAGGGCAAGTCTCCTAGCAACCCCAGCGTGGCCAAGATCGTGGAGGACACCAGGATGGCCCGCGGCACCACGGTGCGCAATGGCGACGGCCTGGACCTCTTCCTGTCCCCATTTGCGTCCAGCACCCTGGAGCGGGTGCCGCAGGACGTGTTGAGCGAGGCGCTGACCTCTCCCCTGGCCAACATCATGGGGCTGGCGTGGCGCCATGGCGATACCATCATCATCAATCGTGACCGGCCCTTTTTCCCGGATATGGACGACCTGCCGATGCCGTTGCATCACCTGTTGCCGTTGGACAAGCAGCGCATGCCCATGATCAAGGGGCCGTTCACCTTCATCGTCAGCAGCCGTGGTTGCCCGGCCGGCTGCAAATACTGCATCAAACACGTCAGTTACCAGAACAGCGTGCGGCTGCGTTCACCGGAGAACATCTACCAGGAATTGGTGTTGCTGTCGGACCTGGGCATACACAATGTGCACATGTACGCAGACCTGTTCACCGTCAACCGGGACCAGGTGGTGGGCCTGTGCAAGCTCATCGTCGACAACGGGCTGAAGGTGAACTGGACGTGCAACAGCCGGGTGGACTACGTGGACGCGGAGATGCTCCAGTTGATGGGCCAGGCTGGCTGCTACCTGATCTCGTGGGGCATTGAGAGTTCCAACGAGCAGATCCTGAAGCGGGCCCGCAAGGGCTACCGCAAGCAGCAGGCCTACGATGCCCTGGCCTGGTCCCATGCCGCCGGCATCAAGAACTGGGGCTATTTCATTATCGGCCTGCCTGGCGAGACCGAGGAGACGATCCAGGAGACCATCGCCTATAGCAAGAGCCTGCCCCTGGACATCGCCCTGTTCCATATCGCGGCGCCCTATCCTGGCACCCCCTTCTTCTACGAGGTCGTGGAGAACAACTGGTTCCGCCCCGGCACCAAGTGGGAAGAGGTGGATATGGACCAGTCGACCGTGCTGGACTACCACGAGAGCGGCCTGACGGCGGAGCAGCTGGAGTATTGGCAGAAGCGGGCGACGCGGGAGTGGTCGTTCCGCCCTGGGCCGATGGTGACCTTTGTCAAGGGCCTGAACACCTGGGAGGGCTTCAAGAGCGCGGTCAGCGTGGGCGTGCAGACGGTGAAGTTCGTACGGAGCTGAGCGCGACGCGCGCTGTCCCATGGAGCTTGAATGACCACCACTGGACTGTCCGAGCGGGCCAGTGGCGGCGAGCTAGACCAGAAGACAGAGATCCGGGCCAGGCCAACCGGCGTTCTTATCGTCGTGGTCCTGGCCTTCTTGCTCACGACGCTGCTCGGGGTATGGGCAGCCTACGATCGCGCGGCAGCCTGGGATAGATTCTGGCCGCTAGCTGCCGGTCTGGTCCTGGCTTTGGTGGTGGCGTGGATGGGACCTGTAGGTGGCGCCCGGGGCCTGGCCTCCGCCAGCGTGATCTGTGCGCTGCTGGCGGGTGCCCTGGGTGCCTATTTCTTGCTGACCTACCAGTGGACCGCGGGGCCAGGCAAGTTCGCCCCCTTGCTGGCAACCGGGCAGTGGATCCAGGCCAACCGTCCGGCGCTGCCGGTGCCCGAGGATATCAATGCCAACGTGGCCGCCAGCGGGCTAATCATCCTGCTGTGGCTTGGCACTGCCGGCTTGGGGTGGCTCTGGCGCTGTGGCCGGCGGCGGTGGCTGGTGGTCCTGGCCGGGCTGGCCTGGCTATTGGGTGCGGTGGCGCTAGCGATGAGCGTATCGCGCGGCGCCTGGCTGGGCATGGGGGCCGGGGTGCTGGCGGTTGTGTACCTGGGTTTGCGCCGTCGTTGGTACCGCGAGCCGGCCCGGCGCATTCTCCTGGACGTGTTGGCGGTGCTGGCGCTGGTCGCGCTGGTGGCCGCCTTCTGGGCTGTGGTGCGGGTGCCGGGCCTGGCGGATGCCATGGGTTCGGTGAGCGCAGGCCAGGGGGCCATTGGCCGGGCGACCCTGTGGCGGGATGGCCTGGACCTGGTGTCCGACTACCCCTTCACGGGGAGCGGGCTGGGCAGCACCATGATGGTCTACTCCACGTATGGCCGGCTGCTGCACGTGGGCTTCATCACCCACATGCACAACCTGTTCGTGCAGGTGGCCGTGGAGCAGGGCGTGTTTGGCCTGGTCGCGTTCCTCTGCCTGCTGGTGCTGGCCGCGTGGAGCGTATTGCGGGCCACCAGCCCGGCCTGTGCCACGCCAGTGTTTGGCTATGCCGCTGGCGCGGCGCTGGCCGCAGAGGTGGTGCACGGCTTGAGCGATGTGGGCGCTTACAGCAGCATGCTGGCCGTGGTGATGTTCCTGCCCATCGGCTTTGCGGCGGGCGCAGCCGGACTGGCTGGCGGCGGAAGCTTCGCTGCCTCGGCAGGGAGGCTGTGGGTACCCGTGGCTCTGGCGATAGCGCTGGTCCTGGTGCTGGTCGTGTTGGTGTTGCCCGGTGGGCAGGCGGCGTTGCAGGCGAATCTGGGTGCAGTGGCGCAGACCAGGGCTGAGCTGGGTGTGTATGAGTGGCCCAAGTGGCCGATTCAGGATGAGTTGCGGCGTTCGCCTCGGGTCGACCTAGGCCCGGCCCTGGCTCATTACCAGGCCGCGCTGGCTCGCGACCCGGCAAATACCACAGCGAACCGCCGGGTGGGGCAGATCGAGCTGTCGCGCGGCGACTACGAGGGTGCGCGTCGTCACCTGGAGGCAGCCTATGAGACGGCTCCAGGGCAGCGAGTCACCCGCCAGCTATTGGGTGAAATCTACGCCATCGCCGGAGATACCGGACGGGCTGCGGAACTGTGGCAGCCGCTGGAGCTGAGCGAAGGCCAACTTGAGATACGCGCCTGGTGGTATGAGCACATCGGCGAGCCAGGGCATGCGGCGGACGTGCGGCGGGCCGCAGGCGATGCGCCATAATAGAAACCGGAAATGCTATAGGATGGCCATAAGCCAACGACAGAGCCTTGCTCCCTACGGACTGATTGCCTTGTCTATCGCGGCCGGCGTGGTCGGGCAGACGACCATGAAGCTGGGCGTGAATCACGCCGGGTTGGGCGAAGGTGGCGCAGGTCTCCTGGGTGTGCTGGGCATTATCTTCTCTGAGCCTCTAGTGTTGCTGGGGCTGGCCTGTTACGTGCTGGCGGCCCTGGCCTGGATCGCGGCGCTGACCAGGCTCGACCTGAGCGTGGCCTACCCATTCCTGGCCTTGAATTTTGTGTTGGTTGCCCTGTCCGCATCGCTGATTTTGGGCGAGTCCATTCCACTGGTGCGCTGGGTGGGCATCGGCGTGATCTGTGCCGGGATCCTGTTGGTGGCACGGAGCGCGCGGGCTTGAGCTGCGACGAACACTGAGCTACGCGAGTAGATGAAAGAGCGGCTATGATCTTGTTCTTGGTAACCGGCGGAGCCGGGTTTATTGGATCCAACATCGTCGAGCGTTTGCTGCAAGAAGACGGTGCCCGAGTGCGGGTGCTGGACAACCTCTTGACCGGCACGATCGACAACCTGCGGCCCTGGTTGAGCCGGATTGAGTTCGTCGAGGGGGACATCCGTGACCTCCATGCCGTGCGGGCGGCCATGGCCGGGGTGGACTACGTGCTGCATCACGCGGCCCTGGCGTCGGTGGTGGGCTCGATTGCCGACCCGAGGGCCAATCACGAGGTAAACGCCACCGGCACCCTGAATGTGCTGCTGGCGGCCCGGGATGCTGGCGTGCGGCGGGTGGTGTACGCCGGGTCCAGTGCAGCCTACGGCAACAACCCGGTATTGCCTCATCAGGAGGATATGCGACCGGACCCCTTGTCGCCCTATGCAGCATCGAAGTTGGCGGGCGAACAGTACGCGCGGACCTTTGCGGAGGTGTACGGGCTGGAGACGGTGTGCCTGCGCTACTTCAACGCATTCGGGCCGCGCCAGGATCCCAACGCCGAGTACGCGGCGGTGATCCCCAAGTTCATCACCCTGATGCTGGCCGGCCGCGCGCCTGTCATCTACGGCGATAGTCTGCAAACGCGCGATTTCGTCTATGTCGGCAACATTGCCGAGGCCAATCTCCTGGCGTGCCGCGCTGAGGGTGTGGCCGGCGAGACCTTCAACATTGCCAGTGGCCAGAGCATTACCCTGTTGCAGCTGGTGGCGCTGGTGGCTGAGGCTACTGGGCGGCCGGTGGCACCAACCTTTGCGCCGGCGCGGGCGGGTGAGGTGAAGCACTCGGCGGCAGCGATTGCCAAGGCCGAATCGCGGCTGGGCTACCAGCCGACCATCTCGCTGGCCGAAGGGCTGCGACATACTGTAGCATCTTTCATGCTAGCGTACCCTCTTGTTTCCATGCAACAACTCGAGCCAGTGCCATGATCGTCGAGATCGGTGCTTCTCCCAATCTCCTCAACGGGGGTGGATTGGGACACGCGATGATCGTGGCCAACCTCCTGTGTCTGGGATAGGGTTGGACAGGCTTTGGTCTGTTGTGGGCCCGTTGCATTTGAGCGTGGCAGTGTCAACCCCGATTACGTTCAAACGTAACAAGCTCATCACCCGATTACGTGCCGGTTGCGTCTTGACGTGACTGGCTTCTGAGCCTGTCGAATGCTACCATACAGTTGGCCAGGGTCACGTCATACCGAGAACTGTCTTGAAATATACAGCAATCCCGTGATAGCTCTAGCACTGATTCCAACTCAGGTGGGTTTCAGATGGGCCCGAACCCTTTGCGAGAGAATTGATACATACGCAATCGAGTCGAATCTACGAAGGGCAGGTGTGGGTGCAGCCTCGCAGATCTTCACATTCACAAGCCAGCAAGAGTTGAGAGCCCTTTATCGACTTGCTAGGAATTGTCCACCGGGTGCCACCATGTTGGAGATTGGCTCTTATTTGGGTGCATCGACCTGCTATTTGGGTGCCGGCGCTGCCAAGATAGGTGGTAAAGTCGTGTGCGTGGATACGTGGCAGAATGAGACTATGCCTGATGGGATTCGTGATACCTATTCCGAATTTCTGTGCAACACCGAGGGGATACGCCCCCAGTTGATCACGGTGAGGAAGCGAAGTGATCAATTGATGCGATACGACGTACCTGGTCCGATCAACCTGGCCTTTATCGACGGTGATCACAGTCTCGAGGCTGTCAGGTCGGATTTCGAGCGAATCACACCGTGGTTAGCTGACGACGCGACTATTGCATTTCACGACTCGCTCTGGTACCAAGGGGTCTCCCAGACCATCGGGCTGGCTCTGTCCTCTGGCGCTTGGTTTGTTGCTGGCTGTATCGAGAATCTCTGTTGGATCAGGCGTTCTACAGAGGATCACTGGAGAGAAGCACCATAGGGCCTTTGCCAGAACTAAAGTCATGCCGACCTGCGTCGAGGCTGTTGGAATTTAGGTTGGCCCGCTGGTTGTGACATCGCTAGCATCCCAGTCGGCAATCGGGATCGCCCCTTCGGCATCGCTCAGGACAGGTTCCTGGGCTGTTTCGCCTTGGCGTAGCGGGCGCTAATGTAGGTTTTGTGACTGCTCTCTCACCTAAGCGATGATGTGCATGGTATCCAGACTGACGTCCTCACTCAAGTACACCGCTGTCTCGGCCAGCTCCGCAGCGATCAGTCCAAGGCTGCTGTCGAGGTACTGGGCCAGGGTCAAGAGAACGTTGGATCAATGAGCAGCAAGAGCAGCATAGAAGACCTGGCATTGTTGGGTGGTCAGCCTTCCTTTTGCGAGCCGCTGCATGTTGGTCGCCCTAACATCGGCGATCGCGCTGCGCTCTTAGGCCGGATCAACGATCTGTTGGACCGCCGCTGGCTGACCAACAATGGTCCTCTCGTGCAAGAATTGGAGCAGCGGGTCGCTGACTTCCTGGGAGTTAAGCACTGCATCGCTATGTGCAACGCCACCGTGGCGCTGGAAATCGCTATTCGTGCCCTCGGACTGCGCGGCGAGGTGATTGTCCCCTCCTTCACCTTCATTGCCACGGCCCACGCCCTGCAGTGGCAAGAGATCACGCCCGTTTTCTGTGACGTGGACCCGACCACCCACAACCTTGATCCGGGTAAGGTGGAGGCGTTGATCACCCCGCGCACCACCGGCATCGTCGGCGTACATGTGTGGGGCCGGTCGTGTGCTATTGAGGAACTGAGCGAGATCGCTCGACGCCGCAGCCTCAAACTGATGTTCGATGCCGCCCATGCCTTTGGCTGCTCCTACACGGGTCGTATGATCGGCAGCTTCGGCCATGCAGAGGTTTTCAGTTTTCACGCCACCAAGTTCTTCAACACCTTTGAAGGTGGTGCTGTGGCGACCAACGATGACGACCTGGCGGCCAAGATACGGCTAATGAAGAATTTTGGCTTTGACGGCCTCGACAGTGTCATCTACATCGGTAGCAACGGCAAGATGAGCGAGGTTGCGGCAGCCATGGGTCTCACCGGATTGGACTCGCTGGACCATTTCATTGCGGCCAACCATCGTAACTATGTGGCATATCGGGCTGGACTACAGGCTATACCGGGTATTCAGCTGATCACCTATGATGAGACTGAGCGCAACAACTTCCAGTATGTGATCGTCGAAGTCGACGACGCGGTGGCGGGCATCAACCGCGACGATTTGGTACGCATGCTGCACGCCGAAAACGTACTAGCCAGACGCTATTTCTTCCCCGGCTGCCATCAAATGCAGCCATATCGTTCCTGTTTTCCCCATGCCGGACTGCTGTTGCCGGAGACAGAGATGCTGGCAAAGCGGGTGATGTCTTTACCCACTGGTATGGCCGTGGGACCGGAGGAGATTGCAGTTATCTGTGCCATTATGCGCCTGGCTGTTAAGGATAGTAAGGAGTTAATAGCGCGACTAGAAGGCATCTGGGAGAGGCAGCGCTAATGAATGCCACAGACCATGTCCCGGCCAGCGTCAAAGTCAGCGTGGTCATGATCACGTATAACCACGAACGATATATCGCGCAGGCCATCGAGAGCGTGCTCATGCAGAAGTCGGGTTTCGAGTTTGAGCTTGTGATCGGCGAGGATTGTTCAACCGATAACACGCGCATGATTGTTAGTACCTATAGGGAACGCTATCCAGGGCGGATTCGACTTCTCTTGCCGGAGCGCAACCAGGGAATGATGGCCAACTTTGTCGCAACGTTGGCGGCATGTCGTGGCCACTACGTGGCATTGTGCGATGGTGACGACTACTGGACCGATTCACTCAAGTTGCAGAAGCAGGTCGATTTCTTGGAGGCGCATCCTGAGTGCAGCCTGTGCTATCACAATGTCATGCGTCTACACGAGGATGACGCCATAGAACCTACTCCAGTGGTCCCAGCTGACCAAAAGCCCTTTCTGTCCATTGAGGACATTGTGTTTCGGAATCCTCTGCCCACTTCCTCCGTCATATTTCGCAACGACTTGCTCAGCGCTATGCCCGCATGGTACCACGATCTCGGCGTGGGAGACTGGCCCCTGTGGGTGCTGGTGGCTCAGCATGGAAAGGCGGGGTATCTTGATGAGATCATGGCTGCTTACCGGGTTCACTCAGGGGGGGTCTATTCCGGGACGCCTCCGCTGGAATGGTTGCCGCACATGCTGCAAGCCTATGATGCGATTGATCGAGGCCTCGACTTCAAGTACCATGATATCGTTATGCAAGGGAAGCTGAAGTACGTGATCGAAATGGCTGAGGCGCTCTGTCCCTGGTCCTTCGTCGACACGTCTCCAAGGAAGGCTGCACAAGCCTTGGATACGCTGAAGCAGTACGCCGAATTGGATCCGCACTTGATGAGCAAACTGCGGCAACAATTCTATAGGGTATGGTTCTTTCGCGCGGCAGAACTGGGCGACTATCGCGCAGTCAGGCAAAGTCTCTTGGGGTTTGCCCTCTATAACCGTTCTTGGTTTCGAAGTCGGGGTGTCCGCTCAATCACCGCACGGGCAATCCTCGGACAGCGATTCTCTGATCGGCTGCGAAGACTTGCTCAAGCTACTACCTTGTTATCAGGCGAATAGAAATGGCTTTGCTACTGGCATAGCATCGGGAACAAATATGACTTCCACTTCTTCACACATAACCCAGCGCGCAGAGGCTGACGAACCGCCGATCATCATCATCAAGCCATCAAAGGGTCTGGGTTCTCTACAACTCGGTGCGCTTTGGGAGTATCGAGAACTCTTGTTTTTCATGGTGTGGCGCGATGTCAAGGTGCGCTACAAGCAAACGGCGCTGGGAGTGGGTTGGATCGTTCTCCAACCTGTACTGGCGACTCTGGTGTTCTCTGGCGTTTTTGGGTTACTACTGGGTGTGCCGTCCAATGGCGTGCCTTATCCGGTATTTGCCCTGGCAGGGCTAGTTCCTTGGCAGTACTTTGCAACGTCGTTGACCCGCGCATCGACGAACCTGGTAGATAGCTCTCACTTGATCACCAAAGTATACTTTCCTAGGCTGATCATTCCGCTCAGCGGCGTAGTTGCCGGTCTTATCGATTTCGCTGTCTCTGCAATGGTGTTGGTTGTGTTGTTGGTGCTATACCGGATCCCCCCCACCCCGGCGGTACTCTTCCTACCCTTGTTCCTCTTGATGGCTATGGGCACTGCTCTAGGGTTTGGCCTATGGTTCTCGGCTCTAAACGTCCGCTACCGTGATATCAAGCAACTGGTCCCCTTCGTTGTGCAGATTTGGATGTATGTGACTCCGGTCATCTACAGCGCAACCATGATCCCTGAATCTTTGCGTCCACTGCTCGCACTCAACCCGATGACTAGTGTTGTTGAGGGCTTCCGCTGGGCCTTGCTTGGCAACGTTATGACCGATGCCCAGCCGCCAGGAGGCCTGTTTGTGGTTTCTTTGGTGATCATGGTCACCGTCCTCATGGGCGGGCTGTTCTACTTCCGTTCCACAGAGCAGACATTTGCAGATATCATCTAATCAGGATGCTAATCAGGATGCAGGTTTGACGTCAGAATCGTGACAGAGAGTCGGTCCTGGCCGAACCTCCGTAAGCGCTCTATCTGGGAGCTTCAGGTTGTCCAACGTCGTGTCATTGAGAGCTAGCATTCCGCCTTGCCGCTTCACGGGTGGGTGCACCCAACGGTGCAATTTCGATGCCCAGAAATTTCATCCTGGCGCATGCTAAACTACATACGGAGTTTCTGAAATCTAAGCCTCATGTCTGATATTTCTGTCCAGGTCGAGAATCTCAGCAAGCAATTTCACATTGGCGTATTACACCGCCATGATACCCTGCGCGATGCCCTAACCGCTCGCTTGAAGCGCTCTCAGGCTGGCACCCGAGGGAATGGCACCGAGGATACGATTTGGGCACTGCAGGACATCTCCTTCAACGTCAAGCAGGGTGAGGTTTTAGGACTCATCGGACGTAATGGTGCAGGCAAGAGCACGCTTTTGAAGATCTTGTCACGCATCACAGAGCCCACAAGCGGCACCGTGCGCCTACTGGGCCGGGTTGGTTCCTTGCTGGAAGTGGGTACCGGCTTCCATCCCGAGCTGTCCGGGCGTGAGAACATATACATGTACGGGGCTATTCTGGGAATGCGTCGGGCCGAAATCGAGCGCAAGTTCGACGCCATTGTGGATTTTTCGGAGGTGGAGCGCTTCCTGGATACACCCGTCAAGCGTTATTCCAGTGGCATGTATGTGCGTCTTGCCTTTGCAGTTGCGGCGTACCTCGAGCCTGAGATCCTGCTCGTCGATGAGGTCCTGGCGGTGGGCGACACTGCGTTCCAGCGCAAGTGTCTGGGCAAGATGGAGGACGTGACCAAAGAAGGGCGCACGGTTCTGTTCGTGAGTCACAACATGAGTGCCATCACTGCCCTTTGTACCAGCGCTATTATGCTGCAGAACGGCAGATTGACGGATCGCGGCCGAGCAGAAGACGTCGTGAGAACATACCTGGGCGAAGCACGGGATGCTGCTGCTCAGGAGAGTAATCTGAAGACAAAACTGTCGTTGCGGGACTTGGATCGCATTCACAAGTCGGATCTTGCCCGTCTGACGGAAGTCAGTTTTCTTAACGCAGCAGGTGAGCCGTGTACGGGATATCACTACGGTGACCTGTTGCGCGTCCGGATCGTGTTTGAAGTGACCAGGCCCGTGCGTGTGTCTGTAGAAGCCATGTTGAAGGGCAGAATACTGGAGAAGATCGCCTATTTTGCCTCGGCCAATCTTCACGGCCTCTTGGTGGACGCCCAGCCGCATAGAGAAAACGTGATCGATCTGGTGTTCCCTAAGTTGCCGCTGGCGCGTGGAACCTATGGGATGGACATCGGTATCACCATCCCGCAGATACAATGGTTAGACTACGTCGAAATCGATCGCTGTCTCGACGTCGAGCTTAGTGATCCCGGCAACACAGGCTATTCTTTCGAGCAAAGCTTCGGATTTGGCTCGGTGTATCTGGATCATTTCTGGGAGATTCCGGATCAGATATCAGACACGCTGCCGTAATCTACTCTATGCGCAGAAGTATGAGGAGATGTAGCCCTTCGGCTTGGCTTGAGAATGGGTAGCACGACGAAGCGATCACTATGCACATGTCACGTCGCTCCGAAGTAAGCGACCGGGCGTCCAGCGTCGTCCTTCAGCTATCAAGCTGGAATAGCACATGGACCAAAGTCCAATGACGTCAAGTTCTCAACTTCTGGATCTCGTCATTTGGGGTGCATCGGGACACGCAATGGTCGTGGCCGACATCGTGCGGCTGGGAGGTGTTTACAACATCCTTGGTTTCCTTGATAGCGTTGATCCTGGTCGTCATGGCACTGAGTTCTGCGGTGCACCGATTCTGGGCGGCGAAGAACAGCTGGGACCGCTATGGGATCGAGGTGTCAGGCACGTTCTCCTGGGATTTGGAGACTGCAAAATGCGCCTGGAACTGACGGAAACCCTCCGGTCCTGGGGTTTCTCCCTTCCCGTGGCGATACATCCTCGATCGACCGTGGCAGCTGACGCCGTGTTGGGTCCCGGCACGGTGACTGTTGCCGGCGCGGTTGTGAATCCTGGTGCCAGGATTGGGAGAAGTGTCATCATCAATACCTTGGCTAGCGTTGGTCATGAGTGCAGCATCGGTGATGCGGCTCATATCTCCCCTGGCGCAAACCTGGCAGGACGGGTGACTGTTGGTGAGGCAACGCAAATAGGGATCGGCGCCAGGGTAATAGAGCGGATCCAAATTGGGGCAGGTGTCATCGTTGGCGCTGGCGCTGTGGTTGTGCGTGACATTCCGGACCACGTGGTGGCTTACGGTGTACCGGCCAGGGTCAAGAGGACATTGGATCAGTGAGCAGCAAGAGTAGCATTGAGGATCTTGCATTGCTGGGCGGTTGGCCTTCTTTTTGTGAGCCGCTGCATGTTGGTCGCCCTAAATCTGAGCAAGAGTAGCGAAGCGGCTCCCCGGCGCTATTCACTAGCAATATATACATGACTGCCATGTCAAACCGCTTCCGACGCCAGGAGCATGTGCTCATAATCGCGCTTCTGCTGGTGATCGTGCTCCTTCTGTGGGTGGAACTTGGCTCGTGGCCGGCTACATGGTTTGACGAAGGGGTATTCCTGCACGGGGCCAAAAACATCGCCCTCTACGGTGAGTATGCTGTTCTGAGCGCTGGCGAATTCGCACGCTTTGACCCCTATCTCAACGGTGGTGGGCCCGTGCTATTGTTGCCGATAGCCGCCTGGTTTCAGGTGGCTGGAATCGGCCTCGTCCAGGGCCGAGTTATCTCGGTTGTGTATGCTTTGGCAGCGGTCTGTTTTTGTTTTGGCGTTGCTCAGGGGCTCATGGGTGTTCGTTCCTCACTCGTCGCCGTTGGGCTACTCGTGCTGGCGCCATGGGGTGATTTTCTCCTTTATGGCCGTTTCGCCATGGGTGAAATGGCCTCGCTGATGCTCATTCTCGGGAGCATCATCCTGTGGCAGCGAAGCCTGGACCGCGCCTCGGTCTGGTGGACCGTGGGCTGCGGAGTAGTTCTGGGTTTGGCCTTCCTCACCAAGCCGCAGAATATCATTGCGCTAGTGGTCCTGGGCATGGTGGGCCTGGCCGACGTGGCATATTATCGCCGGGCCGGTCTCAGGCGATGGCTGCTCCCTTTGGCGATAGCCGCGCTGATGTATGTGGGATGGCAGGGTCTCCAGTTGTTGGTCTTGGGGGCGGCTGAATACGGGTGGCGCCTGCAAAGCGGCGATACGGTCAGCCGTGCGTTGGCAACCCTGTACCGGCCCGGCCGCATCCTGGCAAACTTCAACAATCTGGCCAAGACCGGTTACCTACTTTGGGTAGGCCCGGCTCTTCTCTATGCTGGTCTTGATGTGATTCGTCGGAGGCGTGATGGGATCAAAGAGTTCCATTTGCTTGCGCTTGTCGGTGTCTGGCTGTTATGGTTCGTGGCTGGCAGCGTGGGCTGGATTCGATATGCCTTCGTGCCGATTTCGCTCAGCAGCCTCTTCCTGGCCAAGCTCTTCGGAGATCTCACCAACGACTTCCATTTGAGCCGCGATCAGCTGTGGCAGGCGCTTCAGCTGGGCGCAGACAATGGCTCTTACCTGGCTCGCCTGGCTGTCGCATTGGTGCCGATGGCTATCATTGCGTACGGGGTAGTAGCACATGTGGATCGCCTGTTCAACGCATCTAGCCAAAACGCTCAGGAGATGGCCGACTACTTGACATCCCAGGTACAGCCGGATGAATTGATCGAAACCATGGAGTGGGAGGTTGATTTCCTGGCCCAGAATCGCTTCCACCATCCTCCTTTTGAGGTTCTAGAAGAAGCGGTCAGGCGTGACCAACTGGGGTTGGCCTCGAGCGGCGCTCCGTACTCTCCCGGCCCGGCCTCTCCCGACTATCTTCTCGACGGGCCAATGAGCAAGACCATATTGGTCTATGCTGACTACATAGAACAGGAGTGCAGCTTGGTCAAGTCTATCGGTTTCTACGACTTGTACGATTGCCGCTCGTGATGGGTGAAATGCCTACGTCTGATCGGCGAATTCGGGGCACCAACTTAGACCCAGCAAGTCAAGTCCTACACTTGGAGGATAGCACTGTGAGAGTTCTTGTAACCGGCGCAGCCGGCATGCTTGGAGGCGATCTATGTCGGATATTTGCCCGTGAGCACGAGGTTGTGGCCACAGATATCGAGGATTTGGACGTTCGAGATGCTGCCGCTGTCATGCGTGCTTGTATAGATGTGCAACCGCAGGCGGTTGTTCACCTAGCTGCAGCAACAGATGTGGACGAATGCGAGCGTAACCCAGATCTGGCCTATCTGACCAACGCTATTGGTACGCGAAACGTGGTCCTTGGCAGCCAGGCGGTATCGGCCATGGTGATCTACATCAGCACTGCTAGCGTGTTTGATGGTACAAAGTGTGAGGCCTATACGGAGTTTGATGCTCCAAATCCGCAGAGCCACTACAGCAAGTCCAAGTTTGCGGGCGAGCAGATCGTCCAAAGCCTTGCGAGCCACTACTTCATCTTTCGCGCAGGGTGGATGTTCGGGGGACACTCACAGGACAAGAAGTTTGTCGCGAAGATTATTGCGCTGGCGAGGGAACGATCCGAGTTGCGGATCGTGAACGACAAGTTTGGATCCCCGACTTACACGGCGGACATGGCTGAGCAAATCCTGAGGCTATTGCCGACGGGACTGTATGGCTTATATCACGCAGTTGGAAGCGGTGGCCATTGTAGCCGTCTTGAATTCGCCCAGGCGATTCTGGACTTTGCAGGAATTAGCTCCTGCCAAATCACTGCGGTTAGCTCAGCACAGTTTCCTCTGTCTGCGCCTCGTCCGCGTATGGAAGCCGCGCGCAACTATCATCTGGATCTACTAGGACTGAACCACATGCGACCCTGGCGGGAAGCCCTTCAGGAATACATCACTGAGCTGGCTGTGGAGAGTTAACATGCCTTCACCGTTGGTGAGTGTAGTGATTCCTGCGTACAACCATGCGGCCTACTTGACTGAGACAATACGCAGTGCCCTCAACCAGACTTTTCGAGACTTTGAGGTGGTTGTGGTTGACGACGGCTCTTCGGATGACACACCTGATGTCGCAGCCTCGTTTGGAGAGGAGATCAGATATATCCGTCAAGCTAACTCCGGCATGGCGGGGTCGAGGAACACGGGCATTCAGGCGGCGCGTGGGCAATTCATCGGGTTCCTGGATGACGATGATCTGTGGGAGCCTACCTATCTTGCCGAAGTCATGTCGATCATGCAATCCGATCATGAGATCGCCGCCTGCTATGTTGGTGTCCAGATTATCGATGGAGATGGCGAGCTTCTCTCTCAAGTGAGCACGAAGACCGTGCTTTCCGGCACCCTATACGACGTTCTATTACACGGCGGTTTTTTTCCACCGTCAACTGTGACGGTCCGCAAGACGTGCTTGAACGAAGTTGGGTTGTTCGATCGAAACCTCCAAGGGTATGCTGACTGGGACATGTGGCTTCGCATCTCGCGCCGCTTTCGCATCGTCGGGATTCCACGCGTGTTGGTTCGCTATAGGGTACATCACGGAGGCTTGTCATCCAATGTCGAGCACATGTTCGAAGACAACATGCGCGCCGCCGCTAAGCATTTTGGGCCCCCAGAGGGTCCTGTCTCGCAGTGGCCAATTCTACGACGGCGCGCCTATGCGTCAGCATATTTTGCTGCTGCGCTTTCCTATTTCCAGCGAAATGATCGGAAGGCGGCCCGAGAGTACCTGACACAAGCCTTTTGCATCTATCCTGATCTGTCATCTCGACTGGATGTCTTCTACGAGTTGGCCTGCGGTAATCAGCCGCGTGGATGGCGTGGCCAGTTCTTGGACTATGATTTCGAAACGAATCGGACAACGTTGCTGGAGAGCCTGGACCTAATCTTCGACAGCGAGGAAACTGGGAGTGAGTTGGTCCAGGTTCGCAACACTGCATATGGCAACGCTCATCTGGCTCTCGGTCTGTTAGCCTATGGTAGCGGTCGCATGGCAGATAGTCGTCGGCATTTTCTGAAAGCGGTTCGCTACCATCCGACGTTAGCCAGGGAGCCACAGGTGGCCTCCCGCTGGTTGAAGTCACTGCTTGGTGATCGGGTTCTGAATGATCTGCGAAAGCGTTTTGGGAACAGGGCAATATCGACCGGTTGAGTGATTTCTGGCGTAGCATTGCTGCCATTGGGTATCTAGGGCGCGTTTGTTTCAATGCTATTGGCAAACTTTGCCTTTCCGTAGTTCCCTATGGGCTAGCCCGCAATGGCTGAGTAGCAGAGAATTCAACAGGAAAAAAGGTCTGTCAGATATGACACTTGTGAGAATCTACTTGGCACTCGTACTGACTGGGATAGTGCTGGTCGCCGGCCTGGGAGGTTCCAGGCATGCAAGGGCACAGGACTGGAGGATTGCCTGGTCTCCTGCTCGCAATATCTCCAACACACCGACAAGCTCCAATCGTCCGACTATGGCGGCCGACTCAGCTGGCAACGTGCACGTCATCTGGGCTGAGGAAATGGGTGGTCAGTCAGTATTAGGCATTCCTGGCCAGCTGAATCTAGATGGCAATACCCTGGTATACACCCGGTGGGACGGCTCGGAATGGTCGGACCCGGCCGATATCATTGCGTTGTCCAACGACAATATCGCCGAGTATCCCTCTCTGGCCATTGATTCCCAGCAGATTCTGCACCTGGTCTGGACTGGGGTGTCAACGATCTACTATAGTCGCGCACCGGCCCAAGAAGCAGGATCAGCGCAGGCGTGGCTTCCGGCCGTTCCAGTGGGGAATAGCGCCCGCACGGCTTGGGAATCCGACATCGCTGTGGATGCCCAAGATGTTCCCCATATCTTGTTCGCCACGCGCGGCGATGACCCTGCGGTGTACTACACCAGGATCACCAACCAGGGTCTAGTCGTTGACACGCCGGTACGGTTGTCGCCCGGACTCGAACCAGACGAAGACGCGTTGCTGCACCTTTCGCTCACCATCGATCCCAAAGGACGCATGCATGCACTCTGGGGTACAGTGGAAGCCAGCGCTCGATTCGCCCCTGCCATCTATTATGCGCGCAGCGTGGACAGCGGCCAGACCTGGAGCAAAGCGGTCAAGCTTGCCCAGGGAGAGAAGGGTAAGGCCAGCGCGCAATACCCATCCCTTGGCATTGTTGGCGACTCTGAACTGCATTTAACTTATGTCTACCCGGCTAACGTAGGCCGGCAGGTGCGTACATCATTGGATGGAGGGGAGACCTGGGGACCGCCGCAGACTATCTACCCTGACCTGGAGGGAATTGCAGGGTTCAACGTTAATGTCACCGATGATAATGGCAACCTTCATGTGCTCTCCAACATGCGTACCCGCGATCAGGTTGGCGGGCTTTTCTACTGGCGGTTGCTCGACGGTGGTTGGTCGTTATGGCAGTGGGCAAACATCGAAACCGAGATTACGGGACCGGGTGGGCACTGGACAGCGGCCACGGTGCGGCTTGGAAACGAGATCCACGCGCTATGGAATACGAACCTGAGCGACCAGGCCGGCGAGATCTGGCATGTGTCCGGTACCATCCCCGGAGTACCTGCGCGCACGCCAGTACCTTTGCCCACCGGTGGGACCACAGCCGTGCAGCCAGTGGATGATCAATCCAGCCAGCAGGTAAGGGCTGGCGATGATCTGAACCACTCTGCTACTACGGATTCGGGTGTCTCTACAGAAGCGATCGCCGCACTTGATGACGGTCGTGCACCGGTATCAAACCCCTTCGTAGGAAGCCTGGCCGGCATCATTCCAGCGCTTATGCTAGTGCTGGGTGCGGTGGCATGGCATCTGTGGCGGAGGCACTAGGGTGAAGCGCCAGGGGTAGTGAGGTCGCGGCGGCGTCATGACAGCAGGTTGCCGGGCATGAGGATTCTGTTTCTGACCAATCTGTATCCACCATATGAGTTGGGCGGCTACGAACAGTGGTGCCAGGAGGTAGCCGTGAGGCTGCGCGACCGGGGGCATCAGGTGTTCGTCTTGACCAGCCAACATGGGGTAAACGGAACTGAGCCAGTTGAACCCGACGTCGCGCGCACACTGCATCTCCAGGCGGACTTGTATCACTACCGGTCCATTGATTTCCTGCGCTATCATCGCCGGCACGAACGAGAGAACCAGGAGGAGCTAAGGCGCGTGCTGGACACATATGAGCCAGATGTGGCAGTGGTGTGGGGCATGTATGACCTGTCGCGCAATCTCCCTTACTGGCTTGAACAGTGGATGCCCAGCCGGGTGGCGTATTTTGTCTCATCCTACTGGCCGCAGGATCCCGACATCCACGTCGAGTATTGGCGGTTGCCCGGGGGAAGTAAGGTTGGTGAGCTTATTAAGGCGCCAGTGCGTGGGTGGGCGCTACGCCGCCTTAGACAGGAGGGCTATCCGCCCAGCTTGCGCTTTGAACGCGCCCTGTGTTGCAGCCAGTATGTGCGCGATGCTTTAGTGGCCACAGGCAAACTTCCTCCCTCAACCGGTGTCCTATTCGGTGGCATCGACCTGGAGTCCTTCCAGCGGTATGCTGCGCTCGGCGATTACGATGGACGCCGCCCATTGCGGCTTGTGTATGTCGGCAGTCTCCTGCCTCAGAAAGGGGTGCACACGGCGATCGAGGCGGTTGGTAAGCTCCGGCAGCAGGGTATGGCTGAGCAGGTGAGCCTGACGATCATCGGGGCGGGGCACCCGGACTACGAGGCGCAGTTGTGCGAACTGGTCGGGCGGCTGGGCATTGAGGAGCGAGTTGATTTCGTCGGCCATGTACCGCAGCCGGAGATTCCGTCCTGGCTGGGTCGGTTTGACGTGTTCCTGTTCACGTCGACCTGGCCGGAGCCTATGGCGCGCACAGTCATGGAGGCTATGGCTGCCAGGCTGTTAGTGATCGGTACCGAGGTCGGGGGTCAGGTGGAGATGCTACAGGACGGTATTACTGGGCTGACCTTCGGTGCGGAGGACGCAGCAGCTTTGGCCGCCCAGATCACTAGGGTGATCAGTGATCCGGCCAGTGGCAGGAGTCTGGTGGTGGCGGCTCAGCGCATGATCCAAGAGCGCTTCACCCTGGATCGTATGGTTAGCGATATCGAGGCGTGGTTGAGCGACATAGTCGTATGAGGATCCTGCATTTCAACCAGTACGGTTCTAACGCTGGCGGTGCGGAGGGCTACATCAGCGATGTGTCTGACGCCCTGGCGGTGGCAGGCCACGAATCGCATCTGGTCAGTTTCGCAGCGGAAGAGCCGGATAGCCTAATGCCGGGGACAGTACAGGTCTTGGAACCACGGACTGAGGCCGTTCTTGCGGGCATAGATCGGGTGATTGCCAACTTCCAGCCCGAGGTTGCTTATATGCACGTAGTGCATGACCCGCAGGTGGTTCGCTGGATTATCGATCGGCTACCCAGCGTGGCGTATGTTCACAGCCCTTACCTGGTCTGTCCGGGTTTGGCCCTATACCTGCGTCGATCCAGGCAGGTGTGTCAGCGGAAGGCAGGGCCGGGCTGCCTTGTTAATGCGTATGCCGAGAGATGTTCTTTTGGTCGCAATCCGGTTGGTCATATCCGCAAACTGAGCACGGTGCGCTCGCTGATTGAAGCCTACCACAACACCAACATCTTTGTCGGCAGCCAGTTCATGCGCCGTCATCTAGTATTCAATGGATTGCCACCGAAGCGAGTCAGTATCCTGGCGCCTGTGCTGATCGGCAATGCACTGCCCGAATACGTGTCTCCCTCGGACCCCAGCACTATTCTATATGCTGGTCGAGTGACGGCAGAGAAAGGGCTGCTGGAACTCATTCGTGCTCTTGCAGATGTGCCGGTGGATTGGCAGCTGATCGTGGCTGGAGATGGCCCGGTGCGACCGGCCTGCGAAGGTCTGGCCAGCGAGTTAGGAATTGCCCGTCGCATCCGATTCGCCGGCTGGGTTGACCAGGCTGACCTGGAGGACCTATACCGGCAATGTGCGTTTGTGGCCATGCCGTCCGCATGGCCGGAGCCCTATGGCCGTATAGGTCCCGAGGCATATGCACGTGGCCGCGCCGTGGTGGCCTTTGCCGTTGGTGGTGTGCCCGACTGGTTGGAGAGCGAGCAGACCGGGTATCTGATTGCCCCGGGTGATGTGAAGCAGTTAAGCACGCGCCTGTCCACTCTTCTGGAGTCACCTGAAGATCAGGAGCGTATGGGCCGCACGGCGCTGGCCAAGGCCAGGGTAGCTTGGAGGCCGGGCGCCCACATCGAGCAGTTGCTTGACCGCCTTGACCAAGCGATCCAAGAGAGGAGTGGCATAGCACTGGCCTAGCAGGCCTAGGTTTCTCAGTGCTGAGCCAGATGGACGGAAGGTATAAGGTGCTTTTGTGAGAGTTCTGTTTCTTGCTACCTGGTTTCCTTTTCCTCTCGACATCGGGTATAAGATCAGAGTCTATCACTTGCTATGGGCGCTGGGCCAGTCCCACGAGGTGACACTGCTGTCGTTCGCCTTTGATATGGCTAAGGAGCACGATGCCGGGGAATTACAGCAGTTCTGTCGGGATATCCAGGTCGTTGCCCTGGATCCCTTCGCAACGAATCGCGCCAGTACGCTGAGGCGTTTTCTGTCGCCAGTTCCACTGTTCACCCGTCCTATCCCGGCAATGCGTGAGCTGGTCCGTCAGACCTTACACAGGCAATCCTTTGACGTCATTATCGCCTCAACCGAGGTCATGGCAGCCTATGCCCTGGAAGCGCCTTCCTCTATTGCTCGCGTGCTGGAAGAACACAATTCTCTGACACGTTGGATGCAGGACCGCCACGGGCAGTCGTCCGGGCTTTGGTTGCGAGGCCAAACCTGGGTGAGCGCGCAGAAGGCCCGTCGCTACGAGGCTGGCTTGTTTCCGAAGTTCGACATGATTTCAATGGTATCGGAACAGGATTGCCAGGTTAGTCGGTCCCTGGTGCCCCACTTGGCCGATCGGATTGTCCTGATCCCCAACGGCGTAGATTGCCAACACAATGTTCCTGGCCTGGTCCAGCCGCGGGATCGAGCGCTGGTCTACAACGGTGCTCTCGGCTACTATGCAAACTATGATGCCATGCAATACTTCTTGGCCGAGATCTACTCGCGCATCAAGCAAGTCGTGCCAGATGTAACACTGGCTATCACCGGCTCGACCCGGGGGGTTGACCTCTCCGGGTTGGCAATCGACGAGTCGGTAGCGCTTACGGGTTATGTCGATGACATCCGCCGGCCAGTAGGCGAGGCCAGTGTCTGCGTCGTGCCTCTCCGTGAAGGCGGTGGGACCCGTCTCAAGATCCTCGAGGCTATGGCCTTGGGTACGCCCGTGGTCACGACGTCCAAAGGGGTTGAGGGGATCGAGGCCATTGACGGTGAACATGTCCTGTTGGCAGACACCTCAGAATCGTTCGCCCGCCAGGTGACTACGCTACTGGAGAACTCGGAATTGCGACAGCGCCTCGTCAGGAACGCCAGGAGCCTGGTAGAAACCACTTATGATTGGCGCTTCATTGCTGGCCGATTTGTCTGGCATGTGGAGCGATTGGTGGAGCAGGCGATCCGGCCATGACCGGTAGCCTATCCCATGCATTCGCTGACAAGCTGGTAGTTCCTGCGCACAAGATGGCTATCCCATGATCAAGAATATCCGCCGCACTGCACCATCTGTCGATTTGTGGACGGTTTTTATCGTCGCCATGGTCTTGCTGGCAGCAGCCGTTCTGGGTCTGCGCGCGTCCCTCCAATGGCTAGCGCTACTGGTAGCGGCTATGGCAGCACTGCTCATGCTACAGTCCCCGGTGTTGGGCTTGCTTGCTCTTGTGGTTGTGCCACTTGTGGTGCCAGCTGAGTTTGGTACCGGCACCGAGGTCAATTTCAACCTCACGGTCCTGCTGATTCCGGCTCTGGTGGTCCTGGCGTTGCTCGCTTTGATGGTGCGTGGACGCATTCATCTGGTGCCCTCGCGGGTCAACTGGCCGTTGCTACTGTTCCTGGCGGTTGGGCTGCTCGCCCTTGCCGTTGGAAACATCACCTGGGACCCGCTGGTGCCGCGGAAAAGCAACTTCGCATTAGTGCAAATTGCTCAGTGGAGCATCTTTGCCTTGTCTGCGGCTGCCTTCGGGCTGAGTGCCAACCTGGTCAAGGACGAGATCTGGTTGCGTCGCTTGACAGCCACCTTCTTCCTGGTGGCAGGTAGTGTGGCCATCCTGCGTACCCTACCTGGCCTAGACGGCTGGCTAAGTGAGTTCACCACTATTGCCTTTACCCGAGCGCCCCTATGGACCCTGCTGGCCGCCTTGGCGGGCGGGCAGCTGTTGTTCCATCGGGGACTCTCTGGGCCATGGCGCCTGTTCTTGGTGGCTGTCCTGGTCGCCAGCATAGTCTACGTCTTCATCGATCAGCGAGATGCCGTCTCCAACTGGGTGGGAGTAGCAACAGCGTTGAGCACACTCCTCTGGCTTCGGTATCCGCGTCTAGGCTGGCTAGTTATCGTGCTGATCGTGGCCCTGGCGGTTACTGGCGTGCTTGGCCCCGCCGTGTATGAATTTGCCGGCGGTGATGCCGAGTGGCAGTTGAGCGGCGGCACGCGACTTGCCCTCAACCAACGCGTCATCGAGCTGACCATGCGCAATCCGATCCTTGGGCTGGGTCCTGCCGCCTATCGTCCCTACGGGCTGACCGGTTCTCTTAGCTACGGCAGGCTCTTCTACAGCTCAGTTGCGCTCTCGGCGCACAACAACTATATTGACGTCTTTTCTCATATGGGCCTGGTCGGCCTCGCGCTGTTCGTTTGGCTCATCGTGGAGATTGGCCTGCTCGGTATGCGTCTGCGCAGGAAGTACCGTGTTGGTTTCACGGCTGGTTATGTGAACGGCATGCTAGCGGCTGGCGCTGGCGCGCTGATCCTCATGTTGTTTGCGGATTGGATCCTCCCCTTCGTCTACAATATTGGCTTTCCTGGCTTCCAGGCCAGTGTGCTGATCTGGCTGTTCATGGGCGGGCTGGTCGCTCTGGACAATATGGGAGAGCAAGAGGGGTGACGGCGTGACAGGACGCCCTGACCTGTCTATCGTGATCGTGAACTGGAACACGCGCGAATACCTGGCGCAATGCCTGGATTCGGTGCAGGCCAGCCAGTTCATAGACCCGAATATCCCGTCGACAGCGAACTACGGTGGCGCCCTGGCGGTGCCAGCTCGCGGCTTCCTATTTGCCGAGGTCTTCGTCGTGGACAACGCTTCGACCGACGGCAGTCTAGAGACGGTGCGGGCGCGTTTCCCATGGGTCAGGCTGATCGAGAACTCCCACAACGTCGGCTTTGCGCGTGCTAATAACCAGGCCATAGCGCTATGCCAGGGTCGCCACGTGTTGCTATTGAACAGCGACACCGAGGTGCATGAGGCCGCGCTGCATACCCTGGTGGCGTTTTTGGACGCCAATCCCAAGGCCGGGGCTGCCGGGGCGAGGCTGCTCAACGACGACGGCAGCCTACAGTTGTCGTGCCAGCCGATGCTGACCCCCGGCCGGGAGTTCTGGCGCCTGAGTTACCTCGAACAGCTTTCCCCACAAGCCACGTATCCTCAGGCTGAGTGGGATACACACACACCGCGGCGCGTGGACGTGATCAAGGGGGCCTGCCTGCTGCTGCGGCGTGCTGCACTGGATCAGGTGGGCGTGCTAGATGACCGCTATTTCATGTATACGGAGGAGGTCGACCTGTGCTATCGGCTGGCCCAGGCCGGTTGGGAATTGTGGTACGTGCCCGAAGCTGAGGTTACTCACTTCGGTGAAGCCAGCAGCCGGCAGGTGGCAGAGGCAATGTACTTGCAGCTCTATCGCAGCAAGATCCAGTTTTATCGGAAGTTCGGCGGTGAGCACGAGGCCAACCGCTTCAAGACTCTTGTGCGTGCAGCCTACTGGCCGCGATGGATCGTTGCTGCGGCCGGTGCCCGATTTTCTCCAGCTTGGGACAGCCGCGCCCGCACGTATCGGCGTCTGTTGCTGGAACTGGGCGAAATGTAGGCGGCCATGCCCCCCCTTCGCATTCGTGCTACCAGACCTGCAGGCATCCTGGCGACGATTCTGGTGCTCTCGGTGCTTCTACGCATTGCTCTCGCTCTGGCCCTGGGTAATGCCCTGGAAGAGACCCGAGGTGGCACTTTCGACCAAGTCTCGTACGATGCGCTGGCCCAGCGGGTCATCGACGGCTATGGATTCAGTTTTGCGATAGATTGGTGGCCTTATGCCAGGGCTAACCAGCCCACTGCGTTCTGGTCCTACCTTTATACGCTGTTCCTGGCGGCGATCTATGCCACGGTGGGGCACAATCCGTTGGTGGCGCGGCTGATCCAGGCGGTGGCGGTGGGTGTATTGACGCCCTGGCTGATCTATCGCATCGGCCTCCGCACTTTTGGCCAGCCAGTGGGCTTGATAGCGGCTGGTCTGACAGCCGTCTATTTCTACTTCGTCAACTATGGGGCCTCACTAATGAGCGAGGCCTTCTATATCGTCGGAATTCTCTGGATCGTGGATGTGTCAATGCGGCTGGCCGAGGCTACCGCCCGGCCTGCGCTTGCTGGCCGGCGTTACCTGATACTGGGTCTGGAGCTAGGTCTGGCGATGGCCGTCACCGTGTTGTTGCGGCAGCTGGCAGCGGCCATCCTGGCCGTCCTGGTACCCTGGCTGGTGCTCGTGTCGCGGTCGCGGCAACGCTTGACCGCGACACTGGGGGCGCTCGCTGTTGCCGGGTTCGTCGCCACGCTGGCCATCTCACCCTTCATCTGGCGCAACTACCAGGCTTTTGGGCGCTGGAGCATGCCCAACACAAACGCTGGTTTCACCTTCTTCTGGAGCAACCATCCCATCTACGGTACTCGCTTCGTGCCAGTACTCTCCGAAGAGCTTGGGGTGACCTACGGCGATCTGATCCCGGAGGAACTGCGTAATCTCAATGAGGCAGAACTCGATCGAGCATTGATGGGACGGGGCGTGCAGTTCGTTGTCAATGACCCGGTCCGTTATCTCATGCTATCTCTAAGCCGTGTTCCGGTGTACTTTCTCTTCTGGCCCACTGCGGATTCTACACTGGTGAGCAACGTGGCACGTGTCTTGAGCTTCGGGGTTATCTTGCCCTTTGCGTTGTATGGCCTGTACCTGGCTGCGAAGTGGCTGCGACATCCGGTTCCCTCCCTGCCGGCTGGCCAGAAGCTTCCACTGTTATCTCGCGAGTACGTGGTGCTGCTCTTGAGTCTCATTATGATCTATACCGTGATCCACCTGGCCTCTTGGGCCAATGTGCGTTATCGCCTCCCAGTGGATGCTCTTCTTGTCCTATTTGCTGCCCATGGAATCTATGACCTGGCAATGCGCATTTCCAAGGCCAGGACGCCAACTCTTATCTCTGCACAGAGGCATTCTGGACCCTAACCTGAACGCCAAGGGGACTGCTTGAACTACAACGAGGTCGCACTGCAGAAAGTCCGTGAGGACAGGTTGTTGATCGACGAGGTTGATCAATGGCTGTACGAGGAGATCGAGCCCTATCTCGGGCAACGCATCCTGGAGATCGGTTGCGGCCTGGGCAACTTTGCCCGCTACTTGGTCAACCGCGAGTTGTACGTGGGTACGGAGACCTCGCCACAGAGCGTCACCCACGTGTGCAAGCTCTATACAGCCTATCCCAACGTGCAAGTTTTCGAAGCCGATGCCACCAGCGACCCCTTTGCGGCGTTCGCGTGTTTCGACGTTGACACTGTCTTCTCACTGAACGTGTTCGAACATATCGAGGATCACGAGGCGGCCCTGCGCAACGCAGCGCATGTGTTGCGGCCAAGTGGCCATCTAATCCTCGTCGTGCCAGCTCACGCCTGGCTCTATGGCACCATCGACCGGGCTATTGGTCACTATCGGCGCTACGATAAACAGATGATGGCCGACCTTTTTCAGCAGGTCGGTCTGGACACCGTGACTCAGAAGTACATCAACACCTTGGGTGCGTTGGGCTGGTGGGCTAACGGCAGGGTGCGCAAGCAGGACACTCCGCCTTCTGGCCAGCTGCGTCTATTCAACCTTGTCGTGCCGGCGGTCAAGCGGCTGGAGCGGGCCCTGCCTGTACCTTTCGGCATTTCTCTTCTAGCCGTTGCACGAAAGACAAGGAATGATGCAGCCGAACCATAGAGTTCCAGGCGTACCGGGGCGAGGACACATGCGAAAACTCAGCCTGGCCACCCTGGCGACGCTGGTGGTGAGTCTGTCTGCTGTGCCAGCAATCGGGTATGCCCAGGGGCCGGCCCAGTTATTGCGACGTTGCCTTAGCTATTGCGACGGCGACTACCATCACCTCAAGCTAGCGGAAGGCAACCCGGCGGGGGTATTCTTGCCGTGGATTGAGGCTGGCTGAGAGGTGAGAGGTAGAGAGGGGAAGAGCGGAGTCGATGCCTTCGTGATTGTCGATACGGACCGCAATCTGCTGTTGTCCCTCGGCCGCATGGGGAATGACCTCGTGTTGGCATCTTGCTTGTGGCCGTAGGCGGCAAAGCCTCAGACCGGTGGCGAGACCAGGGCGATGACCCCGGGGTTTCGTAGGGTATCGGGAGCAACTGACTATGTTTGCATGGGTTGCCTTGAAGGGTCTATGATCATTGTAGTTGGTCCTGAGGACAGGACCCGTGTTCGTGAAGCTGAGCAGGGGCTGGCGCCGCGTCTGGACTACCGGCTTATCGCCGAGCGTCTTCCTGGTACCACCATCGAGGAATGGTATCCGTCACCGGCGCGCATTCAGGGCATAAAGCCATCCCGGGTGGCTCGATCGCTATCGGCCAACCTGCAGCGGGCGATGGCGAGAGTGCGCGAGCTGCCCCCGGAGAGTGTGATCTACTCCACCGGCGAGACTTGGGGTATCCCCGTGGCGCTGGCGCTCAGGCTGGCGCGCCTGCCCCATACCCACGTGGTATACGTGCACCGGGTGTTTTCCCCTGACTGGTTGGCTTTGCTTCGTATCCTGAGGCCGGTCATGAAGATCGATGGCTGGATCTGTGTGACGGAGTGGCAGCGCAGTGTCCTCCAAAAGACGCTCGGCGGCACGAGCGCGCCGGTGACCTCGATCTCCCAGGGTGTGGATACCCGGTTCTACCGGCCAGAACCCCACCTGCCGGGGAGGGCGCCCTACATCCTCGCCGTGGGGGCCGAGATGCGCAACTACGATCTGCTGTTCGACGCCGTTCGCTCCATGAATGTACCCGTCTTGGTCCGTCCCTCCAGTCCCTGGATGCACCGCCAGCGCAACAGTATCGGCCGGATTCCGCCTCAAGTCTCCGTCATGACCCAGTCCCTGTCCTATCGCGATCTGCGCCAGCTCTATGCCGGGGCGCTGCTGGTGGTGGTGCCGCTACGGGACACCCTCCAGGCCGCCGGAATTACAACGATTCTGGAAGCCATGGCCATGGGCAAAGTTGTGGTGGCAACCGATTCCCGGGGCTTGCCCGATGCCCTGCGCCATGACAGCACTGGTGTGGTAGTGGAGCCGGAGGCCAAAGCCCTGCAACAGGCTTTGTCCAGGTGCGTGACAGAGGAGACCTGGCGGGAGAGCCTGGCCAGGGGTGCCCTGGTGGCTGCGGCTGGGGAGGTGAGTCTGGAGACCCATGCCGACCAGGTGGCAGCGTTTATCGGGCAAGTAGCCGGATGAGCACGCCTCTCTTGAGATATTGAAGTGCCCGAATCATTGCCAGAGCGAGCTTGGATTATACATCGACGTATCCTGCTAACAGTCGTGGTGGTGGTGGCGGTGCTACTGCGAGTTGGCATCGCTGTTCACCTGGGCAACGTGGTCGATGCGCCGCCATTGCTTACCGACCAGCGCTCTTATCACGCGCTTGGAGCACGTCTTATCGCCGGCCATGGTTTCAGCTTTGAGCGCCAGTGGTATCCCTTTACCCTGGCCGATGCGCCGACGGCTCATTGGTCATTTCTGCAATCGCTGTTCGTTGCCGCTGTGTACCGGCTTTTTGGCGTGCAACCACTGGCGGCCCGTCTGGCTGAGGCAGTGTTGGGTGGGATTCTATTGCCTTTAGCCCTGTATTTCCTGGCCCGGCGCACCGTCTCCGGTGCCATCCCGTGGCTGCGGGTTGGGCGCCTTGAGATCTCTCAGCCCGTGCCCTTGACGGCGGCTTTACTGGGCGCGGTGTATTTCTACTTCATATTGTACGCGGCGACATTGATGACCGAGACGTTCTACATTGTCGCCCTTCTCTGGTCACTGGAGCGAGCCATCGCCGTAGCCCAGGGGCTACGCAGGGGCCAGGGATCGCTAGTCAAGGAAGTGGTGTTGCTGGGCGTGGCGATGGGCGTGGCCACGTTGTTCCGCCAATCTATTTTGCCCTGGCTGGCATTGATGTTCATCTGGATGCTCTGGCTAGGCTATCGCCAGAAGGTGCTGCGCCGGGCAGCTGGTGTGGTGTTCGGCTCCAGCCTGATCCTAGGCCTTTTCATACTACCTTTCACCATCCGCAACTACTGGGTTTACGGCGGTTTTTTGCTGCTCAACTCCAATACTGGTTTTGCCATGTACTCGGCCCAACATCCCATGCACGGCACCAGTTTTCGGGAGTTTGAGGCGGCTCCTCTGCCAGGGGAGTTGTTAAGTCAGGGATTAAACGAAGCCCAGTGGGATAGGGAGCTATTGCGCCGGGGTATTGGCTTCGTGTTGGCGGATCCGGGGCGGTACCTGTTGTTATCCCTGAGCCGGGTGCGTGACTACTTCGAGTTCTGGCCCACTGCCGACAGCACACTGCTCCACAACGTGGGCCGGGTGGGGTCGTTCGCACTCATGCTGCCATTCATGCTGTATGGGCTGGTGGTGGATCTGCGGCTTCAGTGGCAGGCTGCTGGCGGAACCGCCTCCACGCGCTCGGTCCTGTCCCGAACGGGGGCAATCCTGGCCTCGGACTCCGGACTGCTCTACCTGTTCATTGTCTTCTACACCATCCTCCACATCCTGACCTGGGCCTTTACTCGCTATCGCCTGCCGGTGGACGCGGTGCTTATCGTGTTCGCAGCGTTGGGGATAGGTGAGCTGCTAAGGGGCTTGCAGACCAGGGTGTGGCACGTGGACTCCTCTGTTCCGGTCGAGAGGGTGGGTTGAGCCGCCAACCATCCGTTCTCCGATCCTGACGTTTTCATGTCGCACATCCTCTTTCTGACCCAGGTCTTGCCCTATCCCCTGGACGCCGGGCCCAAGGTACGTGCTTATCACATGGCACGCCACCTGGCTGCACAGCACGCGCTCACCCTCGTCTCCTTCGTGCGTCCTGACGATCGCCCCAACTACGTCGAACACTTGCGCAGCTTCTGCCAGGCCGTCTACCCCGTGCCCATCCAGCGCAGCATGGCCCGCAATGTGCGAGCGGGTGCCAAGGGGTTGCTCACGGGCCAACCCATGGTCATTGCCCGCGACGAGATGGCCGAGATGGCAGCCGCCCTCCAGCGCCTGGCGCGTGAACAGGACTTTGACTTTGTCCATGCCGATCAACTAAGCATGGCCGGATGGGGGCTGCTGGCCGCCGATGCTGCGCCCCGGCGTCCCCGTACCATCCTGGATGAGCATAACGCCATCTATCTACTTACCGAACGCATGGCCGGTGAGTCCACCGGGCTGCGGCGCCTGGTCACCGACCGCGAGGCCCGGGCCTTCCGGCGCTATGAGATGGATATGGTGCGCTCCTATGATGCGCTCTTGACCGTCACCCTAGCGGACCAGGACCATCTTCTGGCCCTCTTTCCTGCGGCAGAACGACTGGAGTTGGCGACGAAGTTCACCACCGTGCCCATCTGTGTGGATCCCACCTCCGTGGCTCCTATCGCTCCCTCCTCACCCCACCCTCCCACCATTCTGCATTTGGGCACTATGTTCTGGCCACCCAATGTGAACGGCGTGCTATGGTTTGCCAGGGAGGTGATGCCCCTGCTGTGGAAGGAAGTACCAGAAGCACGCTTTGTGGTGGTAGGCAAGAACCCGCCACCCGAGGTGCAGGCCCTGGCCGCTGACCCGCGCGTGGAGGTAACAGGCTACGTGGCTGACCCTCAGCCGTACCTGGCTGCTGCGGATGCCTTTGTAGTCCCCCTGTTTTCGGGCGGGGGCATGCGGGTCAAGATCCTGGACGCCTGGCTGTGGGGCCTGCCCATCGTGGCCACGCCCATCGGTGCCGAGGGCATTGCGCTGCGAGATGGAGAGAACATCTTGATTGCCGGCGATGCCGCGGCGTTTGCCGCCGCCACGGTGCGCGTGGTGCGAAATCCAGGGCTAAACGCAGCACTGCGAGCCAATGGCCGGGCCTGGGTGGAGGAAACCTATGCCTGGCAGATGGTCTACCGCCAGGTGGATCGAGTCTATGCGCGTCTGATGGGCACGCCGGCACTGCCATGACCCTCAGGTCTGGTGGTGCCACCGGGCCTATGTCGCCCAGCAGGCTGATGCGCCGGCCTGGGTGCTTCTGGTTGACTCCAGGGCGGACTAGGCTCTGTGGTGGGAAGAGGTATTGAGTTCCAATCGCTGCTTGACTTGTGTCGCCACCGGCTCCCCCCTGGAGCAAGGCGAGCATGGCCAGGCGTCAAGGACCCCAGGCCCGTTCGATGTCCGCTCGCGTCCAGGTCAATTGCCGGTCTGCTGCTGGTGGCTTATAATTGAGTCATGGCTACAAAACCACCAGATGGTGCTCCTGCAGCGGCTCAGATCGATGCGGCAACAAGCCACGAGCCAATGGGTGTGCACTATGCCGACACTTACCTGGCGTATTGGCGGGATCGGCAAGCATCTGCGTGCAGAATCAACGAGAGATTGGCGCAGCGGGCGCGTGGCGATGCCGCGCACATTGCCGGCATGCTGCGCGCCCGTTTCGGTGTCTCGCGTGTTGTGTTGTTTGGTTCGCTCGTACGTGGCCGATTCCACGCGGCCTCCGATATCGACCTGGCAGTCGAGGGCCTGGCACCGGGCGATTACTTTCCAGCGCTGGCTTTGGCCGCCAAGCTGAGCGTCTTTCCAATCGATTTGAAACCTTTGGAGGACTTGGCACCCCACTTCAGAGCCCGGGTTTTGATCACCGGAGAAGAGATTTGAGATGCAACAAGTTTCACCGGAAGCATTGCGGGGTCTGGCTGCTGACATCAACGCAGATTTGGGACATCTCCGGAGGTTGGTTGGCGAGGTAGCTGCCGTTCAGGAGGAGATAGTCCGCGATCCTGGACACTCCGCTCTGTTCTACGAGAACCTGGCCCTCAAACTCCACAACTTCTATACGGGTTGCGAGCGCATCTTTCAAATAGTCGCATCAGAGTTAAATGGAGGAGCTCCCACGGGTTTCGATTGGCACCGGCGTCTGTTAGAGCGAATGGAAACAGCTTGGCAGGGTCGGCCTGCCTTGCTTGCTCCCGCTACCGTCCAGAACCTGCGCGAGTACCTGGCTTTCCGCCACGTTGTGCGTAACATCTACGGGTTTGAATTGGATGCGGAACGCGTTGAGCGCTTGGTGAGCCGCTACCCGGTGGTTTGGAGCCAGGTGGAAACTGACGTCCAGCGCTTTGTAGCATGGCTCTATACTCTGGCAGACCAACTGGCAGATAGCCAGGAGTTCAGGCCATGAACAATGCCGGAACGATATGGGGCCTGCCTACCGTTGCCACGCCTATCGGTGCTGAGGGCATCGAGGTGCGGGACGGGGAGAACATCCGGATTGCCGGCGATGCCGCGGCCTTTGCGGCGGCTACAGTGCGCGTGTTGCGGGATCCCGGGCTAAACGCAGCGCTGCGGGCCAATGGCCAGGCCTGGGTGGAGGAAACGTATGCCTGGCAGGTGGTGTACCGCCAGATAGACCAGGTCTATGCGCGGTTGATGAGCACGCCTGCGCCGCCATGACCCGCAGGCGGTTTGGCTTGTGAGCGCTGCGCCAACCCCATCCATGTCCCGGCCGTCCTGGCTGGCTGCCACGGCCGTTACAGGAGTGGTCTTCCTCTTGTACGTGGCTACCCTGTCGCGCTACTACACAGGGGACAGCATCGGTTATGCCCTGGCCATCGAGGCGGGGGTTCCAGCATACCTCTTGGATCCCTACCATCCCTTGCTGCATCCCCTGGGGTGGCTCTTCGTGCAGGCCTGGCGGTTGGCCGGTTGGACCGGGCGGGCGCTGCTGCCCTTGCAGGTGCTGAACGCGCTGGGCGGCGCGCTGGCCGCTGGCCTGATCACTAGCATGGCCCGGCATCTGAGCCGGTCCATTGGTATGGCGATCGCGATTGGTATCGGTTTTGCCGTGTCCGGCGGGATCTGGCTGCTCAGCGTCGAGGCCGAGTTCGTGACCATCCCGCTGGCGACCACATTGCTGGTGCTATGGGGCCTGCTGGCCGTTTCACCGGGACAGTGGCAGCATGCGGGCTATCCGATCCTGCTGGGCCTCGGCACTACCCTGGCCATCCTGAGCTATCTGACGGGCGCGTTCCTGGTGCCTGTGGTGCTGGCTGGCCTGTGGCTGGACGACCAACTGGCAGGCCCGAGGTGGCGGCGCCATGCCTTGCGCTACGTCGGGACCGTGGCGGCCACCACCCTGCCGGTCCTGGCGGTGTTCCTGGCCGTGTGGTCTGGCGGCCAGGGGGACCGCCTGCGGGCAGCGCTCAGCGGTGGCAGTGTCTACGGTGAGCCAACCTGGTTCAGCCTGCCCCATGGTGTCTACGCGTTTTTGCGCGGCCTGATCCTGTTTCCGGGCCTCAGCCTGGAGGGCACCACCCAGGACTTTCTCAGCCAGGCTAGCCTGGCTGGCCGCGTAGGGTTTGCTCTCACCTATCTGGCGGTGCTGGCGGCAGCTCTGGTTCCCCTTGTTGTGGCATGGCGATGGCGCGCGCGCCTGTGGCCGGCACAGCGACGCCCGTTGGGGATCTTGGCCGTGTGGACCACGCTCTATGCCGCGTTCGGCTTCTACTGGGTACCTGGAGATGTGAGTTTCTGGGTGCAGGTGTTGGCGGCCTGGTGGCTGTTGATGGCGCTACTGGCGGGAGCGCGCCGCGAGGAGAGCCGGCGCTGGGCATTTGGCCTGGCCGCAGCAGTGGCCATTGTAGCCTTTGCCAACGCTGCCTTCGAGGTGTTGCCCAGGCATGACCTGGTACGTAACCGGACCTATGCGCTGGCGACGCAGGTGGTGGCTGAGACTTCACCCGGCGACCTGGTGCTGGTTCGCAGCGATGACCTGGTAGGCCTCTACCTGGTCTATTTTGGGCCGCGCCAGGTGGCCGTAGTCGTGAACGATGGCCGGCGGCTGGATGCCATCCTGGCCTCTATCGCCCAGCAGGCTGATGCGCCGGCCCGGGTGCTTCTGGTCGATTCCCGAGCGGACCGGGTTGAATGGTGGGAGGAGGTGCTGAGCCGAAGTGACGCCTGGCAACAGGAAGGTTGGGGCAGCCAGGAGGTCGCCTGGCAACCGCCAGGAGGTCTGGTAGCGGAGTTGTTGCCTCGGCGTTAAGGTGTACCGGTCCATGGGCAATACGAGGCTGGCCCTGAGGCGTCAATACTACCTTTACCGACTTCTTCCCCGTTATGCATGAAATGTAACACTTGCCCTACGATGCGTGTTATATACTGAAGCCCGTGCGCATAATCTACGTCCTGCTGTCGCCTACCTTCGGCATGCATCAGTATACGGCCGACCTGGCCAATCGCCTGGCCGGCGATGGTCGCTATGATGTGCACCTGGTGTCCACCTCCACACTGGTACGGGATCGCTACTCTCCTGATGTGGCGATTCACACGCCGGTCACGATGCAGAGTACCGGCTTCACCGCCGAGGGGCTGGATGTGCCGGCTGGACGTCAGGTCCTTAGCACTGTACTGGACCTGGCGCGCAGCGCCGGCCAGCCGGCCGTGGTGCATTTTACGGGTGTGCATCTGTGGAACCCAGCCCTGGTCCGGGAGTTGCGCCGGCAAGGAGTCCCGGTAATCCATACGCTACATGACCTGGACCCGCACGTAGGGGTGCGATTTGGCGAGCTCATCCGCCTGTGGAATCGGGCGGTGCTGAGGTGGTCGAGCCACATCCTGGTGCACGGCGAGGTCTACCGGCAACGCTTACTTGTTAAAGGTCTGCCAGCGCAGCGAATCTGGGCCACACCACTATTGCATTTGTTTCTGAGTCATGATACACTAGAACTAGCCCAAGGGTCTTCAGCCCTGGAGATCGTCCACGAACCTTGGGCCTTGTTTTTCGGTCGCCTCGAGCGCTACAAAGGGGTGGCGTATCTGTTTGAGGCTGGGGAGGCCTTGGCACGCCAGCATCGCATGCTTCCATTCTTGACAATGGCCGGGCCAGGATCCCTTCCAGAAGAGTGGGTAGACCGGATCCCGCCTCAAATTGAGGTGTTCAACCGGCGAATCGACGATCAAGAAGCCCTAGATCTGTTCCGCCGTTGTGGCTTGGTAGTATTGCCCTATGTAGATGCCACCCAGTCGGCCCTGGTAGCTGCTGCGTACTTCTTCAAGAAGCCCGTAATCGTAACGCGCGTGGGCGCGTTGCCTGAATACGTGGAACCGGGCCATACAGGCTGGATCGTGCCCCCTGGTGATGCCCAGGCTCTGGCCGGATGCCTGAGCGAGGCGCTTTCGGATCCAGATCGGCTGGCCGCGATGGGCCAGGCCGGACGGGTGTGGTACGATCAGCAGCGCCGCCGCGAGCAAGACATCCTGCACACTATGTACAAGACAGTAAGCTCTGGCTGGCCAACGGTTGGCGCCGGTTGACCGTTGCCGGCCACTAACAACAGACTCAAAGAATTTGGCGCTTTTTTCACGGTAGACGTGGCAGAAAGGTGTAGCCATGAGTCTCGACTCCAGAGGCTTCAACGAAGGCTTATCCAACCGGAGCAAGGCCGATTACGTTCTGACGTCACCCAAACGCGGGGCTGGGGCCAGTTTGCGCCTGCGCAATTCAGAGCGCAAGGTGTTGTTGTTCATAATAGATGTTCTTTTGCTCAACACTGCGCTGATGGTGGCCTGGGCCCTGGGCAACGATACGCCCGATACGCTGGCCCAGTTGTTGGACCCCTTCAAATGGTACATTACCCTGACGGTGGTATGGGGGCTGGTAGCTCTGTTCTTCGACGTGTATGATCTGGCGCGCGCCGCCAGCACCATGAACAGCATTCGCAACGTGGCGGCTGCAGTGGCAACTACGGTGCTGGTCTATACCTTCATCCCGCAGCTGACCCCTCCTCTGATCTCTCGGGGCATCATCTTCATCTTTGGCGGGCTGGCGCTGGTGAGCATCGCCGCCTGGCGCGTTGTCTATGCCAACCTGTTTGCGCAGCCCCGCTTCACGCAGCGCGCCCTGGTGGTGGGCGCAGGCCTGGCGGGCCGCACGTTGGTGGATATGTTTAGGACGGCTCCGGACGATGCCAACCCCTATCGAGGCACGGGCTATCAGATCATGGGCTTTGTCGACGACTCGGTGCAGCTGAACGGTCAGGATGTCCGGGGCATTCCGGTGCTAGGAGGCCACAGTGTGCTGGTGCCCATGGCCCAGGCGCTGGATGTGGATGAGATCATCCTGGCCATCACCCACCGGCATGACATCGTCGACGGGCTGTTCGACGAACTGCTGCGCTGCCGGGAGCTGGGCCTGCGTGTGACCACCATGTCGACCATCTACGAGCGCCTGCTGGCGCGGGTGCCCGTGCAACACGTGGGGCGCAACTTGAGCGACGCATTGCCCATGGATGAGGACGCAGGCCACCGATTGTACCTGGTCGCCAAACGGGTGGTGGACCTTGCCGCCTCCCTGGCCGGCATGGCTGTGCTGGCGTTGGTGATCCCATTCGTGGCTATCTCCAACCGGATGTTCTCTCCTGGGCCGCTGTTCTACCGCCAGTGGCGCGTGGGCGCAGGTGGCCGGCCCTTCCACTGTATCAAGTTTCGTTCCATGGTGCCGGATGCCGAGAAGCACACCGGCGCCGTGTGGGCTAGATCGGGCGACGATCGCATCACGCCGGCCGGGCGTGTCATGCGCAAGACCCGTATTGACGAGTTGCCCCAGTTCATCAACGTGCTGCGCGGTGAGATGAGCCTCATCGGCCCGCGGCCGGAGCGGCCCGAGTTCGTGGAGAGCCTGGCCAAGACCGTCCCCCTCTACCGGGCCCGGCATGCGGTGCGGCCAGGGATCACCGGCTGGGCCCAGGTGCAGTATCGCTACGGGAACACCGTAGACGACTCGCGTATCAAGCTGGAATATGACCTGTACTACGTCAAGAACGCCAACATGCTGCTGGACCTGCGCATCATCTTGCGCACTATCTCTGTGATGCTACAACTGAAGGGTCAATAGGTGTAAGACCGCTGGTGTTTTGGACAATTTGCCTGTTGACAGCCGTTTAGACTTGCTTTAGAATGTCTAGGACATTCGCCTAGGAGAGTGTTGTGGATCAGCGCAAGCCCCTACACAGCCCACGCACGGCCTCGCGAGTCTTCGGCCAGGACGCCGTTATCATCAGCCCGGCCGAGAACACGGTGCGCATGTTGAATCCCACCGGGTCGCGCATCTGGGAACTGGCCGACGGCAGCCGCACCATGGATGAGATTGCCGCCCTCCTGACCCAGGACTTTGAGGTGTCGCTGTCCGAGGCCCGACAGCAGGTGGCGGAGTTTCTCTCTGACCTGGAGACCAGGGGCCTGGTGGATTGGGTAGAATGAGTTGAGCAGTTGGACATGACGACGATGATCCCGTTGGCCGTACCCCAGGTCGCCGATCCCGTGGACCGCAGCTTCGATGGCTGCGCTGTGCCCGATAGCGCGGCGGATCCGTACGAGGCGCTGCTGTCTCGGTTGAAGCGCGAGCACGTGCCGTTTACAGTCCTGTGGGAGCTGACTCACGTCTGCAACCTGGACTGCATCATGTGCTATAATGTGCCTCTGGCTCAACCGGAGCTGGACACTGAGGAGTGCCTCCACGTGCTGGACCAGTTGGCGGAGGCCGGCACCCTGCGGCTCACCCTGACCGGTGGCGAGATTCTGGCCCGCCGCGATTTCTTCAGCATCGCCGAACGAGCGCGGGCCCTGGGCTTTGACGTCAATCTCAAGACTAACGGCACGCTGATCACACCGGAGCGGGCCGATCGCATCGCTTCCCTGGCACCGTCTCGGGTGGATATCAGCCTTCTGGGCGCCTCGGCGGCTACTTTCGATGCCATCGCTCGTAGCCAGGACACCCTGCGCCGTGTCCTGCGGGGAGTCCAGCTCCTGCAGGAGCGGCGGGTGCCGGTGAAGCTCAACACCCTGCTGATGGATCTGAACATCGCTGAGCGCCAGCAGATGATCAAGTTGGCGCAGGAGTTGGGTGTGCGTTATGAGCAGGTATTCAAGATTTCCACGGCCGACGATGGCACCGACAAGGCAGGCCAGCATCAGCTGGATCGCCTGCAGATTACCGCAGCGATGCTCGCCGACGGCGGCCAGTTCAGGCCTCTCGTGCGGCAGCCTGAGAGTCGCACCTGTTCGGTGGGCCTATCGTCGTGCCTGATCAGCCCGTACGGTGATGTCTATCCGTGCCTGGAATTGCGCATCCCGGCTGGCAATTTGCGCCAGCAACGCTTCGGCGATATCTGGGCCAACGCACCTATCCTGCAAGAGCTACAGGCGCGGCACACCTTCAAGAGCCTGCCCGAGTGCCAGGTGTGCTCGATCAACGCCTATTGCGAAGGACGATGCTCCGGGTTGGCCTGGAAAGAGCACGGTGACCTGTACGGCGGCCATTCACTGGCCTGCCAGCAGGCCCAGGCTCGCTTTGCCCAGCTGCATCCGGGAGAAGCGATCCCGGAGACACCTCTGCAGGCTCGCCTGCGCATCAACCCGCCGGCAGCCAACTCTACGCCGTTCGCCCAGCCGATCCCTCTACTGGACGGAATCGACGGGTTTGCACTGCCGATGAACGGATAGACCGCGACCAAGCTATCAGTTTGACCACTCATAGGAGGATTTCATGCAGACTCCGTCCAGACTGACGTCGACGACCATCGCATCCCCGAGCCGCCGCTCGTGGGAGAAGCCATCCATCGTGTTCGAGCGAACGCTGGAAGCTCGCGCCCAGGAGAGCTTCCCTCCGCAGTCGATCGAGGGACCGCAGAACTTCCTGGGCCCTCTGGCCACATCTGCCGGCGATACCGGCGTTTGCTAGAGCACTCCTGACGATCAACGGATCCATCTGGCGCTTCACGGCCTGCTGTCCCATGGATGGTAGCTGGCCCTGTGCCGACCCAGAACCGTGCTCTCTGGCCGTTAGGGCCTGCCTGGTGGGAACCGGGCTTGATCCGTTGTCACCCCTGAAGAAGCTCGCATCATGGCCGCGGTCGCATCACGTCACGGCCATGATGCGGATGCTGCTGTGTTCAGGGCATCCCTCCCGGCTTCCTTCGACTTCAGCCCTTGGATCGGATGGAGCCAAGGTCCTGTCCCGGGCGCCCAGCCCGGTCCTCGATCACGTGGCCGGAAGGTTGGCTAGCAGCACATGAAGCCAAGGGTTCTCCATCGGTAGGCCCGTGATGGACGCCAGCCCATCTCTTGAGTCGGATCAGCGCACATTCCGTGCTGCAGTTCATTGAGTGTGTGAGACATCTCCGCACAAGTTGCCCCAGTGGCAAGGAGGAATCCATGTCCTTTCGCAAGCGAATATCGCGACATCTACCGGTTGGAGCGAGAGCCGTGACGCTGGCTACAGTGATCACGTTGCTGCTCGTCGCCGTGGCCTCGGCTCTGGCCGTGGGCAATGTCGACGGCGTGTGGGGTATCCCAGATGCCAAGCCAGGAATTCACGAAGAGGGAGCTACCTGTGATGCCTGGGCCACTGGGCCGGGAGACTTCCCGACCGCAAGCAGCGAATCTGATCCAGCCATACAGACACCGCCTGACACTGACGAAAACCAGGTGCGCTATGGCGAGGTTGGAGAGAACTGCGGCCCCATTGGCGACCGCAGCGGCTTCGGCTTCGACGGCAATAACGATGTTGGCGATCTGGCTCCCCAGACCCCCTTCTACCTCGGCCAGTTCACTCATTACAATAACCCGCTGCTGAACTTCCCGAATCCGCTCAACTACGTGGACCTGACCGTGAAGGTACCAGTGACCTGCAATGACAACTCCACGGTGACACCGGAGTTGGTCTACCGATTCAACCTCGAGGAGACTTTTAACCAGGAACCGTGCAAATATGAGGGAGACACGATATGTCCGGACAGGGTGACCGTGGACAGCGTGCCCAGCACTACCTTCGTATGCGAAGGTACCGAATACACCCTGCAGATTCTGGGCTTCGTCCCCGATCCGCCCAACGGCAACTGCCTTGAGCAGGTGTTCCCCGGCGAAGACAGCACGAAGACGGAGTTCATCACCGAGGAACGCACCGACAACGTGGCCTGCCTGTGGGGCAAGATTATTGCGCCGGGGCAAATCATCGTCGACAAGGTGACCAATCCACCGGGTGCCAACCACGTGTTCGACTTCGGCGTCACAGGCCCGAATGACTACACCCAGACCTTTTCTCTGACCGATACGCAGGATCCCAAAAAGCTGATCATCGCCGAAGCCGGCAGCTACACGGTGGAGGAGGTGTTCGATCTTGGCGAAGAGGGCTGGACCCTGTCCAGCCTGGTGTGCACCAGGAACGGGCAGACCACAGGCAACGTTGACCTGACCAACCGGAAGGTCACGGTGGATGTGGCCTTGGGCGAGATCACCACGTGCATTTTCACCAATACCGCAGGTCCGACTGCGCTGGAAATGTCCAGCCTGGGAGCCACCTGCTCCGCCGGCGTCGCCACGGTCTCCTGGGAGACGGTGAGCGAGGTAAATAACCAGGGCTTCAACGTGTACCGCAGCACTGCGGTTGACGGTGCCCGGGAGCAGGTCAACGCCGCGTTGATCCCGTCCAAGGTCCCCGGTAGCACCACTGGTGCTGCCTACCAATTCGTGGACAGCACGGCCGTTACCGGCAATACATACTACTACTGGGTCGAGAGCGTCGACCTCGGCGGAGCCACTGCTCTCAGCGGGCCGGCCGGCGCCGCCTGCCTGGATCCCACCGCGGTCACCCTGAGCGAGTTCTCCAGCCAGAGCGCGAACGCCGGTAGTGCTGCCGCGGCGAGCCTGCCGCTGGTGGCTGTCCCGGTCACGGCCGGCCTGGCCATGGCCGCAGCGTTCGTGGCGCAGCGCCGCAAGCGCTAGCCAACCTCGATACCCACGCAAGGCAGAGACGCCGGGCCCTTCACCGGGGCCCGGCGTCTCCTTTGTCGCCCGGTCCAGGAGTATAATAGGTTCGTAGCGCACTTCAGTGCGCGCGACAAACCTGCCCATGCATCCTGATCAGAGGATAGACTACTTTGTCGATTCGTACGAAAGCCTTAGCCCTCTTACTGGTCGTTGGCGTGCTTTTGGCCTCTGTGACGCCCGCTGCGGCGAGGCCTGAACAGCCTGAGCCGATCACCCTGCGCGTGCAGACTCCCACCTACCACCTTGACGGTGATGGCCTGCGCGTGGAGGGCTACGCCGCGCACGACACGCCCGGCGCGCCGGCGTTGCCTGTGTGGTCGACGCTGGTGGAGCTGCCGCCCGAGGGCCAGTGGCACCTGGTCTATGAGTCGACCGGCCCGCAAGTGCTGGCGGCTCCCGGCACGCTACCGGCAGTACCCGTGCCGGAGCTGGACCTTAACTACCCAGAGAGCTGGACGACCCAACCCGACCTGCCAGGATCGGTACCCTTGGTGGACCGGCCTGACCCCGTCATCTACACCTCCGATGCCTTTTACCCCGCCAGCCCGGTCGTGACCGGCCCCGAACTGGTCCAGCGCGGCCGGCGACTATTGCCGGTAACCGTGTTCCCGTTCCAGGTTAACCCTGTATCTGGCCAGCTGCGTTATCATCCCGACCTAGGGATTACCCTGTCGTTTACGCCTGTGGCCCCGGAGCCGGAGGCACTCGAGCCCGTTACCGCGGTTGCACAGCAACCCGCCGCGGAGCAGGGTGCAGTGCGTGTCTACACCGGGCGCGGCGGCCTGTATCGCCTGACCTATGGCGAGCTGCAGGCCGCGGGCGTGCCCGTGGCTTCGTTGAACCCGGCCACTTTCTCCATGACCTATCTGGGCCAGCCAGTGGATATCCTGGTGACCGGCAGCGACGATGGCCGCTTCGATGCTGGTGACCTGGTGGTCTTCTACGGCGAGCCCTACGAGGGCCGTTATACGACGCGCAACGTCTACCGTCTGGCCTATGGCGGCGCGGCCGGCGGCCGTGTGCAACGCCGCGACGTGCCCCCCACCGGTTCCGAGCCTCTCGTCATCACCATCCTCCAAACCGCGCGGGTCGAGTTCGACCGGATCTACTACAGTACCTACCCCCTTCCCAGGGACGTCGACCATTTCTTCGACAACCCGCTCTCTGTCAACACCCAGTCCCCCACCGCCCGTGTGACCTACGACTTTGTCCTCGATGACCTGGCCCCGCAAGCGCTATCCGTTCCGCCTTCTACCCATTCGCCGTTAAGTTCTAAGTCCAATTCCGCCACCATCCGTGCTCGCCTGCACGGCGGCCAGTCCCAGGCCGCGGCGCCCGACCAGTCCGTGGCCCTGCAGGTGAACGGCCAGCCAGCCGGAGTGTTCACCTGGGATGGCAGCACCCCGTTCGTAGCCCAGGCCGCGGTGCCCGCGGCCTGGCTCGACACCTCCCCCAGCCGTATTACCCTGGAGGCCGCGCTAGCCCAGCTGCCCACTGTTTCCAGCTATTGGGTCTCGCCTGACTGGGTGGAGATCACATATCCAGCGCGCGCTGACGCCGAGAACGACCAAATCGGGATCGACGGCCTGGCCGTCACTGGCCAGCGCGCGCAGGTGTCTGTCACCGGGTTCACCACCGGTGCCGTGCGGGTGTTGGACGTGCGCAATCCCCTGCGCCCGGTGCAGCTGGGCACCGTGCAGGCCGAGGCCGTGGGCGGCAGCACCACGATACGCTTCTGGGATGCCTGGCAGGCTGCGGATGCCGCGCCTCGCTACGTGCTTAGCAGCGATGCTGGCCTGCTGGCGCCCAGGGCGGTGGAAGTGGACCAGCCCTCGAGTTGGCGCGCCCCGGGCAACCGGGCCGATTACATCGCCATCGTCCACTTCTCCCTCTGGGATGCTGTCCAGCCCTTACTGAACCATCGGGCCGCCGAAGGGCTGCGGGTGGCCAAGGTGGACGTGCAGGACATCTACGACGAGTTCAGCTTCGGCCGTGTGGATCCGGAGGCGATCCGCTCCTTCCTTTCCTACGCCTACCGCAACTGGAATGCGGGCCAAGCGCCGCCGCAGTACGTGTTACTGGTGGGAGATGGCCACATCGACTTCAAGGGTGCGGTGGCTCCCAGCCTGCCCAACCTTCTCCCTCCCTATCTGCTGCACATCGATCCGTTCATCGGTGAGACCGCTGCAGACAACCGCTATGTCAGCGTGGACGGCCCAAATGACTACATGCCCGACATGGCGCTAGGCCGCATCCCGGCCAAGACCCCCGCAGACGTCACGGCCGTGGTCGACAAGATCATCGCCTACGAAAAGACTGCGCCAGCGGGTAGCTGGCAGCGCCGGGCAGTGTTCGTGGCCGACAACAACGCAGATCCTGCCGGCAACTTCCACCGGCTCAGCGACACGGTGCGCCTGGCCCTGCCCCCCGGCACACAGAGCCGGGCGATCTACTTCAACATGGATAGTGCCCACGATTCGGGCCCTGAGGTACGTGCTGCCATCAAGACCGCGTTTGCCGAAGGTGCCCTCTACCTGCAGTGGTACGGCCACGCCTCGCGCTTCCGCTGGGGAACCGTCGACGTATTCAACACTCTCGATCCTGCTACCCTCGCCCCTGGGGCGGGCCTACCTTTCAGCGCCCACTACACCTGTTGGTCCGGCTACTTCGTCGGCATTCAGAGCATCGCCACGTACAATTTTGACGAGCGCTCCCTGGGCGAAGTGCTGCTGCTCACTCCAGGCCGGGGTGTGGTGGCTGACCTGTCGCCTACCGGGCTTCACGTAGGCGGTTCCCTGCTGGGGCTGGACCAGGGATTGTCGAGGGCCATCTTCCAGGATCGAACAGACCGGGCAGGGCTCGCGGTTAACGCGGCGAAGGCCTATTTCATCGCCGGTGGCAGTAGCTCACGCGACGTCGTGGACACCACGGTCTTCTTGGGTGATCCTGCGCTCCGGTTGCGCGTGCCGTCTGGAGGCAGGATGTACCTGCCCCACGTGACGAAAGGTTGGGCTCTGGTGCCGGCAGCGGCGCACTGAGAGCAATGCATGCCTGCTCAATTGGATCAACCAACCTGGGATTTCCTCGTGCAATGCCTGCGTAGCCGTTGGGAACCGGCGGCGCTGGACGCTGCGCGCAGCGAGGCCACCAGACCCGAGTTGGACTGGCCTGGCCTTCTGGAACATGTCGGGCCGGTGGGCGTGGGGCCATTGCTTTACGACGCAGTGCGCGGTCGTGACCTGGTGCCAGCCCCGGTGGAGGAAGCACTGCTGTGGATCTACCAGCAGACCGCGATCCAGAATGCCTATGTCGGCATGGGGCTGGCCGAGGCGCTGGACTCGCTGGCCGCCGCAGGCCTACCTGTGATCGTGCTCAAGGGCGCAGCTCTGGGCGAGGAATTATACGGCAACGCTGCCCTGCGCCCGATGACCGACGTCGATCTGTTGTTTCGCGCTGACGACGTTCTGGCCGCAGTGGCGCAGCTGGAGGCCCTGGGCTACGGGCGGGTTCACGATGAGCCGCACCCCGGGCTGACCCTGGCGTACGAGAACGAGATCACCCTGCGGCGGCCGGGCGTGGTGCCGGTGACCCTGGAAATCCACTGGTATCTACTAGATGCACCCTACTACCAGGAGAGGCTGGCCACGGACTGGTTCTGGCAGACGGCCCGAGAACTCACTTTGGCCGGGCGGCCTGCGCAGGTGCTGAGCCCGGAGGCTAATCTGCTCTATCTGTCGGCGCACCTGGTGCTGCATCACAAAGGGGTGGGGCTGCGCTGGTTCTATGACATCGCCACCCTGGTGGCACTGTCCGGCGCCCTGATCGATTGGGATATGTTGCTTGAGAAGGCCGGCGCATTTCACCTGGTGACGCCCGTGCAGCGCGTGTTGGCAGAGCTGGCCGGGGAGTGGGCGGTACCCATTCCTGAGGCGCAGCTGGCCGAGGCGCTGGCCCTGCCGGTATCGCCGGTGGAGCAGCGCGTGGTGAGCTGGCTCACTGCGCCGGAGCGACCGGTGGCCCAGCGCTTCTGGGCCGACCTGGCCGGCCTACCAGGCTGGCGGGCCCGAGTGCCCTTTGCCCTGGCCCATCTGTTTCCATCACGCAACTATATGCGGCAGCGCTACGCCCTTGACAGCGACTGGCTGGTACCCCTGGCCTATCCCTACCGCTGGGTGCTGGGCCTCCGGGAGCTGCTCACCAGCCAGGCGCAGTCCTCCAAGCCTCCTAGCTCGTAGCGGCGCTCTGAAGCGCGCCCTGCGAACTGGCCATCTAGTCCTATGTTCCACGACTTCACCGTTGACATCGCCGGCGTGCGCTGCGTGGTGCACGTGCCGGAGCGCACCTGGCTGGCGGCCCTGGTCGCGCGCTATGCTGAATTTGGTCTGCCGGTAGGCGCGCCGGCGGGCGAGATGCCTCCCTGGGATGTGGCCGTGATCCACGCTGCCAGCCGGTCCGACCAGGACGCGCCCTGGGTTGTGCACGAGGGCGACGTGACTCGCTTCGGAGTCTCCGCACACGAAGGATGGATCGACCTGGTCGAGCGACGGGCTGAGGTCAGCACGCCGTCGCCGGAACGGGCGCCATCGGCCCTGGATCGGGTGCTGGGCTTCATCTGCATGCAGGCCCTACCCCGGGAACATGAGGGGCTGCTGTTGCACGGCGCAGCGATCGTGTTGGACGGCATGGGCCTGGCCTGCTGCGGGCCATCGGGTGCAGGCAAGACCACGCTATCGCGGCTGGCGGCGGGATATGCGGAGGTGTTGACGGACGAGACCCTGGTGGTGTCACTGGCCGGGACGCAGCCCATGCTGGCGAGCACGCCATTTTGGGGCGCCAGTACGCCGCCGGAAATGGTGCAACGCCGTAACCGTCGCCTGCCTCTGCAGGCCTTGCTGCTACTGGAACATGGGCCAGAGTTTGCGCTGGAGCCGCTGGATCCCGGCCAGGCCGCGCTGGGCCTGCTGGCGACCGAAAAGGTGGCCGTAGAGCGGGTATCCAGCGCCCTGGCCTGGCTGGCCGTGGTGGAACGCCTGGCGGCGCAGGTACCCGCGTACCGCCTGCGTTATCGTCCTACAACGGACCTGTGGCCATTTCTGTTGGAGGCCTTGTCCGCAGCAAGGGGGCAGATGGAAGGGTAACGGGCATGAAGGGGCGCAAGCTCGACCGCCCGAATTGTCCCGGCCTTGTGAAGGTGGTATAATCGCGCTCCACCGAGTGTCGACTCCACAGGTGAAAAAAGGAAAAACAAAGCTTCTGATGCCAACTGGTGATGTTGTATGCCCCTATGTGGGCCTCAAGAGCGACCCGGCTTTGCGCTACAGCTATGCCAGCGAGAGCCATCGCTGTTTTGCTCTCCCCAGCGACGGGGAGCACTCGCCCAGTGCAGAGCACCAAAGCCATTATTGCTTGACGGCAGAGCACGTCAATTGCCCGCGCTTTCAGGCGCGCCTTCAGGGCTCTCCCGTCGCCTTGCATAATGAAAACGAATCAGCAACTCCGCAGCGGGCTGTGCCGTGGCTGCGGTGGGTGCTATGGGCTGCGGTCGGCGTCGTGGCGCTCCTCGCCGGATGGCAGCTGATACGCTTGCTGGCTGCCCCTGGTGCCTCCACCCCCACGCCGGCGACGGTGGCGGAGACAGCGCCAGCCCCGAGCACGACCAGTGCAATCCCAACCCCACCCCCGCCCCTACTGGCGGACGCGCCAGGTTCGGTGCCAGTGGCCCAAGCGCCTGGCGCAGTGCCAACCATCGCCGGCGATGAGGTTCGCGTGGAGATCACACCATCGCCCGCTGGGGTGGGATGGTTCGGCAGCCTTGACTCGCGCGACAGCTATTTTGGCGACTCTTTCCTGCACGCCGGCAAGTATCAGGAGGCCCTGATCCACAGTGCCATCCTATTTGACCTGTCCCGTCTCCCCCGCGGCGCGCCCATCCGCTATGTGGCATTGGAGATCACCGGCCTGGACGACAGCCGGCTGGAACCAGGCGCCAACGGCATCTGGGAGGTCAAGTTGATGGCCCCCCAGGTTGGTGAGAGCTGGAGCCAGCTGACCTATCAGGAACTACACAACGCCCCGGTTGTGCAGTCCCTGGTTCCTCCTGTGGCCCAGACAGAGGTGAAGCCGCTGGTCTCCAATCGCTTCGTGCTCAGCGAAGAGCAGTTGAAGGTATTGGAGCAGGCGGTCGTCGATCAGAAGACACAGCTGGTGTTTCGGTTGGATGGCCCGGAGACTGGTCCTGATAACCTGTTCACGTGGGACTCGGGCCAGGGACCCGAGACCCTGGGCAATAGCCCGAGGCTGATTGTGATCAACGGCCCACCTCCGGCCACGCCGCCGCCGATTCCGACCCGGGATTTCATTGTGGTGACCAGCACCCCAACGCCGGAGAACGTGTTGACGGCCGCGGCTATTGCCCTGAGCGCCACCGCTTTTGCGATGGAGGTCGGCACACCGGCGCCAACCCCACGCGCGATGGTAACCGCAACGCCCACACCGGTTAACCAGGAAACCGCGGACGCAGAGCGCCAGTCCCTGGGGTTGCCGCCTGTGGTGATTCCGACCCTCGTGCCGGCCAATGATGCCACAGCCACGGCCATTGCCGTGTACGCGACGGCCCAGGCCCTGACTACAGGCACGTGGACGCCGATTCCGGACTATGCTGTGACCGCCACGCCCACGCCGATTCTGGCTGTGGTAACCAATACGCCGACGGCGGAGAATGTGGCTACGCAACTGGCCTATGCGATCGCCGAGGCTACCCGTACCGTGGAGGCGGGCCCGCCCGTGGTGTCACTACCAGGGGTCACTACGGCCACCCCCACGCCTTTGTCCCTGGGGCCAGCAGCCAACGAGCAGACGGCGGTGGCCCAGGCGGCCTATGCCACCATCAGTGCGTTGACCACAGGTACGCCGCCGGCCAACCAGGTCGCGGTGGAGGTGCCCACGGCGACACCGCTGCCCACGATTCCGGCGGAGAGCGATGTGCCGGACCGGCTACGCAACAAGATCGTGTTCCTGTCCGACCGGCTGGGAGCCCCCCAGCTCTTCGTGGCCGATGCGGCTTGCGTCAACAGCACGGAAGGCTGCACCCAGGCAGAGCCCTTGCTGGCAGAGGATCTGCCGGCCTACCAGGCCGCGGTGGCTCGCCAGGCCCTATCGCCTGATGGCACCGAGCGCCTGCTCGAGGAGCTGGACCTGGCTCGCCGGCCCCAGGTCATCGTGCAGAATGAGATCGACGGCTCCCGGCGGCGCCTGGTCAGCGTGCGAGGCGCCACCTTTGATGCCGTATGGTCGCCTGGCGGCGAGACCGTGGCCCTGGTCTCCAACTCCTCCGGCAACGACGAGGTTTACCTGGTGGCACGCGACGGCAGCGATCTGCGCCAACTGACGCGCAACACCTGGGAGTGGGATCGCTCCCCGGCGTGGTCGTCCGACGGCAGCCAGATTCTGTTCTACTCCAACCGCGGTGAGGGCCGGCGTCAGCTATGGGTGATGAACGCCAACGGTACCAGCCTGCGCAACGTGAGTAGCAATCAACACAACGATTGGGAACCGGTCTGGATCAAGTGAGGAACCCGTAAAGGCCTATGGAACTTCGCCAGTACTTTCAAACCATTCGCAAATGGCTGTGGCTTATCCTGTTGTCGACCCTGGTGGCGATGGCAGCCAGTTTTATCGCTACGCGCCAGCAACCATCGGTCTACAGCGCCAAGACGACGCTGATGATCGGCAGCACCATCGAGAACCCCAACCCGGTAGCCAACGACCTGTGGCTGGGCCAGCAGTTGGCCCAGACCTACGCCGAGCTGGCTCGTCGCGATACGGTGCGCCTGGCGACGATGCAGGCCTTGGGCTTGAAATGGTTGCCCAACTATTCGGTGTCTCTGGTGCCAAACACGCAGTTGATCGAGATTAGCGTTGCGGACACCAGCCCCCAGCGCGCGCAGGCCGTAGCCAACGAGCTGGCGAACCAGTTGATCGAGCAGAGCCCCAGCGGCGTTGCCAAGGTAACCCAGGATCGGCGTGATTTCGTGACCAAGCAGCTGCAGGACCTGGAACGGAACATCGACGAAACCACCGTTCGAGTTGACGAGCTCAGGCAGCAGCTGGGCAATATGTTCAGCGCGCGCCAGATCGCCGACACCCAGACCCAGATCCAAGCCCTGGAACAGAAACTGACCACCTATCAGGCCAACTATGCCCAGCTCCTGGGCTTCGTAGGCGGCGGCATCAATGCCGTCAACGTCGTCGCGCCGGCCGAGCTGCCCACGGAGCCTATTGGACCCAACAAAGCCCTGACCATCGTGCTGGCCGCGGCGATCGGCATGCTGCTGGCCCTGGGGGCGGCCTTTCTGTTGGACTACCTCGACGACACGTTGAAGAATCCCGACGATATTAAGAACTCGCTGGATCTAACCACCCTGGGTGCCGTGACGCAGATCGAGGGCGAGTCGCCGGAGCAGAAGCTCGTGGCCGGGCTGCAGCCCAAGTCTCCCACTGCCGAAGCCTACCGCATCTTGCGCACCAACATCCAGTTCTCGGCGCTGGACAATCCACCTCGCACCTTGATGATCACCAGCTCCAGCCCCAGTGAGGGCAAGAGCACGACCCTGGCCAACCTGGGGTTGGTGATGGCCCAGCAGGGCCAGCGCGTGATCCTGATGGACACTGACCTGCGGCGGCCGACCCTGCACCGGCTGTTCCAGCTGCCCAACAGCATCGGCCTGTCCAACGCCTTGCTGCAAGTCCAGCCCGACCTGGACAGCCTGTTGCAGGATACGCGCTACGAAAACCTGCAGGTGCTTACCACGGGGCCACTACCCCCTAACCCGGCGGAGATGCTGGGCTCGGAGCGCTTCCGCGACCTGCTGCATCAGCTGGCGGATCGCGCCGATGTAGTTCTGCTGGACAGCCCGCCGACGCTGGCCGTGACCGATGCGGCCATCCTGGCCCGGCAGACCGACGGTGTGGTGTTGGTGGTCGAGGCCGGGATCACCCGGCGCCAGATAGCTCAGAACGCCAAGGAGGCGCTGGAGAAGGTTGGTGCGAATATCCTGGGCGTGTCGCTGAACCGCATACAGCCGCGCGGTAGTGGCTCATACTACTACTACTACTACCACCAGTACTACAGCCAGGATGAAGAGGGCGGCGGTGGTGATGGTGGCACTGGCGGCAGCCAGGGCCGCCGGAGCAAGCCGCAGGATTGGCGCCGGCTATTACCAGGGGCTGGCACGGGCGCCAAATAGTCCCAGCGGCGTTTATGCCAGGGCTAGGCGGGCACGGAGGCCGGGCGGGCACGGAGGCCCGCCCCTACGACGTGATGGTAAGGGCGGGTGCTTCGCAAAGCACCCGCCCTTTGATATCTCCCCTTTCTGTCCACACCCACGTTTCCCTGTTATGACGCCTCGGTCTCGCTGATTGTTGTATACAGGCGGTAGCGGAGCATGTTGCCACTGTCTGCCAGCGGTTGCCCGGTGAGGTTCTTCACCAGGATTTTGGCTCGGGTGGCTGGCGCGCGCAGCCCGTCCATGGTGAGCAGGCGCGCCTCGGGGGATGCATCCAACGCCAACGTGCATAGTAGGTCGGTAGGGGGGGGATCCAGGTCGTCGCCCCCATAGCCGTAGTTGACGTCGTCCACGGAACGCATGGCATAGAGGGCGATCTGGGCCCCAGGAGCCCGGGGGCCGGCCTGCTTGGCGACGGACAGTTCCACCGCCATGTACATGGCTCGATCGATGGTGAAGTTGACTGGCTGGCCGGCCCGGTTAGCGCCTTCAGGCAGGCCATCCAGTTCGGCGTTCATGTAGGTCCTCAAGGTACCCAGCTGGTGATACTTGTGCGTGCTCACCGTGACCTCTCTCTTGGCTCCTTTACCGGTCTCGACCTTGAACGCCACGTCGCCTGTCAGGCCGCGCAGCGCCTTGAACTGGCTGCTCCTCAGGATCAAAATACCGTCCCTATTGGCGGACACCATCACACTGTCGATCACCGACACCCCGTTGCTGGTGTCGATGCTGGACACGGCGTACTTCCTCCTGGGAGTCATGTCCGGTATGATGATGTCCGACGTCACCTTGGTGATGGCAGCCTTGTTGACGACGTTCACCCAGGTGTAGGGCACCTTTCCATCCGCGCGGACCCAGAAGTGCGCTCGGTCGTTGATACGGTCCTTCTGGCCCACCACGAGATAGCCCCGGGCCGTGGCACCGAGATCCTCGTAGTTGCCGTTGTGGATGGGGATCCCCTCCAGGAAACGTGCCAGTGCCAGGAAGTGCTTCCGCTGGTCCTTGCCCGGCGGGTCCTCCTGGGTGATCACCTGGCGGGCATACCAGAACAGTTCGTAGAGCTGGTCCCAGTGTAGCTGCGACCACAGCCAGTGTTTCAACCAGATGCCTCCGGTATCCTTCAGCAGTAGCTTGGCATAGGAGGAGGTGTCGCCTTCGACGACCATCGTCTCGCCGCGCATGACTGGCTGGCCGGTGAAAGGTAGCTGCATGGCGTGGTTGATGTGGGCGCGGGCCGTATCGTTCCATTCAGGCTCGGCTTCAAAGACGTAGCGGTGCAGATCGGCATAGCCCACATCGGGGTAGTCGTTGTTCTGCCAAAACTCCTTGGCCGGAAAGCCGGCCCAGAAGGAGGTGGTGCTGGGGTGATGGTTGGCTGTGAATGTGTTGAAGTAGGCAGCCATGAACTGGGCTAGATTGTAGTGGCGCACACTCCCTGGGTCACCCTCGTTGCACAACTCCCAGGAATGGACGGCCGTCGAATAGCCCCAGCGGGCCTGACAGTAGCGCCAGAACGCCTGCTGCAGCCAACGGCTCCGGGTCACGCTCTGGTCCGCCGGACCGTAGAAGTTGTCATTGCTGTAGTCTACACCTACAGATCCATCCTCCCCGATCCGGCAGAAGATGCTGTCGTTCTTCTCCAACAGCACTAGCTTGAGCGCAACCCCCTGGTGCCCGGCGTAGTCGAGGAAGTGATCCAGGGCCCATGAATAGCGCTGGCTGACGTACTCATGTTGAGACGCCACGCCCTTGTCGAACAGGTTGGGCCCGTAGCGTCCTCCCCCGAGGCTCTCCGCAATTTGTACATCGTCGAAGTAGACGATCTTCTCGTCGGCCGCCACATTCACCAGCGCGAAATACAGCCAGGGCAGGTAGTATTCGGCGCTGCCCGTGGTATAGAGGCAGGACACAGTCTGCCACCGCTCCTCGGTCGAGAGATGGTAGGCAGATTGGGGCTGGCCAAACATGTTGCTAACCCCCTGGTCGGCATCCAGCCAGCCGGGATGGCTTTTGATCACGAAACCGGCGTCACCGGCTGCCGCGGGCAGCAGGTCTTGCGGGATGAGCAGCTTCAGGGAGACGCGGTAGGTGGTGTCGGGCTTGACCGCCAGCGGTTCGGTCAACCAACCCAGGGCTAGGAAGCGTGTGAAATTGCTGCCCCGGGTCGTGTGTAGGCGCCACAAGACCTCTGCGGAGTAACCGGGTCCCGGTTGGTTATCAGCGTCGAACAGGCTGATGGCTGGCTCGGTATCGCCGGTCTGGTCGGCGTCCCATTGGCGCAACGGGTTGATCAGGCCGCCGAACAGGGGCATCTCGCTGGGCCAGTACCGCAACAGGTTGATGCCGTAGTTGGCGTTCGACCGTATGCGCGCCTCGGCGGTGGTGGGATTGTTCCAGTCGAATTCCTGCCAGGCTGTGTTGAAGCCCAGGCCTGAGAAGTAGGTGCCGTTCTCCCGTTGAAAGTAGCGAGGATCGGTGGGGCTAACTTCGAGGAAGCCGGGTTTCGCAGCTTCTGGCACCTCGATGGTATAGACCTCAGAGGTGGCTGAGCCACCCGCATCCTCCGCCGAGAGGACCAGGCTCCAGGTTCCGGGCAGGGGTGGTGTGAAGCGGATCTTCCAGGTGTCTCCAGATGGATCCGGATAGACCCAATCCCGATTATTGCGCCGCTCTGTGGTGAAGTGCCGGTAGTAGAATGCGGGCACAGTGTGGATCTCACCATGGGGATCGGTGAAATGGGCGTCCACGGTGACGCCAACAGTAACCTGGCCAGCGGGCGGCGCTGAGTCATAGGGTAGAAACAGGTTTGTGGCTACGGTTGACAGATCGAAGTCGATCTCTACGGTATCGTACTGAGGTGTCGCGCTCGGAACAGAGATGGCTCCAAAGGTTGGAGCGGAAGGAGGACTCGATGCCTCCAGTGCCATAACCAAGTTCTGAATGTACAGCATATCTCCGGTGTAGGCCGGGATATCTAACAATGAGAACAAGTCCTGCTGAGACTCCCTGCCAAACAGTGCTTCTCCCTGGAGCATCGACCTGTCATGCAGCGGCCCCATAGTCGCTTCGTTCATCGATGCGTGGAAGTGAGTCAAGTACCAGTACGGGGCCAGGCTCCAATATTCGGCAATACCGTTTTGCATCGTTGCTACAATGTCGGCGTGGTTGTCCTGTAGGTACTCTGCGAACTCAGGCGTCATCCAGTACCACCAGCGGGACAGATTCCATATCCTGCCGGTTTTCCACGGGATCTGTGATCCCAGACCTGTTATAGGGTAAGGGTCATCCGTGCCCGCAACCCCTAGAGGTCGAAACGGATTTGTCCACGCGTCATCATATTTCTGTGCCAGGTCGGCAAGCTTGGTATCGCACTGAGCCGCCCGCACGGTGTCCCCAACCTGCTCGCATATCCATTTTGCCCCGATCATGCCCGCCGCGTAGCAGGCGATCAGAGCATCCTTTTTGTCAATCTGATCTGTCTCGTAGGGAGTATCCTTGTAGGCGAACGTGTCCGCAAAGACACCGGACCCGCTCCAGTGCTCAAACAGGTAATCCCATGCGTCTGCTGGGTCAATGTCAGGGTCGTCTGCCAGGACTTGGCAGACTCGCATGGTTGCGTACACCCTGTACGGGTTCCAGCCCCACGGACCTTGCTCATAGGTCACCCAGTCCGTCTCCAAATTGCGACTATTCCCGTCCCCGTCCTTCCATGCCCCATCGGGGATTGTGCTCCACTCGCGGGCCTCTCCTGTCCATGCGATCAGGCCGGGCTGGTTATATGGCGGGTAGTTTTGCCACAGCCACTTGATGTATGCCTTGATCGGCGCGGGGTTGCCTACGTGCTCGGCGGCGCTGCAGAGCGCCACATACGTCCGCGCCAAATCGCGTTCGTATTGCAGGTTGTAGGGGATATTGGCTGTTTCATTCTCAGCCGTCCTGTCCAGGTTGGAATGAGAGACATACGCAGGGCGTAGCAGCTTATTTCCCCCACTGAGCGATAGCACACTGGCTACTTCCGCCTCAAGTCGCGCCTGGACATCTGCGACGCTGACAGATGGCAAGGGATGCGCTGTGGATGTGTCCATGCGCGGCACCACGTTGCCCACTCGCGCCTTTTCGTCGGTCCCCGTAGTGGTCCACATGATCAGGCAATTATATGCCAGGTATACCACGCAGGTTTCGCTCAAGATTACTTGGTGACCATATGGTTGCAGTGGGCAGTATATTCCCTTCGATCCCCCGAACGCCAAATATGCCCCACCCATCGACGCATCGTAGGGGCCCTGGAAATACGAGTCAGCCCCGCATCTAGGGGAAAAGGCGTCAAAGTTAGTGAAAGACGCCTTACCGCCGCTGGCGCTAGAGTGTTTGTTCCCGTCCGTGCCGTGCTCCCACCCATAGGGGGCGTCTGCCCACACCGGACCCACGGTTGGTTGCATCGCTTCATCTTGGTTGTGTGCGCTTCCAGGCACAGGCCATGCGTATCGGGATCCCGGTACCCAGCGATAGAGGTAGGCCACAGAGATATACTGGTTGTCAACCGACAGCATGTAGAAAACAGCCGTGCCGTCTGGCAGTATAGCAATCCCTGGCCGCGGGCGGGTGTGTCCGTCGTGGTTAAGGATCGGCGCTCTGCGTTGCACACCATCGCCAAAGTCCCAGGTCTTTTCTGCCATAGTCGTGCCATTGAGGATAATCAGGTTGCGATACTCCGCTTTCCCGTCCCCGTTAGGCGAATCATCAAACATTCCTAGTGACCGCCTGTATCTAGTATCATCCGGGTCTTGCAGGAAGTCGATCACCGTAGACGACGCGCCTCCGGGCCATGGCCCGTTCACGCCAGTTACCCGTTTCCAGAACCATATGCCGTTGTTGCTTTCATCGGCTTCCCCCTGGCGGAGCCACCAGCTTTCAATGCTGGGGCCGATGACCATTTGCGACGCGTCCCAGGTTCCAGGGCCACGCTCCGTAGCCTGCTTCCAGTTACGTTCAATTGAAACATATAGCAGGTCGTTGGAGGAGTCGTACACAACCGGCGCCATGCGAAAGCCAGCGGTCAGGAGTTTGGCGGACTGCACGCGGCTCGAGCCGTTCGCCGCGTTCGCCCGATAGACGTGTCCGTCCATGCTACACCACCACACGACGGTAGTATTTGAATTCGCATTTGCCGTGGCGCTGTTGAGAACGGGATAGCCGGTATCGAACTCCCACGCCACTGACGCGCTGGACCCGTGATCTGTTAACGCGTAGAAAACTCCGTTGCGGCACCCTGCGAAAACCATTACGTCTCCGCCCACTGTCACAACCAATGGGTTGACGGAGAAGCCCGCCGGTCCCTCCCAGGACCAGACCTCCGCTCCTGTATCTGCGTTCACCTTGTAAATGCGATGATCCAAACAGGTGAAGTAGACGTACCCGTTGTGAAACGTCACGGTATCCTCGACCGGGCGTTTTGTCGGAAAGCCCCACCGCACGCTCATGTAGGGAGAGTTCCCGGGGTCAATGTTGATCGCCCGCACACCATCGGCGGCTGGAAAAAACACAACCGTTCCAGTTGCGTTGGAAACGGGCTGTACCCACGTCCCGATATACGGCTCAAACTCCATGTAGGCGTGTCCGACCATCGCTGTGTCCGCCCGGTCAATTGAGGTGTAGCTAGTGCGCGTGGGGCTTCCGAATTGAGTGGTCCAGGACATGACTCCTCCTCTGGTCAATGACCCTATAACGCTGTTCTCATGAAATGGCCTGACCGGCCAGGGGGATCAGCTTGCGTGGTGCGCATCAGTCGGGTCTTGCGACAATCTCGGGCCACCATTGCCGGCAATGGCCAGCTCCCGGCTCCATGACCAACGGTGGAAGGGAGGTAGGCGTTCGCCGCGATGCTATGCCCTCTGCAAGAGGCATCCCCTGCGGACCAGATACCTGCGGAGCATTCGAGGGGAAGAGGGCTTGCAGTATGCCCTCGTCTCGGCCGTGCCATGCTCAGTTCCTTCAGCATCGACGCAGTGCAGCCACGATGAACTGATCATTCACACAATACTGGCGATGCCCTGTAGATAGGACATCTCCGATACCAGGAGTCAGCGTACTCTGGCCCTTGCCAGATCACTGGCTCGTTGCTGATGTCACTAGTTTACCATAAACCTTTAATATTGTCAAGTGCTTCTTCGTGCCTGACTTCGGACGCGAGATTTAGATGAGAGTGTAGGCCTTCACACGCCTTTGTGACTCCTACGTGGCGAAGAGACTGAGTTGGTACGCCGGCCGCCGGCCGTCGAGGAGGATGTAGGGTGCGGCGTGGCTGGCGCGCACGCCCAGCTTCTGCAGGTCAGACAGGGACGCCAGCCTGCCCTGGCGGCGAGCGCGTACGATGCTCGCCGCGCCCAGCGGGCCGATGCCCGGCACCCGCAGCAGCATGGCCTGGGGGGCCTGATTTACCTCCACCGGGAAGGCCTCAGGATGGGCCTGTGCCCAGGCCACCTTAGGGTCCCGGTCCGCGGCCAGGTTGCCCGCGGCGTCGAAGGGCAGCTCGGCGACGTCGAAGCCGTACTGGCGCAGCATGAAGTCGGCCTGGTAGAGGCGGTGCTCTCGCAGGGGCGGGGTGGCCGCGGCGCCCTCCAGCGGCGTGTCGGAGATGGGGTTGAAGGCCGAGTAATAGGCCCGGCGCACGCCCATCCGGTGGTACAGCATCTGGCTGGTGGCCAACAGCTCCTGGTCGCTCTCGCCGGCCGGTCCTACCACGAACTGGGTGCTGGCCCCGGCGCCGGCCACGTGATAGCCGGCGTGGCGCAGGCGGCGTACCACGGCCCAGGCCCGCTGCAGCGGCTCTACCAGGCCGTGGGCGAACTCCTTCTTGGGGGCCAGCGCAGCCAGCCGCTGCTCGTTGGGCGCCTCCAGGTTCACCGACACCCGGTCCGCCAGCCGCACCGCGGCCTCGATCTGGGCCTCCTCGACGTTGGGCATGATCTTGAGGTGGATGTAGCCGCGCCACTGGTACTTCTGGCGCACCAGCTCCACGGTAGCCAGCATGCGATCCATGGTGCGGGCGGTGCCGATGATGCCGGAGCTCAGGAAGAGTCCCTCCACCAGGCCGCGGCGCTGCATCTGGTCGAAGGCCGCCGCCAGTTCCTCGGGCTGCAGCGTGGCCCGGCGCAGCGAGCGGCCGGCGCGGAATGGGCAGTAGTAGCAGTTCTTCTCGCAGGCGCTGGTCTGCATGATGCGCAGCAGGGGCACCCGACGCCCACCCTTACCGATCACGGTGGCCACGGAATCGCTCACGTCCGGCACCCGGCTCCCTGGGGCCGCGCCCGGTACCGGCGTAGGCTGGCCGGCCACCTCGCACAGGTCATATTGGGCCTGCTGGCCCAGCAGGCCAACTTTTTCATGCAGGTCGAGGGTACGCTGGATGTGCATGGAACGGCTCCTGATTCTATTATACGAACAAGTGTTCTGGGTGTCAATACAGGGGTCAGGGGTAGGGTTCTCAGTTCTCTGACGATTACGGGGCATACAGAAGGGCAGGGCTCCGGTCGGGTCTTGCTGACAGAAAGCGCTTGGCACCCGGGATGTAACGATAGCCGGCTCGGCGAATGAGATTGATGGCACCGTTGTCGGTAATTCACGTGAGTATCTTGGTGTGAGCACTGCCTAGGGTATTGGCAACAGGACAGCGAATGGGCTGACAACGCCACATTGCCGCAAAAATATGACGCAGATCATATTGCTCTGTCCATTGTTGTGATATACTATTATTGGTTCGATCCTCTTGAACGTTTCGCCGCTCTGGTTCAACCGGCGCGTGCGATGTGAACACGCCCAATGGTTGACCCCCGGAGAGGTTGTAGTATTTTCGGCCATGGTGGTGCGGGCCGGTCAGGTCCTGGCGATGGAGGACCTCGGCAGTGCGATCACCGGGGTGCCAGTAGAGGGAGCGTCAGTGCGGAGCGTGGTGACGCACCTGATAGGGCTTCTCAAGAGTCCTGAAGGATGAGCCTTCTGCAGCATTCAGACCTCGGACTAGCGCCGAGAAGCTGCGCAAATGGTATGCGAAGGCTGGTCTTATGTCTGATCGGTTACCTGCGAAACTACTTGAGCGTTGGTCGATCATGATGGTCTGCGACTTTTGCGAAGCCCTGTACAAATGCTTGACAGGCGGGGCCTCGTGTGTTATGATCCATTCGTAGTCTGTGTGGAGCGCGGCGACTCATCTAATCCACGGCTGCGCCGGAAGGCGGAACTCAATTCCAGTCAGCCACGCTTAATCCGCACCATCCGCGGTGTCGGGTACCTTTATCAACAGTGCAATTATCCGAGAGGAGGTGATTTGGCTGAAGGCTACAGGCGTATCGTTGATGCACGGTTTCAGATGTGGGTCCACCGCAGGCCGGTATTGAAGCCAGCGGGATCATTGTCATGACAATCAGTCAAGGAGGATCAAATGTCTCGTTCTCACAGGTCAACTCGTCCCCTGCTAACCTTAGCGCTCACGGTGTTCATCATGCTGGCCATGCTGGCTCCGGTTGCGGTTGCTGCCCCGGAATGGGTGCATGGGGTCGTGATCACGTCGCCGACTGCCGACGACCCAGCATTTGTCCAACCGGACAGTAGCCTCGAGGTTGGCTACACTGTCGCTATCGTGGGCACCCAGGTGGACGACGTGTGGGTCCGTGTACGGTTGCAGGACAAGTACAACTCTGTGATATCGGAAGTCCAAGAGATCGTTGACGCTCCCACACTGGGCACGGGACCCAACGATCTCACTTCCTCGATCTACGTTCCGTGGTGGTTGGCGAGCGGTTGGTACGACATCGTAGTCTGCGTCATGGACTATGACTGGGACATGCCGCCGCTTTTCTGCGACAAGGTCTCGAGCGCAGTGCTTGTTGACGACACCTCTCCGTGGGTCGAGCTGGTCAAGCCAGCTTATGGAGCCTGGGTGACGGGCCAGGACTACTTGATGGTTGGCACAGCCGAGGATGACTGGGCCTTCGACGGCACCGATATCGTGTCGGTCGTGTTCGAGTACTGCGTCCTCAGCAACTGGCGGGCTCCGGAAGGCTGGTGCGGGCTTACCGATGAGGACTGGGTCTGGATTGCGGACGGCGTGCCGACCCCTGGCATTCCGCACCAGTATGAGGCCCGCTGGGATACGAGCCAGGTGCCGGACGACGAGGGTTATGTTCGCATCTGCGCCACAAACCTTGTCGGCCTCACGGCATGTGACTGGAATCTGGTCTATGTGCAGAACCGCTACACCACCAGCCTGCGGCCGGGCTGGAACCTGATCTCGACGCCGCTGGTGCTCTACGACGAAGACATCGAGGACGTCCTGCTTCACCTTATCGCACACAATAGTGTGAAGCAGGTACTGACGTACGATCGCCCGAGCGGCACCTGGCACAAGTGGACTGCGCCCGCGGGTGCTCCAGGGGATACCTTGACCAAGATCGAAGATGGCAAGGGTTACTGGATCGAGATGGCAGCAGCGGAAGACCTGACCTTCGTCGGCACCTGGAGCGAGGGGATGCCGCCTACGTACCGCGTGTACGAGGATTGGAATCTCATCGGCTACACCCAGTGGGGTGAGCCAACCTGGTGGTGCTGCAACAGCGCGTTCGACTATCTCGGTTTCCCCCTCTATCAGTCGGTCGAATCGTTCTGGCGCTACGACGCCTGGAGCGAGGTGTGGGTTCAGGTGTACGATTGGTCCTCGATGGTCCCGGGTGCCGGCTACTGGTTGGCAGTTTCCGAGGACGGGACCATCAACCCGTAAGGTCGGTTCACTTGACGATCTCGATTAGGACTTGAATACCGAGGTTGTCTGGGAACTGGCAGGAGCCGGTGGGCTCCTGCCAGTTCTGCGGTAAGCACATGGCAGTCATCCATTGAATGGGTGAACGCTACAGTCTCACCGAGAAGGCAACGCAGGGCCTTTTCGACCTTGTAAGGAGATGAATCGATGAGACGGTTGGATGCTGCACTTACTAGGAAACTGGGGCTGACCCTGGTAGTGGCCGTCGTGTTGATGCTCGTGCTGGCAACGGTTGCGTCGGCATGGTCATCGGAGGCCGTGGGTCCAGAGATTCCCGGCCGCCCGCACTGGTTCTATGGCAACGTGCGCACGGACTGCGGCAGGACGCTGCCGGCTGGCACGCTGGTCACGGCGCGGTCGACCGAGCCGGGCTGGACCGGCGAGGCCACTACCACCGTGGACTCCTTGAGCAGGTACGGTTATGATTCCGCCTTCTACGTTCCCGGGCGCGGCTCGGACCCTGCGGGCAGCGGCGCCGTACCGGGTGAGCCCATCGCGTTCTACGTGGGCGGTGTGTGGGCGCGGCTGTATGATGTAGCTACGGGGACATGGTCAGACACCTATCCCTTCAAGGACGCCGGAAGTACCAACCTGGACCTGATGATTGTAGTCGGCAGCACGATCACGGCATCGGCTGGGCCGGGCGGGAGCATATCTCCATCGGGCTCAGTCAACGTGGCTTGCGGCGCGGACCAGACCTTCACCATCACACCTGGCACCGGCTACGTCATTGCCGACGTGAAAGTAGATGGCGTCTCGCAGGGCCCGATCCCAAGCTACACCTTCCCCAACGTCACGGCCAATCACACCATCGAGGCCACCTTCGCGAGGATCTTCTACACGATCACGGCAACGGCAGGGCCAGGCGGGAGCATATCCCCGTCGGGTGCGGTCAGTGTGGAGTACGGCGCGGACCAGACCTTCACCATCACGCCTAGCACCGGCTACGCCGTCGCCGACGTGAAAGTAGATGGCGTCTCGCAGGGCCCGATCACAAGCTACACCTTCCCCAACGTCACGGCCAACCACACCATCGAGGTGACGTTCAGCAAGGTAATCTACCTGAAGTACCTCACTCTCATCGAAGTATACTGATACACGAGAAGCAGGGGGTCTGGGTAACCCCCTGCTTTCCTTTTGTGCTCCTCACCGGCAACCCCATGAACAGGTGCACCACCATATTGCTGATCTTCGGCGCGGTCTTGGCTGCGACCTTCACTGCGACTCCGGCGATTGCGCAAGTTCCCGAGCCACCCCAGGCCTTCTACGGCACTGCCGAAGTGAACGGCAGTCCGGCGCCAGTCGGCGCCCAGGTAGAGGCACGAGGCGCCGGGGTCAAGGTCGGCATCCAGGGCAATCCCATTCAAGTGACAGTGGCCGGCCGCTACGGTGGACGCACCATCGCTGAGCCAAAGCTAGGGGTCCAGGGCAGTATCCAGACCAATGCCCCCATCGAGTTCTTTGTTGACGGCGTGAAGGCTCAGGTCGCCGTGCCTGGCGGCGAATGGCAGGACAGCTATGCGTATCAAGCTGGAGTCGTGACAGAACTCAACCTCAGAGTGGCAGCGGAGACTCCGCCAACATCCACGGCCACCGCCACGGCTACTGTCGCTCCGGTGGTGGTCGTGCCCACGTCCACCCCCACGCAGCAGCCGGCCCAGACGCCTGCAGTCAATCCGTCGCCCACGTCGGCTGTGCAGGCGTCCACCAACACACCGCTGCCGACCGCGGTTCCCGCCACCAGCACGCTCGTGCCGGCTACGCCGATCCCGGCAGCGCCGTCGCCCACTCCTCCCACCGCGGGCACGCCTACCTCGGCCCCAGTAGTGGCCACCTTGCCACTGTCAACCACGCCGTCAGCTACCAATCCCTTGCCAGGCAGTGCGCTGCCCCAGCCGGAACCTGCCACGTCACCATCCCCACCTGCCCAGCTCCAGGCAGCGGTTGAGCCTACCGCACCTGGCGTCGAGCCGGCTGCTCAGGCGACCACCTCAACGCCCACCCCCGATACCCTGGCGCTGGTAGCGCCTACAGCGACTTCAGAACCCCGCTCTGAGCCACCCCTGCGCGTGCCGCGTCCCACCCGTGGCCCGACGACGCAGGACGGCCTCAGCCGGGGCGGGCTACTGGCGATTATCGCCATCGGCTCGCTGGTAGCCGCCCTGCTGGTCATCGCGGCCATGGTAGTCCTGGTGCTGCGCGCAAAGGGCTGATACATGAAGGGGCTCCCCCGGCCTCTGATCGTTTTGGCCGTTGGCCTTGTGCTGCTCGTCAGAGAAATGCGCCGCAGTGGCCAAAGGACACAGGGCACACGGACGATACCATGTTGAGTTGGGTGCATACCTACAGTCGAGCAGAACCTGAGGCGGTGCGGCACCGTCACACTGGCGGTCGCCACCCCCTTTTTCGGCCCAGCAGGTAGAACAGATCGTCAATTCTCTTGTTCTCTCAGCCTATCCGTGTTAGAATAGCGGCGGCCGACCCACATCCCACTGCAGGAGGACGATGAGCCTGTGCCGCTGCCTACCCGTGACGAAGCCTGGGACCTGCTCTGCCAGTGGATCCAGTCCGACAGCCTGCGCAAGCATGTGCTGGCCGTGGAGGCGTCTCTGCGCGCCTATGCTCGTATATACGGCGAGGATGAGGCGCTGTGGGGCATCACCGGGCTGCTGCACGACCTGGACTTCGAGCGCTTCCCCGACATGGACGACCCCGTCGACGGCCACCCCCGCACCGGGCTGCGGCTGTTCCGCCAGCTGGATTACCCCCTGGAGCTGATCCACGCCGTGGAGGGCCACGCGCCCTACCTGGGCATCCCGCGCACTACCCGCCTGGACAGTGCCCTGGTGGCCGTGGACGAGCTCACGGGGCTAATCATGGCCGTGGGCTACGTCCGGCCCAGCCGGGACCTGCGCGATGTCACCGTGAGGTCGGTGCGCAAGAAGTGGAAGGACAAGGCCTTTGCCGCGGCCATCAACCGCCACGAGATCGAGGAATTTACCGCCGAGCTGGGCGAGGACCTGGACGAGCACATCGGGTTCGTGCTGGCCGCGCTACAGGGTGTGGCCGGCGACCTGGGATTGGATGGCTCGAGCGGTACCCAGGATCCCCCTGGGTAGGCCCTGGATGTCGAACCTGGTATAGACGGCGAATGAGAAGCAGTGAGTTTATGGCCGCGGTGCCCGACGCCGTGCGCCGCCACCTGCCGGAGGGGCCCCTCCTACAGCGCGGCCGGGTATGGCCCTGGGGCGTCCAGTTGTATGACGACGATTCGCGCTTCCACTACGAGGTGTCCCGGGTGCCCCCGCGGCTGGGCGACCGCCTCGAGTTGGGGCTACACTTCGAGAGCCGCAGCGCCGCCGACAACCAGGGCCTGCTCCGGGGCTTCGCTGGCCACCTGCTGGAGCTCAAGCACGAGCTGGGTGAGGGGGTTGAGGCCGAGCCGTGGGACCGGGGCTGGACCAAGGTGTACGATACCATCCCCCTCTTGCCGTACGACGCCGGCTATCTCGACCAGGTCGCCCGCCGGCTGGCTGAGATTATCCAGGTCATGCATCCGCTATACAGAAGCCTACGAGGGCGATGACCCAGCGATCTCCTGTAGCGGGCGCTGCAGGGCGCCTAGCGGCACCAAAGGTTCGGAAGCAGGTCTTCCGTGAGGCGTTTCGTGGTTTTGTGGAATGCTCTCTGGGGCTTATAATCCTCCGGTTATGACGTCCAATCAGGGTCCAACATCCACGCCGCTGCTGTCCATCATCATCCCGGCGTACAACGAGGAGCATCGGCTGCCAGGGTCCCTGGAGAAGATCGACCAGTTCCTGCAGGGGCAGGGCTATGAGGCCGAGGTGCTGGTGGTGGAGAACGGCAGCACAGACCGGACGACGGCGGTGGCCGAGGCGTTTGCGGTGGAGCA
>JAULUH010000155.1:0-2834 GCA_032111745.1 Anaerolineae bacterium | reverse complement strand
TCATGACCCGCCTCAGCGCTCTCGAAGTCCTCCTGGTCAACGCCACCTCGCGCGGCATGCTCTTCTCCGTGCTGTGCGCCGAGGACCTCATCGGCATGACCCCGGAAGACTACCTGGATGTGCTGGCGGAGGTCCCGCCGGAGCTGCGCGGCAGGGGGGATCCCGAGGACACCATCGAGTACGGCTTCTTCGGCATCTGCCAGAACTGGCCCGTGGCAGAGGCCGATCCCGCCGTGAAGGAGCCGGTGGTCAGCGACATCCCCACCGTGCTGCTGGAGGGCGAGCTGGACCCCGTCACCCCCACCGAATACGCGCAACAGGTCGCCGAGACCCTGTCCAACAGCTACCTGTACACCTTCCCTGCCGTCGGCCATACCGTCCTGGTCTCCAGCCAGTGCGCCCAGACCATCGCCCTGGATTTCATCGCCGACCCCACGCAGGAGCCCGATGCCTCCTGCATCGCCGAAATGCCTGGCATCGCCTTCGACCTGCCCCGGGAGGCCTCCGCCGAGATCACCCTGGTCCCCTTCACCTACCCCGCCGCCGGCCTCAGCGCTGTAAGCCCGCAGGGATGGGAAGAGCCCGCCAGCGGCACCTTCCGCCGCCGCCAGGATTCCCTGGATCCCACCGGCTTAGTCTATGACGTGCTGCCTATGGCACCGGAGGAGGTCGTGCGCCTCCTGCAGGGGCAGCTGCAGCAGGCCGCGGCACCGGAGAGCGTAGGCACCCGAGAGGCCGCGTTCGATTGGACCCTCTACCAGGTGGAGGTGCAGGGCATCGTGGTGGACTTCGCCGTGGCCCCCCGCGACGATGGCACCACCCTGCTGGTCGTGCTCCAGAGCCAGCTCGCCGACCAGGAGGCCTACTACCAGTCCATCTTCCTGCCCGCCCTGGACTCCGTGCAGCCCGCGGAGGTCTCCGAAAGCACCACGCCCGCTGCCATCACCCTGGCCCCCTTCACCGACGACACCTTCGGCCTCCAGGGCGTGGCACCTGAGGGCTGGGCCGAGCTCGGCCCCGGCGTGCGCAACCGCGGCCAGGGCGCCACCGACCTGGTGCGCCTCATCCAGCAGGCTGCGCCCGGCATGACCGCGGACCAGCTCGCCGCCCGCCTGCTTCCCCAGCTCGGCCTGGCGGAGCTCCCCGAGCCCGCCGAAACCCTGGAGACCGCCGCCCTGGCCTGGACCCGTTACGAGATTCCCGTCGACGTCCCCGGCACCGGTCTGGTCACCGTCGACCTGGCCCTGGCCGAAACGCCCGCCGCCGCCTACATCGTCCTCCTCCAGTCGCTCCCCGCCGAGCACGATACCCTCTACCAGGAGGTCTTCCTGCCCGCCGTAGAAGCCCTCACCCCCGCGCCGTAGGGGCGGCCCTCCGTGCTTCGTGCTCCGTGCATTCGCCTAACCTTCGCGCGTTCGTGATCCAGGGATCCAGGAACCCAGGGACCCGGCCGCAGCGCTGCATCGTTATGCACATCACCGAAATCGTTGGAACAGACAGGACAGAGCCCCGCCCCTACAATGGGCTGGGGTCTGGGCACTGCCCAAGGGGTGCGGCGCTGCGCTGGTATGCGGCCGATCACTCTTGCCCCTGACCAATCCCCACGCCAGGAAGGCCACCATCGACACCGAATCCACATGGATAAGCGATGCCCATCATACCGTAGGGGCGGGGTCTCCCCGCCCAGGGCCTCCCCGCCAAAGGGATGCGGACCTCGACGCAGTCCAGGGGAACGGCAGGGTGCGAGGCAAAGGCCAAGCCATGCGGGTGATAGCCACGGGCGCAGGGCCGCGCCCAGGAGGAGATAGACGGTGGCAGCGACAGCGGCTCGAACCGCAATCGGTGTGGTGACGGCGGGAAACAAGCACTCGGGCTCAGTCGTGGTGATCGATCGAGACGCCCGTGGTCCAGTAGATATGCGGGGCTGTGCCCTTGGGGTGATCGAGGCGCAGGCAGCGCCGGCCGCGCCCCAGCGCGCTGAGCCCGGCTTCGGTCAGTGCATATCCCTGGAGCACCAGGTCCAACGCCTCCGCCCCGCTGATGGGCAAAAGCGACCAGAACTGCGGGTCGTCGCCGTCCACCCAGTCGATCGTCTCGGCGAAGATCGAGACAAAGCGCTGGCCGCAATCGGGGCAGGCCAGGATCATGACGTGCCAGTGCGGCTCGTCGATCAGATCCGCCACCAGAGCATGCGCCCTGCGCGCCTCCCACGCGGCTCCCGCATCAGCTGGCCAACATCGTTCACACCCAAAGACCTGCTCCCATCCGCTCTCTTCCACTAGCCGATACTTCCCATCTTCGTGCTTCGCGCCCTTCGCGCTTCGTGACCTTCGCGGCCCTTCGCGGAATCGTGTTCCAAACGCCAGCCCACCCTCACCCCTACCCCATCTGCTTCCGAAACCGCGCGCTGGCCAGCACCAGCAGCACCACCCCAAACACCCCCACCGCCGCTACCGACGGGCCCAGCTCCGGCAACCCCACCCCCTTCAGGATGATCCCGCGCGTGATCACCAGGATGTAGGTCAGCGGCACTACCCGGCTTAGCATCTGCAGCCCTGGCGGCATGGCGTCCACCGGAAAGAAGAACCCCGACAGGAAGATCGTGGGCAGAAAGATGAAATACGTCAGCAGCATCGCCTCCCGCTGCGTGGCCGAGACCGACGAGATCAACAGCCCCAGCCCCAGCGAGGTCAACAGGAACAGGCAGGCCAGCCCCAGTAGCAGCGGCACGCTGCCGTGCACCGGCACCTTGAACCAGAACACCCCGATCGCCAAAATCTCCAGCAGGTCGAAGAAGCCGATCAGCACATAGGGCGCCACCTTGCCCACGATCA
>JAULUH010000154.1:0-4081 GCA_032111745.1 Anaerolineae bacterium | reverse complement strand
GGTCTGCCAGGTCAGGGCGCTGTCCCGGTAGGTCGTAGCCATAGCGATCCACGATCTGGCCCAGCAGTGTGACCTCTCGCACCCCCTGGCTAACCAGATCGCGCACCTCCGCCACGATCTCCTCCAGCGGCCGGCTGCGCTCCACCCCGCGGCGGAAGGGAATGATGCAGAAGGTACAGGCATGGGAGCAGCCGTACACGATGGGCACGTGGGCTGCCACCGGCGCCTGGCCGTGCTGGGCCAAATGCCGCACCGACTGCAACAGGCTGCCTGCCCGGCCGGGCAGCGCTCCCATGGCGTCCGGTTCCCCATCCTGCAGGGCGTGCCGCGCCAATACCCCAGCCTCCTCCACCGACCTGGCCTCCCGGGCTATCTCCTGCTCCAATAGGTATCCTACCAGCGGACCTGGCTCCGATGGTGGCATGAAGACGTCGACCCACGGAAAACGGCCGGCCAGCACAGGGCTCGGCTTCACCCCCACCATGCACCCCATCAGCCCAATCACCACGCCAGGCCGGCGGCGCTTGAGGGGCATCAGGGCGCCAAGCTTGCCAATCGCCTTCTCCTCGGCGCTCTGGCGTACCACACAGGTGTTGACGACCACGATATCCGCGTCGTCGGCCTGGTCTACCGGACGATAACCCAAAGCCTCCAGCTCTGCCGCCACGTGGCCGCTATCGGCCACGTTCATCTGGCATCCAAACGTGTGAATGTGAAAGGTCTTGCTCACCGTAACCTCCGTTGTCGATCCCTTGTGCCAGGGGGCAACGGACCCAAGGCCAGCGGTCCATCCTGCATGATCGAGGACGGGATTGTATCATGGCCACCACCAGCCGTCAATCCAGGCTCCGCCAAGCAAAAAGGGCCCGGTCGTCCCGGGCCCCTTCTGTAGCAGACTAAATCTGCTGGTGGTGTCGAATTATCGGTTTAGTATCGACCGCCGCCGCCGTACCCGCCGCGCCGGCCACCGCCGCCACCACCGCGATTCTCCTCGCGGGGCTTGGCTTCGTTGACGCGCAGGTTGCGCCCGCCGTAGGCCATGCCATCGAGACCCTCGATAGCTGCCTGGGCTTCGCTGGGGTCCATCTCGACGAAGCCGAAGCCTCGCGGGCGGCCGCTCTCACGGTCGTACATCAAGTCGACCGCGTGCACCGCACCATACTCTTCAAAGAGACCCCGAACGTCCTCCTCAGAGGCGCTGAAGGGCAGATTGCCGCAATAGATCCTGGTAGTCACTTCCTACTCCTATACCCACTCTTGTCGTGGGCACTACTGAATTTGCTGCACCGCATGGTGCATTCCAAGCTTGCACCTGCTCAAACGGCAGGACTTCACTGCCCTTACCCGGTCGGTAAGAGCCTTCTGCTGCGAACACAAGCGCCCGAGGGAAGCCTACCGAGAACTCTACGGAGTACTGGAGAGGACCTGCGGCGTTGAGGCAGCCAGTCGTCCAAACGGCTGGACTTAACCATTATCCCTTAACATTCGAAATTATGCAAATTCCCCAGCCCACGACTCGATGGTCACACATCTCCATTCCACGCCTTCGTGGCGTTTCGCGTCATCGTGTTCCAGGCCGCACCCTCCGCCAGCCGCTCCGCTAATCAAGCCGCAACCGCGCCTGGCCAGCGCCAACCCCCCTCCTGGGCCACAACAAGAACCCACCCGCCAACAGCAGCACCGGCCACGCCTGTGCTATTAGCTGCGCATCTGACGCATCCAGCTGGGCCGCCAGAAGGCCGCCGGCCAACAGGGTCGTGAGCCCGCCCAGGGCAATCCAGATCGACCGGCTGAACACGCTCTGCGCCAGCAGGATAGCTCCCAGGGCCATCAGCGGCAGCCACGGTGCTATTCCCACCGTGGCCGCTTCCCACACCACGGCTAACACCCCGACAGCAATCAATGCCAGCGCCGCGTTGCGGCGAAAACGCCCCTTGAGCCACGCCCAGGGATCCCTGGCCTTGGTTCCGGCTCCGGCGGACGCGTCCGCACTCTTGCGCCGCGCGGGCGGCGCTACGTCCACGACGGCGTACAGATCACCGCGCTCCGCCGGATTCTGCAGGCTCGGCATGCCCAACCCCCGCAACCGGAAAGCCTGCCCGCTCTGGGTGCCCGCCGGGATCTTCAGCACTACCAGCCGTTCCATCGTGGGTACCCGTACCTCACCCGAGTCCCGGGCTGTCGCATAGTCAACCGTCACCGGAACGCGCAAATCATGGCCCTGCCGGGTGAACCGGGCATGCGGCTGAACTTGCAGCGTGAGATAGAGGTCCCCGCGCGGCCCCAGGAACCCCCGCTCCCCCTGGCCTTTCACCCGCAGTCGGGAACCCGTGTCCACCCCTTGCGGGATGGTTACCTCGATGCGACGGCCATCGTCGAAATTGAGCGTGCGCTTGCTGCCGCGAAACGCTTCCTCCAGGCTAATCTCGGCCTCCAGTTCGATATCCTGGCCCGCCCGGGCCACGCTCTGGCCACTGGCCGCGGCCCAGATGCCGCCAAATAGGGCCTCAAAGAACTCAGAATAGTCGCTCGTCTGGCCCGATCGTTGGCTGCTGCCACGATAAGCCCCACCGAACGCCCGGAAGATGCGCTCCAGGTCCTCTGGATCGATGGTGCGCGTGTGGGCGGTTTGAGGGCCACGGGTGGTGTGGGGGGTTGGACGCGCCTGCTGCGGTGCCGGCCCATTAGGCCGCGCGCTGCTGCGCTGCGCCTGCTCCCAGCGCATGCCAAAGCTATCATAGGTGCGACGCTTGGCCGGATCCGACAACACCGTATAGGCCTCGTTGATCTCCTTGAACTTCTCCGTAGCCTTTGCCTTGTCCTCGTTGACGTCCGGATGATACTGGCGGGCCATCTGGCGGTAGGCGCTCTTGATGGCCTGCTCATCTGCGTTCCTCGGTACACCTAACGTCGCGTAGTAATCTTTGTATTCCATCAAGTCACTCAAGGCCAACGGCTAACGAAAACCTTAGGCCGTCGCGGAATCGGGGCTGCCCGCGCTGAGCAGCACCCGGGCCGGACGCAGCAGTAGCCCGTTGTCCAGGTAGCCAGACTGGATGACCTGGGCAATATCACCCTCGGGCACGGCCTCGCTGGGCATCTGGCCCATGGCCTCGTGCACCTGGGGATCGAATGGCTCGCCTTCAGGTGTGACGCGCTCCACGCCATGGCGTTTCAAGGTCTCCAGGAAGGCCCGGTAGGTGGATTCCAGGTTCTGCAGGTAGCTGTCCATCCAGGGGCTCTTCCCTGCCTTCTGGTCGCGACGCAGATGCTGGATGCCTAGCTCCAGGTTGTCGGCCAGCGATAGCATGTCTCGTAGGATTCGCTGCCGCTCATCCATAGCCCGTTGCGCATAGCGACGCTCCTGGCGCTTCTTGGAATTGTCCAGGTCGGCCTGCAGGCGCAGGTACTGCTCGCGCCAGTCGACCTCATCCCTGGGCTCAGGCTCCACTGGCACCTGGCTGCGCTGCTGAGTCAGCTCCGCCTCGGCCGCGCGGGCCTGGTTGCGTTGCTGTGCCAGCTCCGCCTCAGCCGCGCTGAGCTCAACTTCACTCTCCTCTACTCTACGTTTCAGCTCTGCAATAAGTTGCGCTTGCTGTTCCTGCTTGAGCTCCTGCCGCTTGAGGGTATCCAGCAGTTGTTTGTGCTCGGCCGTCAAGGCCTTGTAGGCCTGCGCCAGTTTCCTGTATTCGGCCATCGGAACGCTGGTGGTCGCTCGCGAGAATGGGTCGTAAAAGCCTGCCATAATAACCTTTAGTCTCTCTCATTACCTGGTTGGTGCCCCGGACAATCGAGCCAGCAACCGGTGTTGCACCAGCACTCTATCACATCGTCTTGAGATGCGCAACTCGTCCTGGTGACACCAGGCCTGCAACCCTTGCTGGCGTCGCGGGGTATGCGCCATGGCCGCTCGTTGGCGACCAACTGCCTTCCCCCCTCCATTATAGGTAGCCTGGGTTAGACCTGTGTTAGAGATGAGCTAGAATCGTGCTAGAAGCCCGTCACGCGGTCACCCCCAGGGCTTCTCAAGAGTCCCCCCTGTTCACTTCCGGCATCCGTGTTCCCCTCCGGCTCCTCCGGT
>JAULUH010000153.1:0-14359 GCA_032111745.1 Anaerolineae bacterium | reverse complement strand
CATCCGCCGGGCCGAGCCCATGGAGGGGGCCTACAGCCTGGTGGCGTGCATCGAGGAGGAGGTGGTCGGGCAGGTGGACATTCACACCTATCCCAACAAGCCGCGGCGCCGGCACGCGGGCCAGATTGGCATGGCGGTCAGGGATGATTGGCAGGGCCAGGGCGTGGGCACAGCGCTGCTGCAGGCGGCAGTAGACGTGGCAGACAACTGGCTGAACCTCCTGCGGGTGGAGCTGGAGGTGTTCACCGACAACGAGCCGGCTATTCGCCTGTACCAGAGGTTCGGCTTCGTGATCGAGGGTACGATGGCCCGCTATGCCTATCGGGCCGGGCAATACGTCGACGTATATGCCATGGCCCGCTTCAAACCGGAGGAGCAATGAAGTGCAGGAAGCTGCTACAAGCGATCTGGATCGCCATCGGCCTGGTGCTGGTAACGGGCTGCGCACCTGGGACCCTGCCCCGACTGATCGTGCCGGATACCGCCACTGCGGTTCCCGCCCCGGCCACGCCGCCGCCGGCCGTCCAACCCGTGGCCAGCGAGGAGGAGTGCCTGGCGCTGGGCGGCACCTGGGGCCCTCAGGGCATGCTGCAACTGGACATGTGTGATTTGCCTACCACCGATGCCGGGCAGCCCTGCATCGATTCGAGCCAGTGTGAGGGCATGTGCCTGGCGGGTGACACGCCAGAGGTGGGAGCCTGCAGCCCGACCACGCTCAACTTCGGCTGCTTCCCCATCATGGAGGGCGGCCAGCAGCTTACGATCTGCGTGGACTAGGCTCCCACAGGACCGCGGTCATGGAGAAGAATGGTAGAGCCGGCCGCGTCCTGCGCGTGGACCTGGAGCAACACACGACTCGGGTGGACACGCTCGGCGCGGATGTCTATCGACTCTATCCGGGGGGCAAGGCGCTGGCCGTCTACCTCTTGCTCACGGAGATGCCGGCCGGGGTGGATCCGCTGGGCCCGGCCAACCACCTGGTCATCGCCAACGGCCTGCTCACCGCTGCGCCGGTGTCCACAGCCACGCGCTTCACCGTGGCGGCGCGCTCACCGCTCACCGGTGGCTATGGCGAATCCGAGGCCGGCGGCTTCTGGGGCGCGGAGCTGCGCCTGGCCGGCTTCGATGCCATCGTGGTCACCGGTTGCGCCGCCCAGCCGGTCTACCTCTCCATCCGGGACGGGGAGGCCGAGCTCAGAGACGCCACCGCGCTGTGGGGCAAGGACCCGCAACAGGTCCAGGAGGCCATCCGCGGCGAGCTGGGCGACCGGCTCACCCGGGTGCTGCAAATCGGCCTGGCCGGCGAGAACCTGGTGCGCTACGCGGCCATCGGCCACGACCTGCGCCACTTCAACGGCCGCACCGGCATGGGCGCGGTGATGGGCTCCAAGAACCTCAAGGCCATCGCGGTGCGCGGCCACGGCCGCTACCTGGACCTGGCCCACGACCCCCAGGCCCTGGCCGAGCTCGGCCGGAAGCTGGCGCGGGAGGTCAAGGAGCACCCCATCGGCTGGGACATGCAGGACAAGGGCACGCTGGGCATCACGGAAGGGCTGAATGCCGGCGGTATGCTGCCGACGTATAACTTCCGCCAGGGCGCCTTCGACGGCATTGACCAGATCAAGTGGGAGGCCTACGAGAGCCAGATTCTGACTGCCAGGCGGAGCTGCTATGCCTGTGCGGTGCGCTGCAAGCGCGAGGTGACCGTGGAGGACGGCCCGTATGTTGTGCGGCCCATCTACGGCGGCCCGGAGTACGAGGCCGTGGCCGGCTTCGGCTCCAACTGCGGCGTCGAAGACCTGGCCGCCATCGCCAAAGCCAACGAGCTGTGCAACATCTACACCCTGGATACCATCTCCACCAGCGCCACCATCGCCTTTGCCATGGAGTGTTTCGAGCACGGGCTGCTCACACCTGACGAGACAGGCGGATTGGACCTGCGCTTTGGCAACGCGGACGCCATGTTGGAGGCCATCCACCTGATTGCCCGGCGCCGCGGGATCGGCAACCTGCTGGCTGAGGGCGTGCGCCGGGCTGCCGGCGTGATCGGCGGCGAGGCGCCGCTCTTTGCGCTCCACGTCAAGGGGCAGGAGCTCCCGATGCACGACCCGCGCGGCAAGGCTGGCGTGGGCCTGGGCTATGCCGTGTCGGAGACCGGGGCCGATCACCTGGTCGCCTACCACGACACGCTATTATCCAACCCGGGCTCGATCTCGTTCCAGGCCGCATCCGGGCTGGGCATCACGGATGCGCTGCCCGCGCGCGAGCTGAGCGCGGCCAAGGCGGAGCAGTTCTACGTGCTGGAGAACTGGAGCAGCTTTCACAAATCCTCCGGCTTCTGCTACTTCGGCCCGGCCCCGCGGTCGTTTATCCAGATCGACGACGTGGTCGCCGCCATCGACACCGCCACCGGCTACGGATGGGACGTCCAGGACATGCTGGCAATCGGCGAGCGCGCCACCAACCTGGCCCGCATCTTCAACCTGCGCGAGGGCTTTAGCCCGGCCGACGACACCCTGCCCGGGCGGCTGTTCACCCCCTCGGCCGCCGGGGCCCTGGCCGGCGTGGCCGTCTCACGGGAAGCCTTTGCCGAAGCCATGGAGCAACTCTATCGCTTGAAAGGCTGGGACCCGGTGACCACCGCACCCAGCCGCGAGCGCCTGCGCCAGCTGGACATGGCATGGGCTGCTGACCTCTTGGATGAGCTGGCCCCGTGATAGTTCACCTGAGCGGCCACCTAAACTTCTACGAGCCGCAGCGGCGGTCGGATTTCGAGGTCTACCTCGCCCAGCCCACGGCCGCCCTCGAGCTGGTCCGGACCTGGGGCATCCCGGCCGGCGAGATCTTCCTGGCCACCGTCAACCACGCCGTGGTCGACCTGGACACCGCGATCGTGTCCGACGGCGACCGGCTTAGCCTGTACCCGCCTGCGGGGGGCGGCTGACCGGGCACCGCAGAGCGGTGCGCAGAAAGGCATGGCGACAGGCGATGTGGAACACCTGTTGGCAATGCGGCCTCTATCGCGTGGACAAGGCCATCGACCCCGCCGGCCCGGCCGCGATCTGCCCCGAGTGCGGCTTCCGGCACCCCTTCCTCCAGCTGCCCCTGCTCCTGGTGTCGGGCGCCAGCGGCAGCGGTAAGTCCGCAGTCTGCCAGGCCCTGCTGGGCCAGCTGCCGGAAGCGATCCTGCTGGACTCGGATATCCTGTGGCGGCCGGAGTTCGACACGCCGGCCAACCACTACCGGGACTTTTTCGAGACCTGGCTGCGCATGGCCAGGAACATCGGCCAGTCGGGCCAGCCGGTGGTGCTCTTCGGCGCCGGGTTCGGGGTGCTCGCCAACCTGGAGCCGTGCGTCGAGCGGCGCTACTTCGGCGATGCGCCAGTTGACCATGAGCGCAAGGGCGTATCACCGCACGCTTTGCGAAGCACCTCGGAGTGGGCAAGCTGGCCCGCACCACGCCTGCCCGCGCGACGGCAGGTGCACGGGTCGCCGATCTGGCCGGCGCGGTCCCTTACGCCCTTCGCTGCGGCTCAGGGTGCTTCGCAAGGAGGCTTCGCACAGCGGATCGAGACGGCGCACCCTTCGCTGGCTCAGGGCAGGCTCTGGCGGAGGCAATCCAGTACCGGGCGCGGTGGCAGGTGTGATGACACTCCCGAACCGCGTAGCACATCTTGACTTCGATGCATGCATGCACTATAATGTCATTGGTGAATGCATTCTGTGGCACTTGGAGTTGAGACCATGAAACAATTGACCATTCGCGGAGTCGATAGCAAACTGCATCATGATTTGAAAGCTGAAGCTGATCGTCGTGGCTTAAGCATCAACCGATACGTCTTGTCTGTCCTGCGCACCGCGCTGGGCATTGACAATAGAAACCAGCACACACCCATCCAGTATCACGACCTTGATCATTTGGCTGGCACTTGGACAGAGGCAGATCTCACGGAATTCGAGCGCCAGTTGGCTGCCCAGCGGACTATCGACGAGGACCTATGGGTATGAGCATTTTGATGCTTGATACGTCGGGCTATGCGGCGTTTAAGCGAGGACATCAAGAGGCGATCGATGCTGTCCGGCAAGCGCCCTCTATCTTGGTGCCAAGTATCGCGCTGGGCGAGTTGTTGGCCGGTTTCGAGGTCGGTGGTCGTCGCCTGGAGAACCGGCGCGAGCTAACTGAGTTTCAGCGCAGTCCGCGTGTGGGCATTGTACTGATCACCGAGGACACTGCGGAGCGATATGCGCGTATCTACGCCTATCTGCGAACTGCAGGACGGCCTATTCCCACGAATGATCTATGGATCGCCGCCTCGGCGATGGAGCATGGTGCCGAGCTGCTAACGATGGACCGGCATTTCCTCGATGTGCCGCAAATCGTGGTAAGATTCTTCGAAGTCGACTTGCGCACCTCATCTCAGCCCTGAGCGGGAGGGCACTTGCTCACCCGACTCGGTTATCTGTCTTCATCCCCTGCCATTGGGGCAGCCTCATCCCCCAGAGCCAGGCGCAGGGTGTGGGCTGTCGTTGCGGCGTAGGCTGCTGCCAGCGCGTCGCCTATCTCGCCCGGCTTGCGCTCGAACGGCGGCTTGCCCAGGCGTTTCAGCAGTCCCGCCTCCACGGCCGGCCGCATGATGGGCGCTTGAAACGTCTCCAGCCCATCGCCCAGCTCCCAGAACCGATCCAGGCACGCCTCCAGCGGCTCGAACGCTTCCTCAGCCGCCGCGGGCGTGACCGCGTAAGCCGGCGACTCCTCGGCCAAGGCCACGTCCCCAGCGGCGCGGCGCTGGCGCAGCTCGGCCAGCAACTGCTCTTTGTCCTTGCCGCGCAGGTGAAAGATCAGGAACGGGTCTTCGTCGAAGCGCTCGCCCAGCAGGTAGTAGACCGCGGCCACGTGTTTGCACGGGTTGGCGTAGTCGGGGCAGGAACAGTCCGTGTGCAGGTCGTCGCGCTGGGTGGGGAACAGGCTGACGTGCGCGGCCTGGAAGGCGGTTTCCACATCCCTGGGCATCTCGCCGGCCAGCAGCTTGGCGGCAAAGATCGCCTGCTCGGCCAGCGCATCGACCACCTTCGACCAGTCGGCGGCGGAGAGGGTCTTGACGGCGATCTGCACCTTGTATGGTGTGGCCCGCGAGCCCTGCACGCGCGAGGTGACGGCGCCAGGACCGATGTCCAGGTTGAGTACCTGGCCGCCGCGCGCATAGCTCCGGCCGCGGCTGAGCCGGCCGGCATCCAGCAGCGGCTCCAGGGCCTTGATCCACTTGCCGGCCCACCAGCTCTCGCCGATCTTGCCGCGCTGGCTTTTGGCCTTGATGCCATCAGCCGGCCGCGGCTTGCTGGGCTTGGGATACCACTCGTCGTAGTAGCCTCTACGGGGCATGAACGGTGCGCCTCCTTACTCTGGCGAGGAACCAGGGCCTCTACGCCCTGGTTCCATCGGCCTCACCCCAACGCGTCCTTGCGCAGCGTCAGGAGCTGGCGCAGGTCCTCAGTCGACAGCTCCGTCAACCATCCCTCGCCGGCGCCCACCACGGCCTCGGCCAGGGCTTTCTTGCGCTCGATCAGGTCGTCGATGGCCTCTTCCAGCGTGCCGGCGCACACCAGCTTGTGCACCTGGACGTTGCGCGTCTGGCCGATGCGAAAGGCGCGGTCGGTGGCCTGGTTCTCCACGGCCGGGTTCCACCAGCGGTCGAAGTGGAAGACGTAGTTGGCCGCGGTCAGGTTGAGGCCGGTGCCGCCGGCCTTGAGGGAGAGGATGAACAGCGCCGGGCCGCGGCGGCTCTGGAAGCGGGCGACCATCTCGTCGCGCTTCTTCAAGGGTGTGCCGCCGTGCAAGAAGAGTGCCTCCTGGCTAAAGGCCTCCTGCAGCTGGCGCTTGAGCAGCGCGCCCATCTCGGCGAACTGGGTGAAGATCAGTGCCCGGTCGCCCTCGGCCAGCGCCTCCTCCAGCATCTCATTCAAGCGCGCCAGCTTGCCGGAGCGGTGCTCTGGTCCTTCGGCGCCGGGCTGCACGGCCGGGCTGCCGTCGGCCAGGAATTGCGCCGGGTGATTGCATACCTGCTTCAGCTTGAGCAGGGTCGACAACACGAGGCCGCGGCGTTCGATCCCCTCGCTCTCCTCCACCTGCCGCAGCGAATCCTCGACCACGGCCTGGTACAGCGTGGCCTGCTCGGATGTCAGCGTGCAGTAGGTGGTCATCTCCAGCTTGTCGGGCAGGTCCTGGATGATGGTTGGGTCGGTCTTGACGCGGCGCAGGATGAAGGGCTGGGTGAGCGAGCGCAGCTGCCGGGCTGCATCCTCGTCGCCAGCCTTCTCGATGGGCCTGGCGAAGCGCTCCTGAAAATCGCGCTGCGATCCCAGGTAGCCAGGGTTGAGGAAGTGCATGATCGACCACAGCTCGCTCAGCCGGTTCTCCACGGGCGTGCCGGTGAGGGCGATGCGGAATTCGGCTGGCAGCTTGCGGATGGTCTGCGTCTGCTTGGCGGCCGGGTTCTTGATGTTCTGCGCCTCGTCCAGGATCACCTCGTTCCAGTCGATGCCCAGCAACAGGCCGGCGTCACGGCGAGCCAGGGCGTAACTGCTGATGACCACGTCGTGCTGCCGCGCGGCCTCGGCGAAGTCCTCCCCGCGGCGCCGCTCGCCGCCGTGGTGCACCATGACCTGCAGCGAGGGCGCAAAACGGTTGATCTCGCGCTGCCAGTTGCCGACGACCGAGGTGGGGCAAATGACCAGGGCCGGGTTGGCGCGACGGGCTGCGGTGGCGCCGGCCGCGCGCGCATCCAACAGATAGGCGATGGTCATGGGCGTCTTGCCCAGGCCCATGTCGTCCGCCAGGCAGGCACCGAAGCCCCAGCGGCGCAGGAAGGCCAGCCAGGAGAACCCCCGCTGCTGGTAGGGCCGCAGCTGGCCGCTGAAGGCCGCCGGCTGCGCCAGCACGGCCATCTGGCCAGTTGAGGCACGCAGTCCCTCCACCAGGTCGGCCAGCCAGCCATCGGCGCTGACCCCGGCCACGTCTACCCCGGCGATCTGCTCCTGCTGAGCCAGCAGCATGCGCAGCGCCTCCGGCAGCGACATCTCGCCTGCGGTCTTCTGTTGCGTCTCCCAGAATTTGATGGCGGCTTCGATCTGCTCCGGATCGAGCACGGCCCACTGGCCGCGAATCTGCACCAGCGGCATCTTGAGCCTGGCCAGCCGTTCCAGCTCCTGGACGGTCAGGGTCTCGTCGCCCAGGGCCAGCTCCCAGTCCACGGCCACGATGCGCTCGAAGGTCATGCCGCCCACCCCGCCGGCCGGGGCCTGCCTGGGCGTGCCGCGCAGCTTCAGCCGGGCGCCCAGCCGGTTGGCGGCCCCGCGGCGACCCCACCACTGGGGCACCAGCACCCCGAAGCCGCTCTCCTCCAATAGCAGCGACGTCTCGCGCAGAAAGGTGTAGGCATCGTCGGTGGTCAGCGCGGCAGCCTCCGGCCGGGCGGCGTGCAGGCTCTCCTCGATGGGCGCAAACAGCCGCGAGGCCCGGCCCAGCCCGGCCAGCATGCGCTCCTGCGGCTGGTCGAAGCGGCGGTCCAGGGTGCGCAGCGTCTGGCCACGCGCCCGCCAGACCTGTTCGGCGGGCACCAGGAGGCTGGGGTCGTCGGTGGCTTGCAGCAGGAAGCGCAGAGCCCAGGCGCGGGCATCGCGGCGGGCGATGGCTGCTGCGGGCGCCTCCAGCCGGAAGCACAGGCGAAACGCGGCGCCGGCCTCGGCCTGGAGCTGTGAGAGCCACTCGTTCACTTGCCTCTGGACGGGCGCCAGCTCCGACGGTGGACCGTCGAACGCAGGGTCGTCACGCAGCAGCGCATTGCGCCAGCGGAGCTCAGGCCGCATGGGTGCACCGGCGCGTTTGCTCGCCGGCGCGGCCCACTGGCGCACGCAGGCATCGGTGACGACATGCAGGAAGCTGGCCAGCAGGCTGGCCGGGCCGGGCAGCGCGGCTGTGTCATCGGCCAGGCGCACGGCGCGGCAGATGGGCGGCATGGCGGCCGCCAGCTGTTCCAGCCGCGCGCGGTCTGCGGGGTCGTCCAGCCAGGGCTGCCACACGGCGCGCCAAGCCGCACGGCGCGGCTTGCCGCGCGCACCAGTTCCTTCGCCACCAGCCGCGGGCTTTTCCGCCGCCAGCAGGGCGGGCACGAAGCGCTGCCGGGCCAGCAGGCTGAGCTGAAACCGCGCGGCCAGCCGCCAGAATTGCAGGTCCGCGCCCAGGGCCAGGTGCGGCGGCAGGCGGTCGCGCTCCGGCAAGCCTGCCAGCCAGTGCAGCGCCTGCCCAGGCGGCGCCAGGTAGCCGGTCACTTGCCAGGTCGCCAGGCTCAGCTGGGCGCCGGCCTCCTCGTCAGCCTCCATCAGCAGCTCCGGCGATGGCAGGGGCTGGCTGCCGCGGCCAGGCAGGGCCACGAGCAGCGCCGATGGTGAGCCTGGCGCGGCTCCGGCAGGGAGGCTGTGCAGCGCCTGGTCGAGGGCTTCGGGATCGGCGGCAAAGGGGTGTGGGCTGACCTTAGGCCGCCTGCCGCGGCGCCTGGCGGGCGGCGGGCCTGCTGAGGCCTCGCCCCAAATGGTGAAGTTGCCTTCTACCAGTGGATGGTGCGAAGAGGGAAGCCAGGTGCCATGAAGAACAAGCATGTGAACGCCATCAACCCTGGATTATCTAGGTTGGAAAGTCGACGAGTCTCCACAGCCAATCCTAACCTGATCGAGGCGTTCTGTCAACCCTCTCGCGGCGGCCGACAGCTCTCAGCCGGTGCGTGACGCAAAACCTGGGCACCTTGTTCCGCAGTTGCGTCGAGGGTAAGCTGAGAGTGCAGGGGGGTGGCGCAGTGAAGACCATCCAAACCTCGCCGCATTTCTGTTGACACCCTCAGCCTCGCGTGCTACACTTGCCGTAGAGCGGGCGACTTATTTGTCTTCATCGGCCGCTTCGAAGGCCATCTGCAAGAGACGGTGATGCTGGCCTTCTTCATCCCCGGGATCGTATACCTGGCCGATGCCGTCGGTACTCAGACCGAGACGATCGTGGTGCGCGGTCTATCCGTCGGCGTCACCATGCAGCGAATGGTCGGTCGTGAGCTGCTGGCCGGCCTGGCAATCGGTTTCACATTGGCTGCAGTCGGGTAAGCGAGACTCATGTGAGCCTGGCGATTGAAACCGAGAACCTCGGAAAACACTACGGACGCGTCAGAGCTGTCGAGCATCTTGCGCTGCGAGTCGCCGAGGGCGAGATCTACGCTTTTCTTGGCCTCAATGGTGCAGGGAAGACAACCACCATCCGCATGCTGTTGGGGATGATCAAGCCCACCACCGGGCAGGCCAGGGTGCTTCAAACGCGGGTGCGCCTGGGCAGCCGGGAACCCTGGGCCTCGGTGGGGTATCTGGTGGAGACGCCGCACAGCTATCCGGAGTTGAGCGTCTATGAGAACCTGGAAGTTGCCCGTCGCTTGCATCCTGGCACCCCGCGCGAAGCCATAGGCCGGATTATCGAACGCATGGGGTTGGCTGCTGATGCGGATCGGCGGACGGGCAACCTTTCTCATGGCAATGCCCAACGGCTGGGGCTGGCCAAAGCTCTCCTGCATAATCCGAAGCTGCTTCTTCTGGACGAGCCTGTCAGCGGACTGGATCCAGCCGGGATTGTCGAAATCCGTGAACTCCTGCTCGAACTGACTCGCGAACAGGGCGTGACGGTCTTCATGTCGAGCCACATCCTGGCGGAAGTCGCGCGACTTGCCCGGCGCATAGGGATCATCCACGAGGGGCGCCTGATCCAGGAACTGAGCATCGAGGAACTGGAGCGGAATCGGCGCAGGCGGCTTTTGATCCGGACACGGGACCAGGAGGCGGCTCACCGGGCGTTGACAGGTGCTGGTCAACGCGCCGAGGTCCGGGAAGATGGAACCATAGAACTCAAGAACGACTCCTCTATTGAGCGCCCTGACGATATCAACTGCCTCCTGGTCAAAGCCGGGACGCCGCCCACCCACCTGACAGTAGAGGAAGAGGAACTGGAGCAGTATTTCCTCAGGTTGATTGGGATGGAGAGAGGGCCGGCATATGGTTAACCTTCCCGACATGATTTGGATCGAGCTGCGCAAAGCGATCCGCTCCAGAATGCCTTTATGGACCGCCCTGGGATCTCTGTTCATGCCGCTGGGTATCGCCTTCCTGATCTTCGTCGCCCGGAACCCGGAGATTGCGCAACAGCTTGGCCTGGTCAGCGCCAAGGCGAACATCGTGGCCTATGCCGCAACGGATTGGCCAACCTACCTGCGGGTGTACGCCGAGATCATCGGCGCGGGTGGACTCATTCTGTTCGTGCTGATCATCAGCTGGATCTTTGGCCGCGAATTCGCCGATGGCACCTTGAAGGATATGCTCGCGGTTCCGGTTGAACGCGGGTCCATCGTGCTGGCAAAATACGTTGTGATGGCGATCTGGTCGGAAGCGATGACCGTGATCATCTTCATGGCCGGCCTTGCCATGGGCGTGCTCATCAACCTGCCGGGAGGTTCGACCAGTGTGTTTCTCCAGGGCAGCGCCCTCGTGGTGACCGTCTCCTTGCTGACGATCGCAGTCGTATTGCCCTTTGCACTCTTCGCCAGCATGGGGCGGGGTTACCTGCTGCCCATCGGAGTCGCAATCCTAACGATGATGATGGCAAATCTGGCGCAAATCCTGGGTTGGGGAGAATTCTTGCCCTGGGCTGTGCCGGCTAACTATGCGCTGGGGAAAAGTCCCCTGACCCCGATCAGTTACTGGATCGTATTTCTGACCGGGCTGGTGGGAATGATCGGGACGTACCTCTGGTGGAAGTTTGCCGACCAGAACCGCTAGCGAGAATAGGCTGGGCAAAGCCTGCCCCCGGCCGCCTGGGAAGGGGCCTTCCGCAGTTTCCGGGAGATAAGCCTCAGCTGGCGGGAGCCCAGGATGGAAGTCATTGGCATACGAATACCTGCTGAATATAATGGTTCCTGAGGTGAAGTCTGATGGCTACCAAGACGCTGACTATCCCCTATTCAGATGAGCTCTTGCTTTCTTTGAAGCAGAGTCCCGAGGAGTTCGAAACCCAAGCCCGGCTCTTGCTGGCGGTGAAGCTCTACGAACTCAACCAGGTCTCCACGGGTGCGGCTGCCCGTCTGGCGGGCATGAGCAGGGTTGCCTTCATGTTCGAATTGGCCCGTTTTGGCCTATCGCCTATGGGCCAAGAGCCGGAAGAGCTGGCCGAAGATCTGTCCAATGCCTGAGACGCCTAAGCTGGTTGTGGTGAATGCAACACCCATCATAGCGCTGTCACTCATCGGCCAATTGGACCTGCTGCAGCAGCTCTATGGCGAGATTCTGATACCTCCGGCTGTTCAGGCTGAGGTCCTGGCTGGTGGCCGGTATGGCGTTGGAAGCGCAGAACTTCTTCATGCAACCTGGCTCCGACTGGTACCTTTGCAGGATCCACATCGAGCCGACTTGCTCTTGACCGACTTGGATCGCGGCGAGGCGGAGGTCATTGCCTTAGCTCAGGAGCATAGGGCTGATCTGGTGATCTTGGACGAACGCTTGGCGAGGCTTCATGCCAGAAGACTCGGCCTGGCGATGACCGGTACACTGGGGGTGTTGCTACGAGCCAAAGAACAGGGCCTTGCAACAGCTGTTGCACCGGTAATCTCCGATCTTCGCCAAGGGGGTCTGCGCCTGAGCGATGCAATTGTTGCTGAGGCTCTAAGACTGGCCGGAGAGGCCTGACCGGAATCTCACCTTCTCACCCATGACCATTTCCATCCGGCGGGCCGAACCCGCTGACTATGCAGCGATGCACCGGATATTTGCCGGCCCTAGGGTCGTGTGGGGAACGCTCCAACTTCCCTTCCCGTCCCTGGAAACCTGGCGCCAACGCCTGGCCGAGCCACCTGAGGGGGCCTACACCCTGGTGGCGTGCATCGAGGATGAGGTGGTCGGCCAGGTTCACATCCAGACCTATCCCAACAAGCCGCGCCGCCGGCATGTGGGCCAGCTTGGCATGGCGGTCCGGGATGACTGGCAGGGCCAGGGTGTGGGCACAGCGCTCCTGCAGGCGGCAGTAGACGTGACGGACGACTGGCTGAACCTGCAGCGGCTGGAGCTGGAGGTGTTCACCGACAACGCGCCGGCTATCCGGCTGTACCAGAGGTTCGGCTTTGTGATCGAGGGCACGTTGGCGCGCTATGCCTACCGGGCCGGGCAATTTGTCGACGTGTACACCATGGCCCGCTTCAAGCCGGAGTAAGCACCATGAAACACAGAAAGCTGTTGCAGATGATTGGGATGGCCATCGGGCTGGTGCTTGTCGCCGGCTGTGCGCCGGGAACCATGCCCCCGCTGCTCGTGCCGGGTGCCCCGACCGCGGTTCCGGCCACGCCGCCGCCGGCCGGCCAGCCCGTGGCCAGCGCGGAGGAGTGCCTGGCACTGGGCGGAACCTGGGGCCCCCAAGGTATGCTGCAACTGGACATGTGCGATTTGCCCACCACCGATGCCGGGCAGCCGTGCACCGACTCGAGCCAGTGTGAAGGGATGTGCCTGGCGGGTGAGACGCCAGAGGTCGGGGCCTGCAGCCCGACCACGCTCAATTTCGGCTGCTTCCCCATCATGGCCGGCGGCCAGCAGCTGACGATTTGTGTGGACTAGGCCCCGCAGCAGCGCGGTCCCGGGTGATCTACCCCTGCCGGGATACGGACCGGCAGCACAACGGGCAAGGCTTGCGAATTCGAGATAACCTATGTGGAACGTCTGTTGGCGGTGCGGACTCCATCGCGTGGACAAGGTGATCGAACCCGCCGGCCCGGCCGCAATCTGCCCGGACTGCGGCTTCCAGCACCCCTTCCGGCAGCTACCTCTGCTGCTGGTGTCGGGCGCCAGCGGCAGCGGGAAGTCCGCCGTCTGCCGGGCGCTCCTGGGCCAGCTGCCCGCTGCCGTCCTGCTGGACTCGGATATCCTGTGGCGGCCGGAGTTCGACACTCCCGCCAACCACTACCGGGCCTTCTTCGAGACCTGGCTGCGCATGGCCAAGAACATCGGCCAGTCCGGCCGGCCGGTAGTGCTGTTCGGGGCCGGGTTCGGGGTGCCCGCCAACCTGGAGCCGTGCGTCGAGCGGCGCTACTTCGGCGACCTGCACTACCTGGCGCTGGTGTGCGACGACCAGGTGCTGGTCGCGCGGCTGCAGGAGCGGCCGGCGGGGCGGGGCTCGCACGCCCCCGGGTACCTGGACGAGCACGTGCGCTTCAACCGGTGGCTCAAGACCGAGGCCCCGGCACTATCTCCTCCGGTGGATTTGATCGGTACCACGGGCGTGTCGCTGGCAGATACCGCGGAGCAGGTGCGGGGATGGATTTTGCAGAGGATCACGGCCTGAGGATAGCCATCCTGGCCCCAGGCCACCGGCGTCCCCCGGCGATGGCGGCACTCAGCGCGTGGCCCCAGCAGGTTCCGGCACCCCAACGGCAATCTGCATGGCCTTCAGCGAGCGCGCGATCACTTCTTCTTCGTCGGCATAGAGCTTGCTGGCCATCAGCTGGCGCAACGCATCCTGAACGTCAGGGCGGAGTAACACGTTATGGGCGATTCTCTCAGCGCGCTGCTCCAGCAATGCGTCGCCAAGAGCTGCCACGTCCAGGTCCACATCCTGAGGAGCTAGCAATTCAGCATTCGGTTCATGGGGCATGATGTCTTTCATCGCTCTATCACCTTCCATAAGTCGTGGCTACATGCTCGATAAGGCTGTTGCTGTAGTGCGTTCCCTTACGCTGGCACTCCATGAGCAAACTTGAGATCTGATTTCTGGTCAGGAGGCCATCGAGACCAGCACGTGCCAGGATGCCAGGATAACCTGTTACCCGGAGGCCCAGTTCACCGGCCACAGTGCGCGCGGCCATTTCGTCCAACAGAACGATCTTGCATGCCAGTTCAGGCCGAGTGGCGATCGCCAAGAGCTCCGCTTCCGGTAGATGTCCGCCAGGATCGGGGTTGCCCGAAGTAGGTTGAGCAGCAATCTCCTCGGCGATGCTTGCCGTGCGGGTCCTTTCGCCTTCGTTCAGTTCAGGCGCCACCAGGGCAAATTGATCTTCAAGCAGGGCCTGGAAATCCACCCAGGCACCGTGTCTGGCGAGCTCAGCCGGTTGCGTGGGTGCCACATAGATCCGAGCAAAGTAGCTTCTCAGCAGGTGCACGCTATCGCTCCGAAAGGCGGAGACAAGCGGCCCGGTATTGCAGGCCGCCACAATGCGGTCCCGCTCATCCAATAGCGGCAACTGGGATCTTCCTGCTACAGATAGCTTGGCCATTTGGCAAGACCAGCGTCTACGTTGCGCTG
>JAULUH010000152.1:0-5808 GCA_032111745.1 Anaerolineae bacterium | reverse complement strand
GCAGGCGGAGGGGCAGGGCTGCGGCGAAGTGGCCGTAGAGGCTGGAGAGCTCGCGGGTGAGCAGGGCGAGGGACCAGCCGTCGGCGGCGATGTGGTGGAGGGTGAGCAGGAGGACGTGGTGATCGGGGGCCAGGCGCAGGAGCCGGCCGCGCCAAACCGGTCCCTGGGCCAGGTCGAAGGAGGTGCGGGCCTCCTCCTCGGCCAGCCTGCGCGCCTCCGCCTCAGGGTCGGCGGCGACTTGCAGGTCGATCACGGGCAGCGCCACCGCGCTCGGAGCCTGCACCACCTGCGCGGGCACGCCGTCCACCGCCGTAAAGGTCGTGCGCAGCACGGCATGCCGCGCCACCAGCGCCTCCAAAGCCTGGCGCAGCGCCTCCACGTCCAACGCACCCTCCAGCCGCACCGCCGCCGGGATGTGATAGACAGCACTCCCAGGCTCCATCTGGTCCACCAGCCACAGCCGCTGCTGGGCAAACGACAGCGGCACCGCCATCCCCTCCAAGCCCTCACCCACCAGCGCCTCCCCCTTCGCGTCCTTCGCGCTTCGTGCCCTTCTCGGCCCTTCGTGCCATCGTGGTCCAAACGCCGGTGTTCCAGACGCCACCACCTCTGCCACCCCCGCCACCGTCGGCCTCTCAAACAACGCCCGCAAGCTCACCTCCAACCCCGTGGCCTCCCGGATGCGTGACACCAGCCGGGTAGCCACCAGCGAGTGCCCGCCCAGGTCGAAGAAGTTGTCGTGGATGCCGACCTGCGCCACGCCGAGCTCCTCGGCCCAAATCTCCGCCAGCACCCGCTCCAGCTCGGTCCGCGGCAGCACCAGCTCCTGCTCCAGCTGCCGTGCGCCTGACCCTGGCGCCGGCAGCGCCCGGCGGTCGACCTTGCCGTTGGGCGTCAGCGGCAGCCGCTCCAACATCACAATCATGCCTGGCACCATGTAGTCCGGTAGTTGCGCCTGCACCAGGCTGCGCAGCTCCGCCGGTCCTCCTCCTGCCCCATCCCTCGGGACCACATAGGCCACCAGCCGGCCCTCGGTGCCGTCCTCCTGTTGCACCACCACCACCGCCTCGCGCACGCCGGGATGGGATGACAACACTGCTTCGATCTCGCCCAGCTCCACCCGGAAGCCCCGAATCTTGACCTGCTGGTCTATCCGGCCCAGGTACGCCAGGTCCCCGTCCGGCAGCCAGCGCACCAGGTCGCCCGACCGATACATCCGAGATGAGGGTTCAACCTGTGCTCCATTGCCCGGCACGAAGCGCTCTGCCGTGAGCTCCGGTCGCTGCCAGTAGCCGCGGGCCACGCCTGCCCCGCCCACGACCAGCTCGCCGGGCACCCCAATGGGCACCATCTCCCCGTGGCGGTCCAGCACCGCCAGCCGCAGGTCCGTGATCGGTTGGCCGATGGCGCTAGTTGCCCCCTCCGCATCGGCCAGGGTCAGCGGCCGGTAGGTCACGTGCACGGTGGTCTCGGTGATGCCGTACATGTTGACTAGCTGCGGCTGGTGGTCACCATGGCGTTCGAACCAGGGCCGCAGGCTCGCCGGCTCCAGGGCCTCGCCGCCGAAGATCACCAGGCGCAGGGCCAGGTCCTCCGCCATGCCCAGGGCCTCCTCGGCCTGCATCAACTGGCGGAAGGCCGACGGCGTCTGGTTGAGGACCGTCACCCGGTGGCGGGCCAACAGGCCATAGAACGCCTCAGGCGACCGGCTGGTGAGGTATGGGACGATCACCAGCTTACCCCCGTACAGCAGGGCTCCCCACAGCTCCCACACCGAGAAGTCGAAGGCCATGGAGTGGAACAGTGTCCACACATCTGCCGGGCCGAAGCGATACCACACCTCAGTCGCCGCAAACAGCCGGGTCACGTTAGCATGGGTGACGACTACCCCCTTGGGACGGCCGGTGGAACCCGAGGTGTAGATCAGGTAGGCCGCGTTGTCCGGTGCCACCGCTGCCTGAAGCCGGCGGTTGGGCTCTTCCGCAATCTCCTTCCAGTCGCGGTCGAGGCATAGCACCACCAGTCCGTCGCTCCGCTGTCCCTCCTGCCACTCTTCTGGCAGGCTTGCCAGCAGGCTTGCTTCCGTGAGCAAGATGCGGACACCCGAGTCCTCTAGCATGAACCGCAGGCGCTCGGCCGGATTGCCAGGGTCCAGGGGTAGGTACGCTGCCCCCGCCTTCAGGATGCCCAGGATGGCTACTACCAACTCTGGCGAGCGTTGGATGTACACCCCCACCAGCGTCTCCGGCCCGGCCCCCAACCGGCGCAACCTGTGGGCCAGCCGGCTGGCCCGTCCGTCCAGGGCCTCGTAGGTCAGGGTCCCACTCTCCCACGCCAGCGCTACTGCCTGCGGCGTGGCTGTGGCCTGGGCCTCGAAGCAGCGGTGGATCAGGCCCATGCCGGGCGGCTCGGCGTCGAGGGTGGGCATCATTCCGTCGCCGGCCATGGCCCTCTCTGCCAGCCAGCGCCGTTCCGCATCGGTCAGGATGGGCAGGCGGGAGATCGCACAGCCAGGCTCGGCCACGGCACCGGTGAGCAATGTGTGCCAGTGGCCGAGCATCCGCGCGATGGTTTTCCGGTCGAACAGATCGGTGTTGTACTGCACCGTGATCAACAGCCCGCCACCCGCCTCCGCTGCCAGCACGGTCAGGTCATACTGGGTGGTGGTGGCCTCGAGAGCCATGGACTCCATCAGCAGCCCGCCCACATCCATCTGGTCGCCACTGGCGTTGATGCTGAAGGCCCCCACCTGCCGCCGGTCCATCTCGCGGGGGGTCTTCTGCCAGGAGAAGAGCACCTGGAAGACCGCCGGCCGGCTGGGATCCCGTCGCGACTGCAGGCGCTCCACCAGCACCGGGAACGGGAAGGCATCGTGCCGCGATGCCTCGTCCAACAGCCGGTAGGCCTGCGCCATCAGCGCTGTGAACGACGGCTCGCCCGATAGGTCGGCCCGTATCGCCACCGGGTTGACGAAATAGCCCATGGTCTGCGCCGACTTGCGGCTCCGCCCGGCCTTCAGCGTGCCCACCACCACATCCTCTTGCCCGGTGTAGCGATACAGCAGGGCCTGGAAGGACGCCAGCACCGTGGCGAAGATGCTCACCTCCTGCGCCTCGGCCAGAGCCCGCAAGGGGATCAACTCCTCGGCGCCGAGGCGCAGGGCCTCCGCAGCTGCCGCATACGTCTGCACCGGCGGCCGCGGCCGGTCCGTGGGCAGGTCCAGCACCGGCAGGTCACCGCTGAGCTGCTCCCGCCAGTAGGCCCAGTGCTCCTCACCCTCGGGCCCCGCCAGCATCTCCGTCTGCTCAGCCACGAAGTCGGCGTACTCGTAGCCGGATTCCTTGGCCTTCGCCGGTATCTCCCGCTCCCCTCGCTGGTAGGCCGCGTAGAAGCGGCCAAACTCCTCCGTGAAGATCGCCAGCGACCACAGGTCGGTGATAGCGTGATGATGGGCCAGCAGGAAGATGTGATCCTCTGGTCCACAGGTGAACACGGTCAGCCGCGACAACGGGCCCCGCGCCAGGTCGAAGGGCCGGCCAGCCTCCGCCACCAGCCGTGCCTGCAGCTCCGCTTCGCTCCACCCAGCGGCGTCGACATGGCCGAGCTCGATCGACAGGCCCGGGTGCACCTGCTGCACTGGCTCCCCATCCCTCACCACGATCGTCGTGCGGATGGCCGCATGGCGCGCCGCAATGGCCCGTACGGTGTAGGCCACTGCATCCATGTCCAGCGCCGACCGCACGCGCAGGGCCTGGGCCGTGGTCGCCACCTGGCTGCCGGGCGCCAGCTGCTGCAGGTGCCACAGCGCGGCCTGCCCGTGGGACAGCGGGAACTCCTGCCTGTCCTGCCTAGCCATCGTCCTCACCGATCTCCGCCATCAGGGCATCCAGCTCCCGGTCGCTCAAGACCACGTCGGGGAAGTCGGACAGGGAATAGCTGTACTCCTCCACGCTCCGGCAATGCTCGATCAATGCCAGCAGGGCCTCGTAGAAGTCGCCGGCCAGGTGCCGGATGGTCTCGGCCCGGTGAATCTGGTCGCTATACGTCCAGGTGACGTGCAGCTGGCTGTCCGTGATGCTTGCCGTGATGTCCAATAGGTACGCCCGTCTATCCGCCGGGCTGCGCTCCGGGCCGGCCATCTCTGGGGCCGGGCCGAACGCCTCGCGCTCCGTCAGCTCCTGGTTGAACTGGCCCAGGTAGTTATAGCTCACCTGGGGCTGGGGAACGGCCGCCATCTGCTGGCGCACAACCTCGTCATGGCACAGGTAGCGCAGCAAGCCGAAGCCCATGCCGTGCCGCGGCACCCGGTGCAGCCGGTCCTTCACGGCCTTGATGGCCTCCCCCGGCGCCGCCTCCGGCCGGATCGCCAGGTGCACGGGATACAGGGTGGTGAACCATCCCACCGTGCGCGTCACATCCATGGCCGGCGCGCCAGTGCCGGCTGCGGCCAGCAGGTCGTCCTCCCGGCCATGGCCCTCCATGGCTACCAGCAGCTCCGGCCAGCCGGTCCACCGCTCACAGGCCATCACTAGTGCAGTCAGTAGAATGTCGTCCACCGTGGTGCCATAGGTCTGGTGAATCTCCCGCACCAGGGCCTCAGTGGCCTGCGGATCGAGCCACAGGTGATGGGTGCGCGCCGTCGCCTCCGTATTCAGGCCCCCGCTCTGGTCCACCGGCAGCGCGGGCGGGCCGCCGGCCCCCACCTGTGTCCAATACCCTATCTCGGCCTTCAGGGCCGGCGCTTGAGCCAGGTCCTCCAGCCGCCGCGCCCAATCCCGGAATGCCGTGGACTTGGACGGCAGCTGCACCGCCTGGCCTTCGGCCAACTGCTCGTAGGCTGCAGTCAGGTCGTCTAGCAGGATCGGCCAGGAGACCCGGTCGATGGCCAGGTGGTGCACCACCATCAGCAGGCGCCCCGCTTGGTCCTGGCCCAGGTCGAAATACACTACCCGCAGCAGAGGACCGCCGCCGATGTCGAGGCTCTTCTGCGCCTCGGCCGCTCGGGCCTCGATAGCCAGCGCCCGCTCTTCCTCGCCTAGCCCCGACAGATCCAGCACCTCTAGGGGCACGTCTTCATCTGGGGCCGCGTTAACTTGCTGCCAGCCTGCCTCCGTGGCCGTGAACTGCAGCCGCAGCGCGTCGTGGTGGGCCAGCAGCGCCCCCACCGCGGCCTGCAGCGCCGCCGGCTGGAGGCGCTCCTCCACGCACACCAGGATCGACTGGTTCCAGTGGCTCGGCTCGGCGAGATTGAGCTCGAAAAACTGGCGCTGGATCGGCGTCAGCGGTACCGGCCCGGTGACCGCGCCCTGCTCCGCCTGCGCGATATCCACGGTACCGGCCAGCACCGCCAGCTGGGCCACCGTCGGTGCCTGGAAGAGCTGCTTCGGCGTCAGCCGTAGCCCGGCCTGGTTCGCCCTGGCCACCACCTGGATGCTGAGGATAGAGTCCCCACCCAGCTCGAAGAAGTTGTCGTGGATGCCTACCCGATCCTTGCCCAGGACTGCCCCCCAAATGGCTGCCAGGATGGCCTCCTGGTCCGTTCGGGGCGCCGTGAACTCGATCTCCAGGTCGGGCCGTGCCTCGTCCGGTGCGGGGAGGGCGCGGCGGTCGATCTTGGCGTTGGGGGTGAGGGGGAAGGCGTCGCGGATCACGAAGGCGGCAGGGACCATGTAGTCGGGGAGGCGCTGGAGCAGGAAGCGGCGCAGGTCGGGCAGGGCCGGGGGCAGGGCTGGGTCAGCCGGGATGGTGTAGGCCACCAGGCGCTGGTGGCTGGCGCCATCCTCGCGGGCGAGGACGACGGCATCTCGG
>JAULUH010000151.1:0-1600 GCA_032111745.1 Anaerolineae bacterium | reverse complement strand
GTGAACTCGAAGTCCATCTGGGCATTGAACTCGTCAACGTCGGGCTGGCTGAAGCCCGCCGAGGGGAACAGCGAGATCAGCTTGCCGATGGCCGTCTGGATGAGATGGATGCTGGTCGACTCCAGAGGCTCCAGGAATCCCCCGGACAAGCCCACCGCCACCACGTTCCGGTTCCAGGTTTTGTTCCTCTTGCCCGTGACGAACTTCAACGGGCGAGGCTCCGCCAGCGGCACGCCGTCCAGGTTGGACAGCAGGACTGCTGTCGCCTCGTCATCGCTGACATGCTGGCTGCAGTAGACGTGTCCGTTGCCTATGCGGTGCTGCAAGGGGATGCGCCACTGCCAGCCGGCGCGGTGTGCGGTGGATCGGGTGTACGGCGTCAACTCTCCGCCGTGCTCGCAGGGCACGGCCATGGCCCGGTCGCAGGGCAGCCAGTGGGTCCAGTCTTCATAGCCGGTCTTGAGGGTCTGTTCGATCAGCAGCCCGCGAAAACCTGAGCAATCAATGAAGAGGTCTCCTTCGATGCGTGAGCCGTCGGCCATGACCACGGCTTGAATGAAACCGTCCTCGAGGCGTTGCTCCACGCGCTCTATGCGGCCCTCGGTACGCACGACACCGCGCTTCTCAGCGTGCCGGCGTAGGTATTTGGCGTACAGCCCCGCGTCGAAGTGGAAAGCGTAGGCGATGTCTGCCAAGGGCGAGTTCGGCATGTCTGCGGGCGGCCGCATGAACTTGCCCGTACGGCAGGCCCGCCGTGTGATGGAGTACTGCTCCAGATCAGGCGCCTTGCCCGCCAGCCACATCTTCAGCCAGTACTGGTGAAAGTCCGTGGTCCAGAGCTCCTGCCCGAAGCGGCCGAAGCCGTGGATGTACCGGTGGCCCAGCTTGCCCCAATTCACGAACTCGATGCCCAGCTTGAACGTGCCCTGTGTCTCGCGGACGAATTCGTCTTCGTCCAGTTCAACGATCTTGTTGAACAGGCGGATGGGCGGGATGGTGGCCTCGCCAACACCCACGGTTCCGATGTCCTCGGACTCGATGAGTTGAATGTCGTACTGGCCGCGGAGCACTTTTGACAGGGCCGCCGCTGCCATCCAGCCGGAAGTCCCGCCGCCGACGATGACTACGCGCCGAAGGCTGTTCTGTGTGATGGGTTCGTTCATTCGCAATGGCCTTGGACTCGTCCGTGACTGTCGTGATGACTCTTGAGCACTGGCGGCCGCCAGCGTCCTGGTCAATTCTCTCTTCACCATGAAAAAACCCCGCACGTGAAGCCCGTGCGGGGTTGAGGGTCGCGGCCGGAGCAGGCTCCGGAGCCGTGCCTATCAGAGCTTGTAGTTGATGCCCAACAGGTAGGTCTTGCCGGTGGGAATGTTCTCCACCACCACGCCGGTGGACCCGTTGACGCGCTTGAAGGCGGTCTTGGTGAGGTTGTTCCCTTGCAGCAGGATGGACAGTCCCTTCAACGGCCCTGACTGGAGTTCGTAGCCGATCTGGGCGTCGACCGTCGACTCTGCCTCGATGAAGGTGAGCTGACGGTTGTCCTGGAAGTCCGTGATCTCGCCCAGGAAGCGTGAACGCTCGCGTTGCGCCAAGCTGA
>JAULUH010000150.1:0-15076 GCA_032111745.1 Anaerolineae bacterium | reverse complement strand
GAAGACCACGAAGACCACCGGGATGAGGAAGCCCAGGCTACCCGCGGCGATGGCCGACCACTCGATGCCGCCGCGGCCCAGCATGGTGGCGATGCTGGGGGGTGCGGTGCGCGCCGTGTCGCTGGTCAGCATGAGGGCAAAGGCATACTCGTTCCAGGCGAAGATCAGGCAGAACACGGCGGTGGCGGCGATGCCGGTCATGGCCTGGGGCAGCACGATCTTGAAGATGGCCTGCATGCGGGTGTAGCCGTCCACCAGCGCAGCCTCCTCGTACTCCATGGGGATCTCGTCGATGAAGCCCTTGAGCAGCCACACGGCCAGGGACAGGTTGAACACTGTGTACAACAGGATCATGCCCAGGTGGGTGTCGTGCAGGCCCAGCTGCCGGTACATGAGGAACAGGGGAATCGTGACCACCACCGCGGGCAACATGCGGGTACTCAAGATGAAGAACATCAGGTCCCCTTTGCCCGGGATGTCAAAGCGACTGAAGGCATAAGCCGCGAAGAAGCCCAGGACGACCGCCAGGACGGTCGATATCCCGGCAATGATCAGGGAGTTGACCAGGCGGCGCACGTAATCGCTGGGACCGGTGATCTGCTGGCCGCTCTGGAAGGCGATGCGCTCAAACAGGTTCAACTCTCCGGTCTCAGCGGCCTTCTGAAACTCGGCGATGCGACCTCGGGAGACCACGGCGCGGTCGGTGAGCAGGAACACGAAGCCCTCCAGGGATGGCTCGAAGACCAGCCTGGGCGGCACGGATACCACGTCGGAGCGGGCCTTGAAGGCAGTCATGATCATGACGAAGATCGGGATCAGCAGGAACAGGGCCAGGGCGACCACAATCAGCGCCCGCAGGCTGCGCCGGCGGCGGGCTGCGGGGCTGACCTTGTCGACGCGGATCGATTCGGTGACCGGATAGCCGGGGCCTACCTCGTAGTAATCTGCCATGGTCCTACCCTTCGTTGGCCTGGTTGATGGACCGGATCAACAAGTTGCTGATGGCGATGATGATGATGAGCATGATGTAGGCTAACGCGCTGGCTTGGCCTGTACGCCACTGGCCGAGGAAGGCCATGCGATAGAGGTTGACCGCGATGAGCTCCGTTTGGTCGCCCGGTCCACCTCCGGTCATGCCCATGACCAGGTCGAAGGACTTGAGCGCGTCGATGGTGCGGAACAGGACTGCGATCAGGAGCAGTGGCATCACCTGGGGCACGGTGATGCGCCAGAACTGAAACCACGGGCTGGCCCGGTCGATGGCCGCGGCCTCGTACAGATAATCGGGGATTGCCTTGAGGCCGGACAGCACCAGCAGCATAACGAAGGGGGTCCACATCCAGACGTCTACCAGGACGACAGACCATAGGGCCAGATTGGGTACCGGCTGGTTGGCGAAGCGACTGGCCAACATGTCGGGAGCACGGGTGGGATCGGAAAAACCCAGCAGGTAGTTGAAATAGCCGAAGGTGGGGTTGTACATCAGCTTCCAGAACAGGCCCACCACCACCGGCGAGAGCATCATGGGGATGAGGATCAGCGTGGTGATCAGACCGCTGCCGCGAAACTTCTCCTTCACCAGCATTGCCAACGTGAATCCCAGCACAGTCTCGATGGCTACCGAGGCCAGCGCGTAACGGCCGGTGGTGGCGAAGTACTTCCAGGCCAGCGGATCGGTCAGGATATCCTTGTAGTTCTCAAAGCCGACCCACACCGGCGCCTGCCGGCCGATGGCCGAGTAGTCGGTGAAGGACAGGTAGAGGCTGTAGAAGAGGGGGAAGACATTCCACGCAATCAACAGGATCAGCGTCGGCCAGATGAAGAGGTTGGCGATAGCGGCATCGCTGAGTCCCCGCCGTTTGGGCGGTGCGCTGCGGCTGGCGACGGTTACCTGGGCGCCGGAAGCGGAGTTGGCTACGGTCATAGGGTCACTATCCTCGTTCCGCAGCGCTTCCCGGATAGTCTCTCCGGGAAGCGCTCGGATGACTGGGGCCCGGGTCTACTCGGTGATGAACCCGGTCTCCTTTAGGATCTTGTCGAACTCGGCGGCCATGGTATCCATGGTCTCCTGGGCCGTGCCCTGGCCCTCGACGATGAACGTGCTGAACTCGCGCTGGGACACCTCCAACAGCTGGGCGTAGGGCGGGATGTTGAAGAAGTCTTTGACGAAGGTCATGGTCTCGGCGAAGGCCGGGTTGTAGGGGTTGGCGTTCAGGAAGGTATCGGACTCCAGCACGTTGGTGTTGCAGGTATAGCCGCCCAGCTCGGCCCACTTGGCCTGCACATCCTCCTGCGCGAACCACTCGATGAAGTCCAGGGCGGCCTGCTGGCGCTCAGGGCTGATGAAGCTAATAACGCTCATGCCCTGGCCACCCAGGGCCGCGCCCCGGTCGCCATTGGGGCCTGCCGGATTGGCGAAGAAGCCCATCTTGTCGTAGTAGTTGGGATTGGTGCCAGGGTTGACCAGCGCCGGCAAGAAGGCGAAGTAGTTCATGCTCATCGCCACCTGGCCGCTGAGCATGGCGTCATTGGTCTCCGTGAAGAAGGCATCGCTCAGGCCAGGCCCCTGGCAGCAGTCGTACAGATCCCGGTAGTACTGAACGGCCTCCACGTTCTGGGGTGAGTTGACCACGCCCAGCACCTGGTAGCCTTCGCCAAACCAGTCGCCACCCCAGGGGAACATGGCGTTCTCGACGCCCATGGTGATGGCGTCGTAAGCCTTCTGGGTGTAGATGGCCACGCCGTACAGGCCCTGGTCTGGACGGGTAAAGAACTTGGCGATGTCCATGAGCTGGTCGTAGCTCTCCGGCACGGCCAGCGGGTAGCCGTACTCGGCCTCGAACGCAGCCTTCTCGTCGGGGTTCTCAAACAGGTCGGCGCGGTAGGCCCAGCCGTCGGCGTCACCCTCGGTGGGATAGGCCCAGTAGGTGCCTGAGCCTGCGGGATATTCGCCGTAGTAGGTCAGCGTGGCCGGGGTGACCGTGTCCTTGATACCGGTGCTGGTGAGGAACTCGGTCAGGTCGACGTAGTAGTCGCTGGTGCTGCCTTGGCCCAGCCACTGGCTGTCGCCAATGACCATGTCCCAGGCATCCCCCTCCGCCGCCATCTCGGTGAAGAAGCGATCGCTGAAGGTGCCCCAGGGCTCCTGGATCACGTTGACCTTGATGCCGGTCTCGGCCTCATAGTCGGCCACCAGCTGCTGCAGGAAGTCCGCCGGATCCCACTGGGCCCACAGGATGTTCAGTTCGGTTACGCCGCCCGCAGCAGGCTCCACCGGAGCTGGCTCAGCGGCCGGCTCTTCGACGGCAGCCGGCTCCGCAGCAGGCGCAGGTGCCGGGGCGGGGGCTGCTGCCGGGCACGCCACCAGTATCAGCATAGCCAGAACGAGCAAAATCGGTAGCGCCAATTTCCGCAACATGGGATACTCCTCCTTAGTGTCAGGTGTGAGAAGCGAGAATCGTCGACTCGACGCGTAGTCGGTGGCTTCAGCTTGGTCTCTTGGTGCGGGTCACCTCCTCGTGCCGGTGCCGGATGGTCCATCATCGGGACGCAGCCCGGTAGCGGCGACAATTAGCAGGCAGGGAGGATGAGGGAGGACGGTACGCCTGCTCAACGATGGCTCAAGCGCCGGAAGATACTCTCGCGGTACTTGTCGATGTGGTCACGCATGGCCGCGGCCGCGCCATCGGCGTCACGGGCCGCTATCATGTCGACAATGGTGCGATGCTCCTGGGTACAAACGGTGATGCGCTCCCAGTTACCCTGGCTGTCGGTAGATAGATACGAGACCCGATTGCGGAACTCCATGGCCAGGTCTCCCAGCAGTTGGTTGGGGCAGGCAGCACTGAGGACTTCGTGGTAGCCGTTGTCAGCCCGCGACCAGGCCGCCCGATCTTGCGCAGCTACTGCTGCCTCCAGGCTACGCTGCGCCTCCTCTAGGGTCCGTAGTTGTTCGAGTGTGATGTGCTTGGCCGCCAGGCGGGCCAGCTCGGGCTCGAGGATCGAGCGAATATGGACGGCATCCATGACGTCCTGGACCGACGGCGCAGCCACCGTCACCGCGCGGCCCGGGATGATCTGCACCAGGCCTTCCTGGGCCAGAACCTGCAGGGCCTCGCGCACGGGGGTACGGCTGATGCCTAGCTGTTGGGAGAGACGGGTTTCGGAGAGAGGCTGGCCGGGCTGGACCCGCGCCTGGCGAATGGCCTCCTTGATGTGCTCATAGGCCATGTCGCGCAGGAGCACGGAGGTGTCGCCGGGTGGGGAGTCGATGGGGGACGTGGCGGGTTCAGGGTGAACGCTCATGGTTCGGCTTGCTCCAAAGCACCGGTGCCTGGATATGCAACCTGTATACAGCCCGTATGGCATGCAATTATACGGAAGCGCCCACGCTGTGTCAAGTTCTTTTTTCGGCTGCGCTCAGCATCGGGCAGCCGGCTAGAAGGTCAGGCCCAGAACATGTCGCCGGCTGGCTCGGCCATGCCGACCTCTTTGAGCAGGGCCACGCCCTTGGCCAGCCCCTCGTCCTGCGACATCATGGCGTCCTCGTGCTCGATGGAGATGACATAGTCGTAGCCCACCAGGCGCAAGGCACTGACGATGTCCTTCCACATCTTGGTGTCGTGGCCGTAGCCGATGCTGCGGAAGGTCCACGCGCGCTGGGCGATGCGCTCGTAGGGCTTGTGGTCATTGCAGCCGTTGACCGCCACGTTCAGGTGGTCCACGTAGGTGTCTTTGCCGTGCACATGGTAGATGGCGTCGCCCAGGGCCCTGATCGCCGCCACCGGGTCCACCCCGTTCCAGAACAGGTGGCTGGGGTCGAAATTGCAGCCCAGGATGGGGCTGCACGCGTTGCGCAGCCTGAGCAACGTCTCGACGTTGTAGACCAGCATGCCGGGATGCATCTCGAAGGCGATCTTGATGCCGTGCTCCTCGGCAAACCGTGCCGCCTCCTGCCAGTAGGGGATAGTGACCTCGTTCCACTGGTAGTCCAGGATCTGCGTGAACTCGGATGGCCAGGGACAGGTCACCCAGTTGGGCATGGAGTCGCCTGGAGAGCCGGCGGGCAGGCCGGAGAAGGTGTTCACCACCGGCACACCCAGCAGCTCAGCCAGGCGCACCGCGCGGTGGAAGGTTTCATCCGCTTCCCGCGCGATGGCCTTGTCCGGATGCACTGGGTTGTTATGAATGCTCAATGCGCTGAGCAACAGGCCGCGGGACTGGATGGCGTGCAGGTACCGCTCGCGGACCTGCGCGCTGGCCAGCAGCTCGTCGACCGGGCAGTGGGGGCTGCCGGGATAGCCACCAGCGCCGATTTCTACGGCCGAAACGCCGGCCGCCACCGCCTTGTCCAGGGCGGCCTCAAAGCCAAGCTTGCCCCACAGGGCAGTGAACACACCGATGCGCATGCAAACCTCCTTGTCTGCGTTAGACTAGACCAGTTGTGCAGGCTGCTCCAACAGCCCGGCCAGTGCCTGCAAGAAGCTGGCTGCCACGGCACCATCCAACACCCGGTGGTCGACGGACAGAACCATGGCCATGGTGGGCCGGATGGCCAGGGCCTCGCCGCCCGCAGCCTCCACCACCACCGGCCGCCTGGCAATGCGGCCCACGGCCAGGATGGCCACCTGGGGCGGATTGACGATGGCGGTGAAGTGATCTACCCGGTAGCCACCCAGGTTGGACAGGGTGAAGGTGCCCTCAGCCACGTCCGCCGGGGCCAACTGGCCGGACCGCGCGCGGGCCACCAGGTCCTCCAGCCGCTCTGCAATGTCGCCCAGGGCCAGGCGCTGGGCGCCCTTGATCACGGGCACGATCAGCCCGTCCTCTAGGGCCACGGCCACGCCGATGTTGGCCTCGCGGTGCAGCATGATCTCGTCGCCCTGCAGGGTAGCGTTCACCATCGGATGACTCTGCAGGGCCAGGGCACAGGCCCTGACCAGCAGCGCGGTGATAGAGACCCGGACGGGGACAAGCCCCTCTGCCGGCCGGTTGAGGTCGGCGCGCAGGGCCTCGGCCGCAGCCATATCGACTTCGAGCGTGAAGGTAGCGTGGGGTGTGGCCTGCCAGCTCTGGGAGAGACGCCGGGCAATGGTAGCCCGCATGCCCGTCAGCGGCACGCGCCGGGCCGGCTGGTTGGCCACGGCTGCGGCTGCACGCACATCGGCAGCCTGGATGCGCTGCCGGGGGCCGCTGCCGGCCACCTGGCGCAGATCGAGCCCGGCCTCCCGGGCCAGGCGCCGGGCCGCGGGTGTGGCACGCACCCCCTGCGCGCCTGTAGGGGCCGGAGGCTCAGCCATGGCCAGCACATCGGCCCTGGTCACGCGCCCACCGGGGCCGGTGCCGCTGACCGCGGCCAGATCCACGCCCAGGGCGGCCGCCATGCGCCGGGCTACGGGACTGGCGGCCTGGGGCGCGGGTGGCCCTGCCTCGGGGCGGACGGCACTTCGCTCATCGGGTATTTCGCTCACGCGCGTTTGGTCCGGGCCGGCGAACTGCTCGCCGGGAGCCAGGATGTGAGCGATTACCGTGGTGACCGGCACCGTCTGCTGCGGCTGGAAGCGTATGCCCGATACCACGCCACTGGCTGGCGCCTCGACCTCCACGCTGACCTTGTCGGTCTCGACAACCAGCAGCGGCTGGCCCTGCCGGACCTGGTCGCCTTCCTCCACCAGCCACTCGGTGATGGTGGCCGACTCCTGGGACATCTCCAGCTTGGGCAGGATCACCGGGGTGGCCATCTCACATCCTGCCCCGCGCCAGGTTGCGGGCGGCGACGACGATGTCGTCGACCTGGGGCACGGTGTGGGTTTCCAGGGTGCGATTGTAGGGGATGGGCATGTCCCGCCCGGCCAGGCGCACGATGGGCGCATCGAGGTAGTCAAAGGCCTCGCTCTCGGCGATGACCGCGGCCAGCTCGCCGCCGAAGCCGCCGGTCTTGCAGGCCTCGTGGACGATCAACACCCGGCCGGTCTTGCACACCGAGTCGACGATGGGCCGGGCATCCAGCGGCTTGAGAGTGCGCGGGTCGACCACCTCGGCCTCGATCCCCTCGCCGGCCAGCTGCTCGGCGGCCTGCAGGCTGCGCTGCACCATGATGGAGGTGGCGACGATGGTCAGGTCGCGGCCCGTCCGCTTGACCTCCGAGACGCCCAGAGGCACGGTGTAGGGCTCCTCGGGCACCGGGCCCTTCACCTTGTACAGCAGCTTGTGTTCCACGAAGATCACCGGGTTATCATCGCGGATGGCCGCCAGCAGCAGGCCCTTGGCGTCGTAGGGCGTGCTGGGCATGACGACCTTGAGGCCAGGCACGTGCACGTACCAGCTCTCCAGGGACTGCGAATGCTGCGCCGCAGCGCCGGTGCCGGAGCCGGCCGGCGTACGCAGGACAAAGGGCACCGTGGCCTTGCCGCCAAACATGAAGCGAATCTTGGCGGCCTGGTTGACCAGCTGCTCGGTAGACAGGGTGGTGAAATCCATGAACATGATCTCACCCACCGGGCGCATGCCGGTCAGGGCCGCGCCGGTGATGGCGCCGGCAATACCGAGCTCGCTGATGGGGGTGTCGATGATGCGCTCCTCGCCGAACTCCTCGACCATGCCCCGGGTAACGCCAAAAGCACCCCCGTACACACCCACATCCTCGCCGATCACGAACACGCGGGGGTCCCGGCGCATCTCCTGTTGCAGGGCCTCGCGGATGGCCTCCAGGGTGGTCAGCTCACGCATAGACGCCTTCCTCGATGGTCGCCAGGTCGGGCTCGGGGCTTTGCTCGGCAAAGATCACGGCGGCCGCCACATCGGCGCGCGCCGCCTGCTCGATGGCGTCGACGTCTGCTGCCGTGAGCTCGCTGGCGGCGATCATCTGCTGGCGCAGGCGGGCGATAGGATCGCGCTGCTGCCAGGCCTCGATCTCCTCACGGGTGCGATAGCGATTGGCATCGCTCTTGGAGTGGCCCCGCCAGCGATAGGTGACATGTTCCACCAGTGACGGTCCCTGGCCGGCCCTGGCCCGGGCCACGGCCCGGTTGGCGGCCTCGGCCACGGCTAGCAAGTCGTTGCCGTCCACGGCCTCGCCGGGCATGCCGTAGGCTGCGGCACGGTCCGCGATGCGCTCGATGGCAAAGGCCTTGCTGGCCGGGTAGGACATGGCATACTGGTTGTTCTCGCAGACAAACACGACGGGCAGCGTCCAGATGGCGGCCATATTCAGGGCCTCATGGAAGGGACCGGAGTTGGCGGCGCCGTCGCCGAAGAAGCACAGGCAGACACGGCCCGTGCGCTGCATCTTCTGGCTGAGCCCCACGCCGACCGCGATAGGGATGCCGCCGGCTACCACGCCGTTGGCACCGAGGTTGCCGCCCTCCACGTCGGCGATGTGCATGGAGCCGCCGCGGCCGCGGCAATAGCCGGTCTCCTTGCCCATGAACTCGGCCATCATGCGGTCCAGGTCGGCGCCCTTGGCGATGCAGTGGCCGTGGCCGCGATGGGTGCTGAGCACGTAGTCGTCGGGGCGCAGTGCGGCGATGGCCCCGACGGCCGAAGCCTCCATGCCGATGGACAGGTGCATGGTGCCGTGGATCTTGCCGAGGGCGTAGAGCTCCTCGGCCTTCTCCTCAAAGGCGCGGATCAAGATCATCTGGCGCAGCAGATCGCGTTTACGGTCGGTGGTCAGGGTCATGGAGGCAAGTGTCTCCTGTCAGGACTGAGGCGGGTCGTACCCTCAGCCGAGCTGTTCTACAGCCAGGCGAAACTGGCGAGCCGACTGGACGAGGTCAGAACCATGGGCATAGAGCCCACCGGCGATCAAGAAGATGGCCTGGCGCCCGTAGAATTCGACCATCTTCGGCAGGTGGCTCAGGGTCATGCCGCCGGCAGGCACGGGGAAGATCGCCTTGAGGTGACCCATAGGATGGGTCGCGCCGTCGACGATTTCCCGGCAGTCCTGCTGGCTGAAGGAAAAGCGGCCGCCGAAATTGACGAAAATAGTAGCGTCGGCCCCGGCCAGCCGCGGGAGCTGTCCAAACACCACGTGATGCGACAGCCCATGGTCGGGGCAGATGGCGAAGGTCCCCAGCCAGGCCGGATGGCACAGGATCGGCAGGCCGAAGCTGCCATCCTCCGCCAGCAGGCGCAGCGTATCCCAGCCCACCAACCCGGGTGCGACCATGACTCCGGCCGCGCCCAGCTTCCTGGCCGCATGCGCGCGGCTGAGGACCTGGTCAGCCGGGGCCGTGACGTTGGGCATGTAGAGGCAGGGCTGGCGGGTGTGCCGGCTGGCCCGGTCGATCGCTTCGGCACAGCGCCCTACCCGCTCGGCGAACCGGGCAAACGGCTGATCCGTCAGGCCATGGTCCTCCTTGACGATGTCGATGCCACCCAGGGCCAGCTGATGGGCGAGGTTGGCCAGGTCGGGAGCCGAAAGCCCAAGGGGCTTGAGCGCCGAACAGAGCAGCGGCCGGTTGGGCACGGCCAGGAGGTCCCGCAGGCCCTGCTGGCCGAAACGAGGTCCCTGAAAACTGGACAGCAGGCTGCCAGACAGGTCGAGACGCAACACGCGGATGCCCGGCTGCATAGCGCTATTGCCGAAGACCACGTTCAGCAGCTGGGTGAGCTCGCCGGCCGCGGTCTCCACGGCGTAGCTGATCGCAGCATCGAAGCATTGTGGCCCGGACTCAACCAGGGATTCGACCCGACCGGCGAACTGCAGCCAACGGTCCCCATCGCCCAGCAGGCTCTGGGGCACCTCCACCGTCTGCTCCAGGCAGATACCCTGGGCCGTGGCCCTGGCCTCGGCTGCGCTGGCGCTGACCAGCCGGTAGTGGACGGTGAAGCGGGTACCGGAGAGCGGAAACGCCGGGTGGGGGAAGATCATAGCCACCCTGGCCGCCGGCACGGGCTACCGGCGCACATGTCTGACCGTCTCGTGGATCAGCGGCTGCAGGGGCGGATAGGTGCGGATGTACTGGTCCACGAAGAAGCGATAGGCCTGGTGGCGGGCCGGGTCGGGATCGATGCGGCTGGCTGCGTGCACCATGGCCGCGGCCGCGCCGGGCACGTCCGGGTAGAGACCGGCGGCGACCGCGGCCAGGATCGCGGATCCCAGGGCGGGAGCATCGGCGACCTCAGGCAGGGTGATCGGCACGTTGCTGACGTCGGCGTGGATCTGCATCCAGAACGCGCTCCTGGCAGGACCGCCCGCGGCGACCATCTCCTCGACTACGTAACCGTTCTGGCGAAACGTGCGCAGGATGTGCTCGGTGCCGTAGGCGATGCCCTCGACGATGGCCCGGAACAGGTGGCCTGTGGTGTGCTTGAGCGAGAGCCCGCGTATGATGCCGCGGGCTTCGGGATCGACGTAGGGCGTGCGGTTGCCCTGCCAGTAGTCCAGCACGATCAGGCCCTCGGCACCAGGCGGAATCGGCTCGGCCAGCTCGGTGAGGATTGCATAGACGTCGACGCCCCGGGCGGCGGCCTCCGCAGCTTCCCGGGTGCAGAAGTTGTCCTTGAACCACTTGACGACGGAACCGGTGGAGACCTGGCCGCCCTCGACCGTGTACTGGCCGGGCAGGACGGCGTCGGTGTAGGCGCCAAAAAGGCCTTCGGCGTGCAGGGGGGTAGCGCTCTGGCCCAGGTGCAGGTGGGAGGAGCCGGTGATGAAGGCCATCTTGCCGGGCTGCACGACGTTGAGGCCGATCATGGCCACGAAGGCATCGGCGCCGCCTTCGGCCACCGGGATGCCGGGCACCAGGCCCAGCTCGGGCGCCGCCTCTGCCGAAAGCATCCCCGCCACCTGGCCCATGTCCAGGACTCGGGGCGGAAAGCGGTCCAAGAGATCGCCGAGGCCGATCTGCTCGTAGAAACCCTCGGGCCAGCCGCCGGCGGCGCGGTCGTAATACCAACGGATGCTGGCGTTGTTGATGCTGGCGGTCCACTCGCCGGTGAGTCGATAGGTTACCCAGTCGATGAACTCGCCAACGCGAGCAGCCCGCCGAAAGATGTCAGGCTCGTTCTCCTTGAGCCACAGCGCCTTGCAGGGCATCCACTCGGCCGAGACATTCCCGTAGCCGTTGTATTTCAGGGCGGGATGCCCGCTGGTGGCGATACGCCGGGCCTGGTCCGCGGCCCGCACATCCATCCAGATGATGGCGGGCCGCAGGGGCCGGCAATCGCGGTCCATGGCCAGGACGGTGCAGCTGGTGCAATCGACGCCCAGGCCGACGATGTCCTCGCGCGGGACGCCACTCTCGGCCAGGGCGGCGTGCACAGCCCGCACCAGGGCCGCCCACCAGTCGGCGGGGTTCTGCTCGGCCCAGCCGGGATAGGGATGGTGGAGGGGATAGGGCTGCGCGGCGAAGACGGCTGGCCGGCCTGCGAGATCAAAGATACCCACACGCACGCTCTCGGTGCCGAAGTCGATACCCATGACATAGGGACCTGGCATGGTGCTTTCACCTCCTGGCCTGGTCAAGCGACCGCTGGACGGTAGCCCTGGCTGCATAGGGGCACAGCCAGGGTCCGGCTCAGGCGCTCACGACCACCCCGGCCTGGTCTTCGAGGATGCGAATGAAGGCGGAGGCGTTCTCCTCGCCCCAGCCCTTGTTGACTGCGGCCTTGATCACCTCGCGGGTGGCCGCGGCAGCCGGGATAGGCACGTTCAGGTCTTGGGCGAAGCGGGCAATCAGGTTGGCGTCCTTCAGCATCAGCTTCAGGGCAAAAAAGGTGCTGAAGTCGCGCTTTACCAGCGCCGCGCCCACGCCATCGAAGATCGGCGACTTGAAGTCGGTCACGTGCAGCACGCCGAGGACGTCCTGTGGATCGAGGCCGGCCTTGGTGGCCAGGGTCATGGCCTCGCCCAGGGCCTCCAGCTGTGCAGCCACCACCAGGTTGCCCACCAGCTTCATGGAGCTGCCCATGGCCGTGCCGCCCATGTAGTGGGTGGTCTCACTGAGGACTTCCAGGATGGGCTTGACCTCCTCATAGAGCGCCCGGTCGCCGCCGACGACAATCCACAGGCCGCCGTTAGCGGCTTCATTCTTGCTGCCAAACACCGGCGCGTCGAGGAAGTGCGCACCTTTGGCGGCGAAGGCAGCGGCCTCCTTGCGGCTGGTGTCGGGATGGACCGTGGTCATGTCGACGAGGATCTGGCCGGACTTGACGGCTGCGGCCAGGCCGCCGCTACCAAACACCAGGTCCTCCACAGCGGCGTCATCGCTGAGGCAAACCATGATGACGTCGGCATTGGCCACAGCCTCGGCGGGGCTATTGGCCTGAGTCGCGCCTTGGCCGACCAGGTGGGCGCCGCGTTCAGCAGTGCGGTTCCAGATCGTCACCGGGTAGCCGGCCTTGAGCAGGTTGGCAACCATGCCTCTGCCCATGATGCCCAGGCCAAAATAGGCAATCCGTTTCATGAGTGTGCTCCTTGTGGATATGGGAGAATAGAAATCAGTCGGGCGGCAGCCGCACGGCTAACCGCTGGGAGATTGCCGATTGCGCCGTTTCTCCGTGTAGTAGTTCAGCACCATCACCAGGAGGAGTAGCGCGCCCCAGGCGAACTGGCGGAAGAAGATGGCGGCGCTGGACCCGGAGAGCTCCAGCATCAGCATGTTGAGGCCGGTGGAGAGGAACTGGATGCTCAACACGGCCAACACCAGGCCAGATACCGTGCCGAAGCCGCCGGTGTAGCTGACGCCGCCCAGGATGGCAATCAGCACGGAGAGCAGGATGAACGAGCTGCCATAGTCGGGCTTGGCCGAGTTGGCCCGGGCCAGGAAGATCATGCCGGCAATACCCGCCACCAGGCCAGCCAGCCAATAGGTGCGCATCAGCACCCGGTTGCTGTTGATGCCGGAGAACAGGGCGGCGGTCGGGTTCGTGCCCAACATGTAGACGTTGAAGCCATAGGTCGTCCGGTTAAGCATGACAGAGAAGACCACGGCCAAGACGACAAAAACGATCACCGGGATGGGGATACCCAAAACCGAGCCGTTGCCAATAAAGGCCAGCTGGGTAGTGGTGATGGCAGGTCCGCCTGTGATCACGTAGGACAGGCCCGTGTAGAGCGCGCCAGTGCCGAGGGTGGCCAAAATGGGAGTGATACCCACGCGCGACACCAGGAAGCCATTGAACAGGCCGCAGAGGGAGCCGACGACGAGGCCGCTGGCGATGGCCAGTGGCAGCACCAGGGCCGGGGACATGCCTGCCCCGCCGTTGCCACCCAGCCGGGTGAGGATCAGCGCGGCCACGATGGCCGACAGGTTAGCCGTGCCGACGATGGATAGATCGATGCCACCGGTAAGCATGGTAATCATGATGGCGAAGGCCAGGATGCCGAATTCAGGAAACTGCACGGCCATGGACTGCATGTTGCGCACGGTGAAGAACTTGCCTGGCAGCAGCAGGCTGAAGGCTACGAAGATCATCACGATGATGATGAGCAGGCGCAACGTATGGCTGTCAAACGGCAGGCGGCTGGCCCAGGACTTGCGGGGGACGGTTGGGTTCATGATCTTGAGCTTCTGTGCCGGCAACTACACGTTGGCCGGGCTGGTCGAGCGCTTGTGGGCGCGGCGGGCCTGGATGGCGGGCAGGCCGGTGCCGACCAGGATGATGATGCCGATGACGACCCGCTGCCAGACCGGAGGCACGCCAATGAGGATGAGGCTGTTGTTGGCGATGATGACCAGGATCACGCCCAGGATGGTGCCGAGGACCGTGCCGCGGCCGCCGCCGAGCTGTGCCCCTCCCAGGACTACGGCTGCGATCACGGTCAGCTCCGAGCCGACGATATCCTGGGGGTTGGCCTGGCGAGCCAGGGAGCCGAAGGTCATGCCCGCAATGCCAGAGACAAGCCCAACAAAGGTGTAGATGAAATATTGGATGCCGGTAACGTTGAATCCAGCGCGCTCGGCGGCCTCACGATCGCCGCCCATGGCATAGATGCCGCGACCCAGCGTGGTATAGTTGAGCAATATCCAGGTAACGAGCACGATACCGGCGGTGATCAGAATTGCCGGGTGCAGGTTGGCCGTGCCGCGCGCCAGGGGTATCCGCACCAGCGCCGACCGGGCGAAGTCGGTCAGGGCGGGGGGCACGTCACGGATGATCTGGTTACCGATCGCAAAAAGCAGGAACCCGTGGATCATGCTGAGGGTGCCCAGAGTAACAATCAACGTCGGGAGCTTGAACTGGGCGATGAAGAAGGCGTTGATCAGGCCCAGCCCCAGGCCAATGGCGGCGGCCATCAGGAATCCCATCCAGATCGGAGCATCGGGGGCGTAGCCTTTAAGCAGCCGCACGGTGGCGTACAGGGCGAAGACGCCGACGGCGGTGAACGAGACGTCGATGCCACCCGATATGATCACGACGAGCACGGCCATGGCGAAAATGCCGGTGACGATGCTGCTACGCAACAGATCAAACAGGTTGCCTAACGTGAAAAAAGTGGGGTTGATGAGCCCGATGAGGAGGCTAAGGCCGATGATGGTCACGGCCAAGAGAAACTCGTTGCGGCGTAGGATGCGATCCACGGGTCTATTCCTCAACCAGCTTGGCAGCCATCTCGTTTTCGTTGGTCTCCAGGGGCCGGAGCTCCTCGACGATACGGCCGTGGCGCATCAGCAGCATGCGGTTACAGGTCTGCAACAGTTCGGGGATGTCGTCGGAGATCACCAGCAGGCCCATGCCCTCGCCGGCCAACTGCTTCATCATGTCGTGAAGCTCATCCTTGGAGCCGACGTCGACGCCCACGGTGGGCCCGTTGAGGATCATGAGGCGCGGCTTGCTGGCCAGCCATTTGGCCAGCACCACGCGCTGCTGGTTGCCTCCCGACAGGGTCTTGGCTGGCAGCTCTGGGTCAGCTGTCTTGATGCGCAGCGACCTGACCCATGCATCCACCTGCTGGTTGACCTGGCGCGGGTCGGTGAGGCCGAGGGCACCGCGCAGGCCGTCGATGGTGCGCACCACCACGTTGCGGCCGATGGATTGTTCCAGGAACAGCCCCTCGTTGAGGCGATCCTCGGGCACATAGCCGATGCTGTGGGCAATGGCATCCTGGATCGACCTGATCTCGACGCGC
>JAULUH010000149.1:0-1760 GCA_032111745.1 Anaerolineae bacterium | reverse complement strand
GCCTCCGTGGTCCTGGCAGGGAGTTTGATCTCCTGCTCCGCTACCTTCCCCCGCCCGTCGGCGTCCTGTGCCACCGGATGGTCCACCACCAGCGGCGTCGGCGTGGTGAAGCCCGCCAGGGCCTGGCGCCAGTAGGCCTCGGCCGCGGCCATGTCCTGGGCCTGCAGGAAGGCGATGTAGTCGCGATAGGGCCGGATGGGTGGCAGCGCAAGCGTGCGGCCATCCGCCAGGGCATCGTACAGCGCGAACATCTCCTGCAACAGCGTCGCCAGCGACCAGCCATCCATGACGATGTGATGGTGGCTCCACACGAACTGGTAGCTCTCCTCGCCCGTGCGCATCAGGGCCAGGCGGATCAGGGGCGCCTTTGCCAGGTCGAATCCCCGCTGTCGATCCGCTGCCAGATAGGACTCCAGCTGGCTGGCCTGCTCCGCGGCCGCCAGCCCGCGCCAGTCCTCCTCTACTAGCGGCAGCCGGACCTCCCGGTGCACCGCTTGCACCGGCTTCTCCACGCTGCGCCAGGCAAAAGAGGTGCGCAACACCCCGTGGCGATCCAGGGTCTCCTGCCACGCCCGCTCAAACGCCTGGCGGTCGAGATGCCCGCGCAGCGAACAGGCCAGCTGCTCGAAGTAGACTCCCGACTCCGGGTCGTACAGGGTGTGAAACAGCATGCCCTGCTGCATCGGCGAGAGCGGATAGACTGCTTCGATCTGCTTTCTTGTGCTCATGCTCACATCGTCTAGGGCTAAGGTGGTCCTGCCTCCCGGGGCAGGCTCAATGGCTGATCTCTTCCAGTAGGGCATCGAGCTCGGCCTGGTCCAGGCCGGCCGTCGGGAAATCCGCGGGCGTGTAGCTCGCGGCTTCTGCCCCACTGCTGTGCGCCACCAGCTCGCGCAGCGCCGCCAGGGTCTCCCGCGCCAGCTCTTGGACGTCGGCCAGGTCCAATCGCGAGCTGTCGAATGTCCACGCCAACCGCAGCTGGCCATCTCGGATCGCCGCCGCCAGCTCTACACTATGCGGCAGGGGCATGGCAGGATCCCGCTCCGGGCCCCGCGCCCGGTCGCTGATCCGCAACACCGCCGCCGCGCTGTCCTTGTCCCGCCCTGGGTCCAACTGGCCCAGGTAGTTGAAGCCCACGGCTGGCCGCGGCAGCGCAGCCAGCGCCTGCCGCACATTCGGGTCACTTGCCAGGAACTGCAGCACGCCAAAGCCGATACCGTGATTGGGTGCCCGGCGCATCTGCTCCTTGACCGCCATCAGCGCCCGCCCCGGCTGCCAGTCCCCCGACACCGGCGAGAGCCCCGGTTGCGGCGCCAGCCACACCGGGTACTGCGTGGTGAACCACCCCACCGTGCGGGTGAGGTCCAGGTCGTCGAACAGCGGCTCCCTGCCGTGCCCCTCCACCTCCACCAGCAGGCCTGGCCAGCCCGACACTACCCCGTACGCCCGGGCCAGCGCGGCCAGCAGGGCCTCGGACACGTCTGCCCCATAGGCCGCCGGCACCTCCCGCACCAGGGCCTGGGTTTCCTCGTGGCCTAACCTGGCCTCATAGGTCGCCGCGTCCGCCTCTTTGCCACTCATGTCCAGCGCCAGCGGCCACTTGTTCCGGCCATTAGCTGCCGCCGCGCCTGCCCGCCGCGCCCGGTCTGCCGCCGCGCCCACATCACGCCAGAAATCCAGCTCCCCGGTCGCCGCGGCTGATTGCCCGTACTCCGCCAGCCGCCGGCCCCAGTCGCGGAACGCCGTGGTCTTCCGTGGCA
>JAULUH010000148.1:0-6100 GCA_032111745.1 Anaerolineae bacterium | reverse complement strand
GCGTGGGACCGCCATTGTCAGCCAGCGCTTCCAGCAAGGGATCTGTGTTCGGCTGGTCGCCCACAGAGGTCAGGAAGCAGGTGTCATCACTGGCCAGGTTGTGGCCGAGTGAGTTGATGGCCACAGCCCCGGCGCCGAACGGTGCCAGGAAGCAGCCGGAGAAGGTGTTGCCGGCGATGATACTGTTGGTCAGGTTCAGGGTAGCACTGGCGTTGGTGAAGGTGCCCACAAAGACGGCCGCAGGGGCGTAGACTGGCGCCACGTTGTTGGCAACGGTCGAGTTGACCATGTCCATCACGCCGTCGGTGTGGAAGATGGCGCCGCCGTACCAGCCGGTAGCGGTGTTGCCGCTAATCGTGCTGTTGAGGATGGTGGCGTCGCCCAGCATGCGGATGCCGCCACCAACGTCGTTGGACACATTGCCGCTGATGGTGCTGCGCTCGATGACGGTGTTGCTGTTGAAGAAGCCATACACACCACCACCGGACCAGGCGGCCGTGTTGTTGGACACGGTGCTGTCGATCAGGTGGAGCTCGGCACCTTCACCGCTGTAGATGCCCCCGCCGCCCTGCCAGAAGTCGCCGGCATCGGTGGCCATGACGTTGTTGGTCACCGTGACGTGATCCAGGGTCAACATGCCGTTGTTGAGGATGCCGCCGGCCAGTTGCCAGCCGTAGCCATTGGCCAGAGTCAGATAGTTGATGTTGGCCATCGCGCCGGGATCGACGATCAGGACTCGGTCGCTGCCGCCGCCGCTGACGGTGATGTCGGGGGCAGCGGAGGCGTCGACGGTGATCGTCTTGCCGGAGACCACCAGCGGACCGGTGGTAAGAGCGATTGTGCTGCCGGCCAGTCCGGGATCGAAGCTGACCGTGCCGCCGCTGGCGATGGCAGCGATGGACTGCCGCAGGGAGCCCGCTCCGCTGTCGTTTGCGTTTGTGACCGTCAATGCTGTGGGGGCAAGCAGGCGCACCTGGTCGAACCACAGGGTGCTGGCGCTGGTGCCGTCGGGCAGATGGAAGCCGTAGCCCCAGACCTCGGTCAGGTTCAGGCCATCGTCGGGCGCGCCTTCCGGTTGATCGGCGCTGCGGGAGAAGGCATCGAAGGGGATCTCCACCAACTGCCAGCCCACGAAGTCATCGACGAAGGGGGCTTCCCAGCGCTCGGCCGTATCCGGCGCGCCGTAGGCCCGCACGTAGTCGACTTTCATCTCCTGCGGGAAGGTTGTATCAGGTCCCACAGGTCCGCCGAAGTTGCCGCCCACCGCCACGTTCATGATCAGGAAGAAGGGATGGTTGAACACCCACTGGTTGGGCGCTACGTCCCCAGGGGTGGCGTTGTGGTAGTTGATGCCATCAACATACCAGTGGATCTCGTCTGGGCCCCACTCGATGGCGAAGGTGTGGTAGTCCTCGTAGACCGGCACGTCGAAGGTGTAGGTGCCGCCAAAGGAGTTACCACCGCTGTAGCCGGGCCCGTGGATGGTGCCGAAGACCTCGAAGGGTTCACGACCCACGAACTCCATGATGTCGATCTCGCCCGTTTGTGGCCATCCAACCACGCCGATGTCGGTGCCCAGGCTCCAGAAGGCGGGCCAGAGGCCGGCGCCAAACGGGGTCTGGATGCGAGCCTCGATGCGGCCGTAGGCGAACTCGGCCCTGTATTGGGAGATCAGACGAGCCGAGGTGTACTCGCAAGGACCGTAGTAGCAGGGCAGGGAGCCATCGGCCTCTTCCACCGTAATCACCAGGTTGCCCTCGCCGTCGGTGGCAGCGTTCTCGGTGCTATCCGTGTAGTATTGCAGCTCCGAGTTGCCCCAGCCGGGGATGCCGTTGACCGTGCCGTCGCCGATCTCGTGGGTCCAGTGGGCCGGGTTGGGCGGCGTGCTGGCCGGATCATCGAACTCATCGCTCCAGAGCATCACCCGGCTGTCGTCGTCGGGGGCGCGGTTGTCCTTGAGCGTGGCATAGATCGTGTCGCCGCTGCCTGTGCCGTAGTACCAGAAGCTGAGGCCGTCGGTCAGGCTCCAGTCCTGGCCCAGCGCGAAGTCGCGGCCGAAGGCAAAGGCGCCGTCGGCAGTGATGGTCCGGCCGTCATAGGTCATACCGCTGAAGGGCACAACCTCGGCATCGCAGTCCAGGCCCGTTTCATTGGCGCGGAAGTGAAAGACCAGGTCGATGTCGCCATCGCGGTCCGCGTCCTCCTCATGGCGTCGGGGCAGCCCGGTCTTGCGGTCGACGTGGGTCTCGTACGCGTTGCCCAACATAACGGTGGTGTGGTCAACGGTGGTAGCGTCAAAGCTGTCGGTCGTGTAGAGGATCACAGGGATAACCCCGTTGCCGCGTGGACACAGGTTGCCCTCGACCTTGATGTCGACCTTGATCGGGGGCGTGACCTCAAGAACACCCTCGTAGGGTCCCTGGCCCGGCACGGCCATGGGATCGCCGGCAGCGATCTCTGTTTGCGCCAGGGTAGCGCCGCCCGCAGTGTAGAACTGGTAGGGCCAGCGCTCGAAGTCGTCGATCAGCAGGAAATCAAAGGCATCTGCGTCGAGAATCGTGATCCGGGCCTGGCTGTTGAAGCCGAGTGGGATGTCGACCGGATTGCTCAGTCGCAGGATCACGGTCTCATCCCCCTCGAACTTGCCGTCCTGGAGGGTCTCGACGGTGAAGGTTTGCTCGCTGGGCCCGCCCTGCACAAAGGTGAGGGTCCCGGGTGCCGGTACCAGGTAGTCGCGATCGGGCGTCGCCGAGCCTGGCTCAGTGCTATAGTCAACTGACACCTGGGCTGGATCACCTTCTGCCAGCGAACGGGTCAGCTTGACGGTCACAACGGCTGTGTTGCCCTCTTCGACCTCGTAGTTGGAGACGCTGTAGGTGACTTCCAGGGGCCGCTGCACCGCAGTGCCGAACAGGCTCGCCTCGTCCAGGTAGTAGGTAAGGGGTCCGCCGGTTCCCAGGGTGCCGAATGCCCACCCGTGAACCTCTTCCAGGGTCAAGCCGTCGTCGGGTGCGCCGTTGCCCACGCCCTTGCGGGTAAACTCGTCAAACGGAAACTCGAAGTAGCGCCAGCCCGAGAAGTCGTCGTTCAAGGTCACGGTCCATCGCTCGGCGTCGTCCGTGGTCGAGCCAGGGTTGCGGTTCTCGAGCAGGTCGATGAAGAGCGATGTGCCGCTGTTGTTGCCGTAGATCCAGACGGCAAAGCCGCCGAAATCACTCCAGTCTTGGGGCACCCAGGTGTCCACTGTTTCGTTCTCAAAGGCGTGGATGAAACCAGCGAAGGAGACCACGTTCAGGTCGACCTGGATCACGTTGTTGGGCGTTCCTGTGGCAGGCAGCTCAGGCGCCGGGGGCGTGCCGACCTTGCTGATTACGACGGAACTGGAAGCGTCCTGGAAGGTGTAGAACCCGATCGGGACACCATTGCCGTCGAAACCCGAAGGCAGGGGGCCCTCGAACTCGAAGTCGTCCACAATCCGCCGCTCCAGGCCCACGTCGTCCATAGATAGGGTGCCAGCGGCCCCGTCCAGCACCACGGCCCAGCCCCACATCTCGGTGAGGGTCAGGCCGTCGTCAGGCGCGCCACCGGGCTGGAAGTCGGTAGCCCGGGAGAAGTCGGCGAAGGGAATGACGACCTTCTGCCAGCCGCTGAAGTCGTCGAGGAAGTCGTAGTCGAAGCGTTCGGCCGTGTCAGTGCTGGGATCGGAACGATTGTCCTGAATCTCAAACTGGAGTGACTGGCCGCTGTTGCTGCCGTAAAACCAGAAGCTAACACCGGTGTAGGAGCTCCAGTCCTCAGCGTTCAAGGTATCGCCGAAGCCGCCGAAGCCACTGGTCACATCGAACGTGCTAGCCAGCACGGTATTGTCACCTGTCTGCCCGGGCCGGGCCAGTGGGTCTGTGTCGCCGACCACCTGCACGTCGGCCGAAACCGTGGCTCCGCCGCCGTTGAAGACGAACCACGTAGCCGGCAGCCCGCCCTCGAAGTCGACCAGGATGTCCGTCCCGGCCGAGACGATTCCTACCGCTAGCAGGCCCAGGAGAAGGCCTACCATGAGTGCCAGAGCTGTCAGAGCACTTCTGCGTGAGATCATAGTTAAACTCCCTACTAGTTTGCGGTGCCGTCGTAGTAGTTGTGCGTGGCCGCGAGGGTCTGTGCGTCGACGACGGCCTGTTCGGTCAGTTGTAGGTCGACCAGCTTGCCGTTGGATTGCTGCAGGGCTGCCCGGAAGGCTCCTTCCTGGTTGGACTGACCCTGCACGAACAGCGCGGAGCTGCCATTGACCAGCTCGCCGACGAGCATATCGATCTTGTCCTTGGGGATGCCCAGGTCGACCTTGCGGGAGAGCAGCGCGCCGGCGGCGGCGCCCAGGAGCACGCCGCCGATAGGTCCTCCCAGGAGTAACCCCACCACCAGGCCCAGGGTTCCGCCCTTGGCGGCTCCCTTGGCCCTGGTCAGATCGGTGGTTTCCTTGACCTTGACCTTGCCGGACTCATCCTTGACGACGATCACGGCATCGTCCACTACGATGAGTTTCTTCTTCTGCAGGTCGTCCAGCATCTTGAGCAACGTCTCAGCGCCCTCGACGTCCTGGAAGGTGACGACAGCGATTCCGGTTTGCATGGGAAGCCTCACAGTGAGCAACGAACGGTGCCAGGCGGGCCGTATGGTGGCTGTGCCGAGCCCCTTGGCCGCGTGACCTGGCGCGTTCGTTCAGGTTATTGGATCTCTGGTTGCCAACCACCGGGTTGGCCGCACGACCTGGCGCCGGCTACTTCTCAACGCCTGAGAAGACGATGCCGCGCATGAACACCCGCTGAGCCAGGAAGAAGACGACCACCGGCAAGGCCAGGGTGATGAGCGCGCCGGCCTGGATCAGGTTGGGTTGGCGCCCATAGAGGGCATTGAACTTCTGTAGCCCGACCGAAAGCGGCCACAGCTCCGGCTTCGCCACCAGGTAGATCAGCGGCGCAAAGAAGTCGTTCCAGGCGAAGAAGAAGTGGAATAGAACCACGGCGGTCAGCGCCGGGATCGACTGTGGCAGAATGATCGAGCGAAAGATGCGAAACGGGCTGGCGCCGTCGATGGCCGCTGCTTCGTCCAGATCGCGCGGGATCTGCAGGAAGTATTGGCGCAACAGGAAGACGTTGTAGGCGTTGGCGAAGTAGTGCGGCACGATCAGGGGCAGGAAGGTGTTGGTCCATCCGATGCGGGAGAACAAGATGAACGTGGGCACCAACGTAGCCTGGATTGGCAGCACGATCGTGGCGATCAGGATCATGAACAGGGCATTCTTGCCCTTGAAGTCGAAGCGGGCAAAGCCGTAGGCCACGAAGACTGAGGATGCCACCGCGCCGAAGGTACCGAGGACGGCGATGATCAGGGTGTTGCGGAATAGAAGTGGGAAGTTCAGGTCGTTCCATGCCTTCTGGAAGTTCTGCCACTGCGCGTCGGGCACGTACACGGCCTCCAGCGTTCGCCAGTTGCCTTCCCAGATGAACTGACCTGCTTCCGGATTCTCAGGATCGATAAACGTGGTTTGCGTGCGGGTCTTCTCCAGGGCAGCCAGCTCTTGGGTACGGCCGTTGGGCATCGGCACCTGGAGGATGTCCAGCTCCTGCCCGTTGTAGTTGTAGGTAACCTTGGAATGCGGCCAGATGACGGGCGCGTTGGGATCGCTCATCTGGGTATCGCTCTTGATGGCGGTCGTGAACATGTAGCCCAGCGGCGCCAGGAAGAGCAGGAGGATCAGCAGGGCCACCCCAGTGGTCATGACCTTGCTCAGCAGGTTGCGCTGACTGTTGCTCAGGCTGGAACCCTTTTTACCAGCGGTTGTCACAGCGGAAGTCATCGTCTATTTCCTCCTTTCGCCGGCGTAGTACACCCAACGGCTCTGCGACCAGAACAAGATGGCGGTGAATGCCAGCGTGATCAGGAAGAGCACCCAAGCCAGGGCCGATCCGTAACCCATCAAGTTGTACTCGAAGGAGTTCTTGTAGAAGTTGAGGGCGTAGAACAGCGTGGCATCCTCGGGACCACCGGTGCCGTTCTTGAGGACGTAGGCCAGGTCGAAGTACTTGAAGGCGCCGATGACCATCAA
>JAULUH010000147.1:0-16957 GCA_032111745.1 Anaerolineae bacterium | reverse complement strand
CCTTCATCGACAATACCTTCGTGATCGCCGCCGTCAACGTCGTCTTCCCATGGTCGATGTGACCAATCGTCCCAACGTTCACATGCGGCTTCGTCCGCTCAAATACCTGCTTCGCCATGCTAGGTCTAGCCTCCTGCAGTGACAAGTCACAAGTGGGCCGCCCACCAGGGGCGGCCTTCGTGTGCTAGGGTTGATGATGCTATAGATGTTTGTTGAGAGCCCACGATCGGACTTGAACCGATGACCCCGTTCTTACCAAGAACGTGCTCTACCGACTGAGCTACGCGGGCGAAAAAGTGGGCAGGGGCGGATTCGAACCACCGAAGGCGTCTGCCAGCTGATTTACAGTCAGCCCCCTTTGGCCGCTTGGGTACCTGCCCTCGATTCGATTATTAACGACACCGGCAGCCGGCATAAGAGCCGACGGCCGGAATCGAACCGGCAACCGTCCGCTTACAAGGCGGAAGCTCTGCCGATTGAGCTACGTCGGCAACGTGTGGATTATACCACGGTATCACTGGCAAGCAAAGCTAAGCTGCCCGCAACTCGCTCAGGCAGCGAACTGGTAGTATACTCAGGGGGCCGTGTTTGTCAAAATCCCAGACCGCCCTGGCGCACTGCGGAGTCGAGGCTATAGCCGGTCTGGGGGCGTTACGGACCCGTCGCCAGGACGATCTCTGGCGGCCCACCATCGGTCACCAGGAAGGGATTGCTCTCCGGCGCACCGCCCGCCCGGCCGTAAATGCGATCCAGAATGGCCTGCTCACGCTGCTCGACGGTGCGCAGGAACAGCTCCGGGCGCTTCAAGGACCGCCAGGCCTGATAACCGCGCTCCAGGAAGCTCTGCATCTCCACCCAGCCCAGCCGGGTGGCTGGCCGGCGGGCCATGCGCAGGGTGGAGCCAATCAAGGGCACCCGCAGCAGGGGATCCAGGTGGGAACCGATCTCACTGACCATGGTGATCTGCAGCGCGCGCTCCTGGTAGTTGTCACAGGTCCGGTAGGCCTCCTCATACTGCGCCATGTCGAAGCGATCAACCACACCGAGGTGGACCTGCATTGCCTCGGCCAGCTGCAGGTCCAGCTGCTGGGTCATGCGATTGACCTGCAGCGCCGCGGCCAGGGGGTAGAGGGCCGCCTCCGGCAGGAACTTGTGCATGAAGTTGTAGATCCGGGTACCGTCGTGGTCGCGCTGGCTGAAGTCCCGGGGCGCGTAGATGTCGCTCAAGAAAAACTGGCAGGCCTGGCTGAACTCCGGATCATGCAGCAGGTCGGCGTGGGTCCGTTCCAGCCGCATGGATTGCCAGGTGCTCAGGTAGGCCAGCAGAGGAGGCAGCTCCCGGCCGTCGACCACCTGGTGATAGGACAGGCTGTGGCGCAGGTTCACCAACAGCTGGGCCGAATCACGCACAGTGGGCATCTCGCGGGCGTTGGTCGCGCGTCCTGCCGGCTCGGTTGTAGCCATGTCGGTTCGCAAGTCCTTGACCAAAAAATCGGGCTACGGACCTCTGCCTCACCCTGGTTGGCAGCCGGCCACAGCACGGGCATGACGTGAACAGTATACACTGCGGATCATGCTCAGGCAAGCCATGAAGCCAATGGCAGCGCTGGGAACCCCGCCTACGGTGACGACGTTATATTGGAGGGTATCCTGATACGCACGTATAATGGCGCATACCCGGCATCCCATCACGACGGCCCGGGTCCGCGGGCGTCCTGTTTGGCCGTGTCATTGCGAGAGTCTCATACCGCCGGGCGGTATGCCGAGTCACGTGAACAGGCGGACATTTCATGAACAGGATCCAGAGCTGTGTAGAGCTCCCATATACCGAACCTTTTCCAAAGGAACGGTATATGGGTATATGGGAGGGCGCGTCGTGTCTCGATGCGTTCTGCCTGGCGGCACGGGATTCTCTCAACCTGGCACCGCCCACCAGGGCAGGTGTGGTGGTGCTTCAATCTGTCTCAAATGCACCCATCTCATAGAACCCTAGAGACATAATCGTGCGCTTCACCATACAACCCAGGCTCGGCCTCTTGGTCATCGTCCTTGCGCTGCTTGCCACGGGCATGCCTGCGGCTCCCCTGGCGCCGGCAGCTGCCGCCGCACCCATCGACCCGGCCGTGCTCGCCGACCTGCAGGCGGCACCCGACGGTCAGGCCACCTTCTTCCTGTGGCTCGCCGACCAGCCTGACCTCTCCCCAGCCTCGGGCATCGAGGACTGGCAGGCCAGGGGCCAGTGGGTGTTCAACACCCTGCAGGGGACTGCCCAACGCAGCCAGCCAGCCCTCGAGAAAGCGCTGAAGTCCGGCTCCCTCAGCGGCCATGTGGCGCAGTGGCAAGGCTTTTGGCTCGTCAACGCCATCGCCGTACACGGGGACGAGGAGGCTGCCAAGACGCTGGCCCAGCAGCCTGGCGTGGCCCGGGTATTGCCCGCGGTGAAACTAGAGCCACCCAAGGTGGCCGTAGATGCTGCACCAGAGGGCACAACGCCGGCAGCGGTGGAGTGGAACGTGCGCCAGATCAACGCCGACGACGTCTGGGCCCTGGGCATCACCGGCCAGGGCATTACCCTGGCCAACGTCGACACCGGCGTCGACTACACCCACCCGGCCCTGGTCAGCCAGTACCGTGGCAACCAGGGCACCGGTGCGGGCGGTCCCTTCAGCCACGACTACAACTGGTTCGATCCCACCTGGGGCAGCCAGGTCCCCGCCGCCCTGCCCACCACAGCTACCGGCGGCACTCCCGATGGCCACGGCACCCACGTCATGGGCACCCAGGTGGGGAGCGACGGAGGTTCCAATCAGATCGGCGTGGCCCCGGGCGCGCGCTGGATCGCAGCCTACGGCTGCTGCGCCAGCAACCGGTCGCTGCTGGCCGCGTTGCAGTGGATGCTGGCACCCACCCGGCTGGATGGCAGCGCGCCCAACCCGAGCTTGCGGCCGCATGCCGTTCAGAACTCCTGGGGTGGGCCGGGGGGCAGCCTGATCTTCGCCGAGGCCATGGCTAATCTTAAGGCCGCTGGCATCTTCGTCGCGGCCTCGGCCGGCAACTACGGCCCGCTGTGTGGCAGCCTCAGCTCGCCCGGCGACAATCGCGCTGTGTTCGATGTGGGCTCCAGCAGCCGTTCCGATACCGTCTCCAATCTCTCTTCCCGAGGCCCCAACCCCCTCACAGGCAAGACCGGGCCTGACCTGGTAGCGCCGGGAGACCTGGTGCGATCGGCAGTGCCCGGGGCCAGCTACGCCTACCTCTCAGGCACATCCATGGCTGGCCCCCATGTGGCGGGTGCCGTCGCCCTGCTCTGGCAGGCCAACCCCAGCCTCGCCGGGCGAGTAGACTACAGCGCGGAGCTCCTGCGCAAGACATCCACCCCCATCACCATGCCTGGCGAGAGCTGCGGTGGCGTTGATAGCGGCTCCACCGTGCCCAACAACAGCGCGGGCTGGGGCCGGCTGGATGTGCTGCGGGCGATCCAGGTGGCCGGCAACGGTAGCAGCCGGCTGGCGGTGGTGGTGGCCGATCCGGCTGGCAACCCTGTGCCGGGCGCGACCATCATCCTGCGCACCACGGCCCCCGACGGCCGGCCGGTGACCCTGGACGCCCGGGCCGATCAGCAGGGGCGCTTCGAATTCCTCTTGGCCCCGGGCAACGTCACCGTGTCGGCGGAGGCCTTTGGCTACGCCTTACGCCAGCCGGCGAACGTGAGCGTGAATGAATCCAGCACAGTGAACCTGGTGCTCGAGCGCCAGGCTACGGTCACGCTGCGTGGCCGGGTGGTGGAGCCCTCCCTCCAGAAGGTGTACCTGCCTGCGGTACAGCGCAACGGGACCGCGGCCAGTGCTGCGGTCACACCCATCGCGGCCACGAGCCATGTGGAGCCAGCAGCGCCAAGCGGCAGCAAGGCGCTGGCCGCGCGAGTGTCGGTGCCTGGGGCCCCGGTGGCTGCGGTCACCACGGACTGCAACGGGGCGTTCACCATGGCGCTGCCGGCCGGCACCCACACCCTGCTGATCGAGGCCACCGGCTATGAGTCGCAGCGGGTCACCATCACTCTGACATCCGACCGCTCGCAGGCGTTCAGCCTCACTCCCACCTGGGACTACGCGGTGAGCACACCAGCCTACCAGTGGATCGACGCCACCCCTGGCACCCGCCACCAGCTGGGCGACGACTCCAGCCGGCGCATCGACCTGCCGGCCGGGCGCTCCTTCAGCTACTATGGCACGGCCAAGACCGCCCTGAACATCATCTCCAACGGCTTCCTGTCCTTTGGTACCCCTTACTCCCGGTTCCAGGGCGTGATCCCCTTCGAAGGGTCGCCCAACCATGCGATTTACGCCTACGCGGACGATCTCAACCCCGACGCCGCTGCCCTGCATAGTACGGGCTACGACAACGGCATCTACACCCTGGTGCAGGGAGACCGGCTGATCGTCCAGTACAACCAGGTCGAGCACTGGCCCTACGGCAACCCGGAGACCTTCCAGGTCGTCCTGGACCTGTCCTCGGGCGCGATCACCATGCAATACCTGCAGGTAAGCTGGCCCAGCTTCACCACCGTCGGTCTAGAGGATAGCGCCGGCCGCCGGGGCGTCCCCTACTCCTATGCCAATTCCGCCAATCTGCGCTCCGGCCTGGCCGTGCGCTACTCCCCGGTCTTCGGCCAGCCAGGCCAAACCTGTGGAGGCTAACCCCCAGTTCTCGGGTCAGGCTTTGGTCGTTTTCTGTGGTGGCGTAGGGGCATGAACGGCGTGGGTCCGTGATCGAAAGGTTCCCTATTCCCCCTCCGCCGCCAATATCTCCCCTGCCGTCACCACTGCATAGCCTGCATCCTGAAATGCCTGCAGGATCTTGGGCAGCGCGTCCACGTCGATTTGGCGGCTGGTGTGCATGTAGTACAGCGCGCCGGGCGCGGCGTTGCCGAAAACGTTCTCATACACCGTCTCCGCCGTCGCCCCCTCCCGCCAGTCCTCCGAGCCGTAGGTCCAGATAATGGTGGTCCAGCCCAGGTCGTAGGCTGTCTGTACGCTGGTCTCGCTGCGAGAGCCAAAGGGCGGCCGGAAGTAGGGCCGCGTGGTCTGGCCTGTCAGCTCCTTCACCAGGGCCTCGGTGTCCTCCAGCTCCTTGGTCACCTCTGCCGCGGTCAAGGGCTTGAAGTCCTGGTGGGTCCATGAGTGGTTCCCCAGCTCGTGCCCGCGCTGGGCGATGCGTTGCGTGGCCTCCGGATACTGCTCGACCCAGGCGCCCTGCATGAAGAAGGTCGTGCGCACGCCGTACTCGTCCAGGATGTCCAGCATCTGGTACAGCAGCTCAGGCTCACCCTCGACGTCGAAGCTCAGGTTGACCTGTGGCCGGCCGTCGGGCATAGTGGGGTTGCCGGTGTAGACGATTTCCGGGCTGGCCGGGGGCCGGTCTGCTGCCGGCTCCGGGGCGAGCGTAGGCGTGTCCGTGGGCACCGGTGCCGGCGTATCGGTGGGCGCCGGCGTGGGCGTAGGCGTGTTGGTCGGCGCTGGCGTGGGCGTTGCCGTGGGTGCTACGGTGGGGGTTTCTGTGGGCAGGGCCGCGCTGGTAGCTGCAGCCACCAGCGCCGGATCCTCGGCGCGGCCGCAACCGGCGGTCACCAGCAGCGCCGCGGCCATCGCCACGGCCATACACATTCGGCATTTGTCAGCCAATATCCCAGTGCGATTTGACATAGACAGCAGGCTCTTTCCTCTTGGTAGTCTCATTCGTCGAACAGCTCTCCCACGGATCTTCCCTCGTGGATGCGCTGGATCACGTCGCCCAGCAAAGGGGCGACGCTGAGCACGTGCAGGCGCTCGCCAATGCGGCTGCATTTCTTCTCTGCGATCGGCACGGTGTCGGTCACCACCAAGTGAGCGATCTCGCTGCGCTGGAGGCGCTTAGCGGCCGGCCGGGATAGAATCGGGTGTGTGGCCGAGGCATAGAGCTCGCCAGCGCCAGATTCCTTCAGAAACTTGGCTGCATCCGTGAGGGTGCCGGCTGTATCGATCTCGTCGTCGATGATGATCACGTTGCGGTTCTCCACGTCGCCGATGACATTGGTCATCTGGGTCATGGAGCCATCGCGTGCCCGCCGTTTCTCGATGATCGCCAGGGGCAGGCCCAGGCGCTCGGCGAAGTTGCGCGCCCGGCGCACGCCGCCGATATCCGGCGAGACCACCACTGAGTTCTCCTCGGTGAAGTCCAGCTGCCGGAAGTAATCGACAAATAGACCGATCGTCGGCAGCTCATCCGTGGGAATGGTGAAAAAGCCCTGGATCTGGCCGGCGTGGAGGTCGAGGGTCAGGAAGCGGTCAGCGCCGGCGACGGTGATCAGGTCGGCTACCAGCCGGGCCGTGATCGGCACCCGAGGCTGGTCCTTCTTGTCCGTGCGGCCGTAGCCGTAGTAGGGTACCACGGCAGTGATGCGCCCGGCCGAGTCGCGGCGCAGGGTATCGATGAAGATCAGCAGCTCCATCAGGTTGTCGTTGGTGGGAGGGCAGGTGGGCTGGATCAGGAAGACGTCCTTGCCGCGCACGCTCTCATGCAGCCGCACGAAGGTATTGGTATTGGGAAACTGAAACAGGTCGACGCCGCCGAGGGACTCGCCCAGGTAGTCGGCGACGTCCTGCGCCAGCTCGTGGTTGGCCGTGCCACTGTAGATCGCCAGCTCGCCGTACATGCGGTATACCGTGGCCGGCGCCCGCGGCACCGGGATAGGGCTCTGGGGCTCTTTTGCGGCACCGTTGGTGGGCATGCCATCGGCCCCGCCGGCTGGGCTTGCGTCCGTGGGGGGAGGCTCGTGCACACTTGCCTGGGACATCCTCGCACCTCCTTCCTGCGCCGGGCCCATCCCGATTCTCTTGGGATCAGGCCGGCACCACTGCCGGCAGCAATTGAGCTGCCGCCGTGTACGGATCCAGCTCCCGACTGGCCACACCCTCCACCAGCCGGCGCAGCTGGTCCGGCGGCACCTGGTCGGTCAGACGGCGCAACACCGCCGCCTGCAGGATGTGGATCAGGCTCGTCCGGGCCCGTTCCTGCTCGCGGCGCTGGAACTCACCGCTCTCCTGGAGATAGGCCCGATGCATCTCGATGGCCTCCAACAGCTCGGGCACACCCTCGTCGCGCAGGGCAACTGCCTTGACAATGGGCGGCTGCCAGCCGGCCCCATCGCCGGGCATCCCGCCCTTCTCGTCCACCGCCATGGCCTGGCCATGGTGGTGGATCTGACGGGAAGCCAGGGATGGGCCCATGCCCAGCATCATCTGCAGGGCCAGCACCGTCTTCTCAACCCCCTCCCGGTCGGCCTTGTTGACGACCAGGATGTCGGCGATCTCCAGGACGCCCGCCTTGATGGCCTGCACCTCGTCGCCCAGGCCCGGCGCCTCGACCACAACGGTAGTGTGGGCCGTGCTGGCGATGTCTACCTCGGCCTGGCCGACTCCTACAGTCTCCACCAGGATGCGCTGGAAACCCGCCGCATCCAGGGCGAGAATGACGTCGGCCGTGGCCTGGGCCAGTCCGCCCAGGCTGCCGCGCGTGGCCATGGAGCGAATGAATATCCCCGGGTCGCCGCTCAGGTCGCGCATGCGCACCCGGTCGCCCAGCAGCGCGCCGCCCGTGAAGGGGCTGGTGGGATCCACGGCGACGATGCCTACGGTGTAGCCACGCTGCCGGTAGGCCTTGGCCAGGGCGTTCACCAGGGTTGACTTGCCGGTGCCGGGCGCGCCCGTAATGCCGGCGATGTGGGCCCGGCCCGTGTAGGGATACAGGGCTGCCAGGGCATCGTAGGCGCCTGGTCCCTGGTTTTCCACCTGGGTAATCGTGCGGGCGAGGGCTAGCCGGTTACCGGCCAATAGATCATCGATTAGGGGCATGGAGCAGGCATGGGTGGTAAACGGAGTTGATTCACGATTGGAAGGCCATCGTACCACCGCCCCCATTGCTCCGTCAAATCGCGGGCGGCCTTACTCAGACGGCTGGTCCAGGGTGCGCAGCGGGCCCAGGTCGACGTGATCGCGGCCAGCGCTGGTCAGCCACCTGGGTGCACCAGGCTCGGCCGAATTGTAGATAGCCAGGATGAGACGATACGCGCCGGGAGGCAGAGTCTCAGGCAGGGCGATGCCGTAGGAGGCTGGCCCGGCACCGGCAGCTGGCACGACCAGGGGGCGATCGGTCTGGGCCACCAGGCGGCCGCTTGCGTCGAGCAGTTGCAGGGACAGCTTCGCGCCGCCGGACGCTCCTGGGGCCAGCCCGGCCCACTGCATGGTCACCGCCAACACGTCCCCGGGCACCAGCACATCGGGCTGGACCGAGACCCCACTGAGTTGGAGGCCGTTGGCGAAGCTGCTGCCTGCGGGCTCGAGAGCGGCGGGGGGGCGGACATAGACCTGCACCGGCCAGTCGCCTACCTCGGTGGCGGCCACCTCGGTAAAATGGCTCTGCAATGCCTGCTGGGCCAGGCCGGACGGGTCCCAGTTATCCGCCGGCTGGAACTGGGCCACGACGCGCTCCACCCCAGCCGCGGCCAGGGCCGCCGCGTGGCGCTGAGCGCCGGCCGCATCGAACTCGCTGGGGGGCAGGACCAGGTGCTCCACCGGGCCATCGTAGTAGTACCACAGGGTGGGGTCAGGATAGTTCTGCACCAGGCGCACTTGTGCGGGAGGCAGGCCAGCGGAATAGCGCTCCAAAGCTGCGGCCAGCTCGCGCCAGCCCTGGGTCCGGCTGAGTGCCGGATCCGCATAGTAGCGCGCCAGGGATGTCCCGCCGGCCAGAAGCCATACTACCAGGCCCCCCGCCGCGATCCAGCCCAGCGCGGCTGGCGCCTGCCGGGCCGGGGCCCCGGCGGGGGTGGTCCGTACCAGCCTACGCCCCTCGAAGCCGAGGACCGCCACGGCTACCAGCAGATAGAACGGCGGCGCGGCCGCGATCAGATAGCGCTCGTCGAAGATGGGCCGCTGGCGCGAGCTCAGCCAGGTCGCGGCCAGGGGGACGGCCAGATAGAGCGCCAGCAGCCAGAGGGCGCGGCGGCCTGGCGAGCTTGACAGCGCCAGGCGGATGGCGCCAATGCCCACCAGGAGCCCTGCCAAAAGGGCGATAGCAGCCGTCCACCAGGGCCAGGCCGCCGGCACCGTCTCCCCGGCCACGAAAACACTTAAGGCCCGGGACAGCGCGCTGGCCAGGCCAGGTGAGTCTGCAGCCCCGCTGTAGGTCCTCAGGGTATCACCCGCCGCGACCAGCCAGGGAAGATAGAGCAGGCCCACCACCACCTGTAGGCCAAGCCAGGGGACGAGCTGCCGGCGGTAACGGCGATCGACCAGGGAGAGGCCCAGCACATAGATGGTTTGCGCCAACAGCACGAAGGCTGCGAAGTAATGCGTGTGCAGCGCCAACCAGCTCACCAGCACGTAGCCCGCCAGGCTGGCCCATGAACGCCTGCCCCCCAGGATCTGCATCGCCAGCCAGGTGCTGGCCAGAGTCAGCGCCAGGCTCATGCTGTACATGCGGCTATCCTGGCTATGCCAGATGGCGTAGGGGCTGATGGCCAGGAGCGCAGCCGCCAGGATGGCCGTCGGGCGTCCTATGGCCAGCCGCCGGGCCAGGCCATACAGTAGCGCCACAGCCAAAACAGCAAACCATGCGCTTACAAAGCGCAGGGCAAACTCGCTGTGGCCGGCGAGAGCCAGCCAGCCCTTCTGAACGAAGTAACTGGCCACCGGATGGGGCTCGCGCAGGGATATCGTGCGCAGCACGATATCAGGGATGGGGTTCAGGCTGAAGAAGTAGCCAAAGGCCTCGTCGCCCCGCAGCTCCTGGTATCCCAGCCGGAAGACGCGCAACGCAAAGGCCAGCAACAGTACAGCAAGCAGAGGCAGGCAGGCCCCCAGGTTCCGGTTGTTCTGAGCCGATCGCTCCACGATGCCTCACCTCTTCGCCATGACTGCCAATATGCTGAGCTACATGGGCGGCATTCTAGTGAGCGGGTTCACGGAGTTGTAGCGCAAGATCTTTGTGGGGGGATTCTTGCACGGGCCAAATCCCCCCTTTTACACAGCCTTCTTCGGCGCAGGTCTTGCGTACGCGCTTTTTGCCCGCAACAAGACCAAGCGCTGGGCCGTGCCGCATCAACCAGAGCTAGCTGCAGAGGTGAACAGGCTGCGTTCGCAGCTCAAGGGGCTGATGGAGGCCGCACCCGTCCCGATCACCTGATCATCCCTTACACGTCCAGGTTCCGTACCTGCTTGGCGTGGGTCTGGATGAAACGCTTGCGCGGGGGCACGGCGCTACCCATGAGCATGTCGAAGGTGCGGTCGGCGGCGGCGGCATCGTCGATGGTCACCTGCAGGAGTGTGCGGTTCTCGGGGTTCATGGTCGTCGACCACAGCTGTTCGGGGTTCATCTCCCCCAGCCCCTTGTAACGCTGCACCACAGTCTTCTTTCCGTCCAGCCGCTTGAGCACCTTGTCCCTCTCCTCATCGCTGTAGACGTAGGTCTCATCCTTGCCGGCCTTGATCTGGTATAGCGGTGGCTGGGCGATGAACAGGTTGCCGTTGGCAATCAGGGGCTCCAGGTAGCGGAAAAAGAAGGTCAGCAGCAGGGTCCGGATGTGGGCGCCGTCCACGTCGGCGTCGCACATGATCACCACACGGCTGTAGCGCAGGTTGTCCCGGTTGAAGGAATCGCCGATGCCCGTGCCCAGGGCCGTGATCAGGGCCTGGATCTCCTTGTTGGCTAACGCCTTGTCCAGCCGGGCCTTCTCCACGTTGAGGATCTTGCCGCGCAGAGGGAGGATGGCCTGGAAACGCCGGTCCCGGCCCTGCTTGGCACTGCCACCGGCGCTGTCGCCCTCCACGATGTACAGCTCGCTCTTGGCCGGGTCGCGCTCCGAGCAATCGGCCAGCTTCCCAGGCAGGGTGGCGCTCTCCAACGCGCTCTTGCGAATCACCAGGTCCCGGGCCTTGCGCATGGCATCGCGGGCGCGGCTGCTGGTGAGGCACTTCTCCACGATCTTCTTGGCGTCGCGCGGGTTCTGCTCCAGCCAGGCGGTCAGGGCGTCGCCCACTGCGGACTGCACGTAGCTCTTGACCTCGGCGTTGAGCAGCTTGACCTTGGTCTGGCTCTCGAACTGCGGGTCGGGCAGCTTGACGCTGACGATGGCCGTCAGCCCCTCGCGGGTGTCCTCGGCGGTGAAGGCCGCATCGTTGTCTTTGAGCAGGCCCTGCTTGCGCGCGTAGTCGTTGACGGAGCGGGTCAACGCCGTGCGCAGGCCGGTGAGGTGGGTGCCACCATCGGGGGTGTTGATGGTGTTGGCAAAGGTGTAGGTAGACTCGTTGAAGCCATCGGTGTACTGCAGGGCAGCCTCTACCAGCACACCCTCCATCTCCCGCTCGATGTATACCGGTGGGTGCAACACCTCGCGGTTTTTGTTCAGGTAGCTGACGAAGCTGCGCACGCCGCCTTCGAAATAGAAGGTGGTGTGCCGTGGCGCGGCCTCTCGTTGGTCGCTGAAGGTGATGGTGACCCCCCGGGTCAGGAAGGCCATCTCGCGGAAGCGCTGCAACAGGGCCTCATAGCGATAGTCCAACTCCTCGAAGATCTGGGGGTCGCGCAGGAAGGTCACCGTGGTACCTGTGCTCTGCCCCGGCGCCATGGGGCCGACCATCTCGACCGCCGTCTGCGGGAAGCCGCGCTCGAAACGCTGGCGCCAGACCTTGCCCTCGCGGCACACCTGCACCTCCAGCCATTCTGACAGGGCGTTGACCGCGGACACGCCGACACCGTGCAGGCCGCCCGAGACCTTGTAGCCGCCCCCGCCGAACTTGCCGCCAGCGTGCAGCTTGGTCATCACCACCGTTAGCGCGGACAGGCCGGTCTGCTGGTGGATGCCCACCGGGATACCCCGGCCGTTGTCGCGCACGCTGACGCTCTCGTCCGGATGGATGGCGATCTCGATGCGGTCGCAGGCACCGGCCATGGCCTCGTCGATGGCGTTGTCCACCACCTCGTAGACCATGTGCTGCAGCGCCTTGATATCGGTGCCGCCGATGTACATGCCGGGCCGGCGGCGCACCGCCTCCAGGCCCTCCAGCACGGTGATGTCGCTGGCTTCGTAATGGGCAGGGGTGTTGTTATTCAGTGCCACGATCTATCATCCTCCACAAAACCAATCCAAGCCAATCACCTAGGCGGCTGGCGTCGACTGCTGGGCCAGGGCGATCCTGAGCAACCGGTCGCGATAGAAGATCAGGCGGGCTGCGGTCAGCCCGGCCAGCAGCACGGCGTTGGCCAGGATACATACAATGAGAGCGACAGAGCTGGCCTGCGCCAGCCGCTGAAAGATGAACTGAAATCCGGCCAGGATCAGGCCGGTCAATAGGATCAACCCGACCGTGCTCCAGAAGTTCTGGGTCACCACCACCAGGCTGCGCTTTACGGCCTCTGCCAGGCCCACGCCATCTGACACAACGGCAGCGGCCACGAAGTAGAGCATCAGAAAGAGCCCGACCACGAGCCAGCTGCCCATGAGCACGGCCAGGGTGCCGAACACATTGGCCAGGGCCGGCATCAGCAGGAGCAGGAGCGAGATGCCCAGGGAAAGAACGAAGGTGCTGAGCATGAACAGGGCCAGCAATACCAGGCCATATACCACCATCCAGGCCCACGTGTGCAGCCAGCGCCGAAGGGGAGATGGCGCCAGACCGGCCGGCCCCTCCAACTGGGAGATGATGGTGACCAGAAATGCGCTGCCCAGGCCGAGGCCGGCGATGGCCAGCAACGATGCCACCACGGGCAGCGCCGCCAGGGGCACCTCGATAGGTGTGGCAGCCAGCCCCATGCGGGCCGGCTCGACCAGGCCCGGCACTAGCACGTTGAACCAGGTCAGGCTGTTGCTCAGCAGCCACAACAGGTTAAAGCTGGCCGCCATCTCCACCAGCACCTCGGGCGATACCATCAGGCCCTGAGCGGTGTCTGCGGGAATGCCGGTAGTTCGCATGATCTCCACCAGGGCATCGGCCAGCGGGCGCACCGAGAGCTGCGGCCCCAGCCAGAGCAGGAGGTCTACCAGCGCCGGCAGCAGAATCAGCCACGGGCGCCGCCCGACCAGCCGGAAGCCTGCGGTCAAGGTATCGATCAGTCCCACGGCGTCGTCTCGCTCTCAGCGCCCTAGGCCTGGGCGCCGGATAGGCAACAAGCAGGCGACACCCAATGACTGGTTTCCAACGTCAGGGTGCCGCCTGTTTACAGTATGGTCCAGCAGGCTCTGCTGTGTCCCTGCTACACAGTCGATTATACCATAAGTAGGCTCAAATCGCCAGAATCGGCACTTCTGTGGTAGCTTTTTCGATCATGCGTTCTAGAAATAGAGACGCAGAATCTTGCGCCTCTATGCACATGCCCACCTCATGTAGAGACGCAAAATCTTGCGTCTCCACTTTTGACGCCGCGGCGCGGCCGCGGTACAATCCGCGGCAGAGGTCCGCCGCCGGACGCTCAGGCCCACGGAGGCCTCCTATTGACCGTCATCACCCTTACCACCGATTTTGGCCTGGCCGATAGCTACGTGGCCGCTATGAAGGGCGCGATCCTGCGCATCGCGGCCAATGCCACCCTGGTCGACATCTCCCATCTCGTCCCGGCCCAGGACGTGCGCCGGGGCAGCGCGGTGCTGCGGGACGCCGCACCATACTTCCCGGCCGGCACCATTCACGTCGCAGTGGTCGATCCGGGCGTCGGCAGCGCACGGCGGCCTATCGCCGTGCGTACGCCGCAGGCCACATTCGTCGGGCCTGACAATGGGCTGTTCACCTTCGCCCTGGCCGGGGACTTTACCTCTCAGCCGCGTGTCGTTCACCTGGACAACCCCCAGGTATGGCTACCAGCAGTCAGCCACACCTTTCACGGCCGGGATATCTTCGCGCCCGTGGCCGCGCACCTGGCCGCAGGCGTGCCCTTCGAGCAGCTCGGTACTCTCATCGACGACCCGGTGCTGCTGCCCGTGGCTGTGGCGCAATGCCTGCCCGGCGGTGCCATCCGCGGGCACATAGAAGCGATCGATCACTTCGGCAATCTGGTCAGCAACGTGCCCGCCAGTTGGCTGGCAGGCGGCAAGTGGACCATTCATATCGCCGGCCTCCATATCCCGGGGCTCTGTGCCACCTATGTCGAGGTGCCGCCTGGGGCAGTACTGGCCCTGATCGGCGGCAGCGGCCGGCTGGAGATCGCGGTGCGCAATGGCGACGCGGCTGCCCACCTGCGCGTGCAGCCGGGTGAACCCATCGAGGCTCGACCCCGTGTAGACTCGTAGTGGGTCGTGCTATGACCGGCTGAAGCCTCGACTCCGTTTCCCAATGCCCCGATCAACCTTGTCACGGAGAACTTCTATGGACCAGTTTGTGATCAAAGGCGGCACGCCCCTGGGCGGGGAGATCACGCCCAGCGGCAACAAGAATGCAGCGCTACCCTTGTTGGCGGCCTGCCTGCTGACGGACGAGCCCCTGACCCTGCGCAATGTGCCCCGCATAGGCGACATCGAGACCCAAGTCGAGCTGCTGGCCGACCTGGGCGTCGATGCCGCCTGGCAGGACGGCCACACCATAACACTCAGGGCTGAGGCCATCCGCCACCATGAGCCCCAGGCCGCCCTGTTCCAGCGCACGCGCGGCTCGGTCACCCTGATCGGGCCCATGCTCGCCCGGGCCGGCCGCATCGCCCTGCCCATGCCCGGCGGGGATAAGATCGGCCGCCGGCGCATCGATACCCACCTGCTGGCCCTGGAGGCCATGGGCGCGCAGGCCAGCCACAACGGCGACTTCGCGCTCACGGCGTCCAGGCTGCACGGCGCCGACATCCTGCTGGACGAGATGAGCGTGACCGCCACCGAGAACGCCATCATGGCCGCGGCCCTGGCGCAGGGCACCACGTGCATCCGCAACGCGGCGTCCGAGCCGCACGTGCAGGACCTGTGCCTGTGCATCAACCAGATGGGCGGCAAGATCAGCGGCATCGGCAGCAACATCCTCGTCATCGAAGGGGTGCCGCGGCTGCACGGCGGCGACTTCACCGTGTGCCCGGATCACATTGAGATAGGCAGCTTTATCGGCCTGGGCGCGGTCACCCGGGGTGAGCTGCGCATCCGGGGCGTCAACTGTGCCCACCTGCGCATGATGGACATGGTGTTCCGCAACCGCCTGGGCGTCAACATGCACTACGAGGGCGACACGCTGGTGGTGGGGGACAGCCAGGAGCTGGTGATCCAGCCCGACGTCGGCGGGGCAGTGCCCAAAATCGAGAACGCCCCGTGGCCAGCGTTTCCGGCCGATGTGTTGAGCATCGCCCTGGTGGTGGCTACCCAGGCCCAGGGTACGGTGCTAATCCACGACAAGATGTTCGAGAGCCGCCTGTACTTCACGGATAAGCTCATCAGCATGGGTGCCCAGATCATCCTGTGCGACCCCCATCGGGCCGTAGTGGTCGGGCCCTCCACCCTCCACGGCAGCACGGTGGTCAGCCCTGACATCCGGGCGGGCATGGCCCTGGTCATCGCGGCCCTGGCCGCGGAAGGCACTAGCGAGATCGGCAATATCCACCAGATCGATCGTGGCTATGAGCAGCTGGAGCAGAAGCTGCTGGCCCTGGGCGCGCGGATCGAGCGCCGCAGCTATGGCAACGCCCCCCACCAGGCCGGCCTGTGATCCCACGGCGATGACACCGGAGTCCATCGAGGCCGCTCTGCGCCTGCCCCTCCCGGGCCTGCCGGCCCAGGTGCGCATGGCACCCATCCCCCGGCCGCTCTTTCCACCGACCCCGGAGCACCGGCCGCAGGAGGGCGGTGTTCTGCTGTTGCTGTATCCGGCCGGGCTGGGCGGGCCGGGAGGCGAGCTACATCTGGTGCTGACGCGGCGTACCGATACCGTAGGCAACCACAAGGGCCAGATCAGCTTTCCGGGTGGCCGGGTGGACCAGGAGGATGCCTCCCCGGCGCACACGGCCGTGCGCGAGGCCTGCGAGGAGATTGGCGTTTGCACCGGCGAGCTGCGCGTCCTCGGCGCGCTGACGCCCCTCTATATTCCCCCCAGCGACTATACCATCTACCCCTTTGTGGCCTACCTGCCTGAGCGGCCGCAGTTTTCTCCCCAACCGGGTGAGGTCGCGGAGCTCCTGGAGGTCCCTGTGAGCTACTTCGCGGATGACCGGCACGTCATGGTCGAGGACTGGACCATCCGGGACGAGATGCGGCGGGTGCCCTTTTTCGACGTGCACGGCCACAAGGTGTGGGGCGCCACAGCTATGGTGCTGGCAGAGTTCGCCGAGGTCGTAGTGGCCGCCTGCCAGGCACCCTGACCAGCCAGGGTTTCGGGGACCAGCTATAGGGACCTATCCCTTGGATCACAGCCAGCGCATAGCGTGGGGAAAATGGTTCTTGATCACATTGCCTACCCGCTTGCCCCAGCCCAGGGCGAACCCGGCCACGGTGATGAGTACCCAGCCGTCGGGGCCGGGAACGTGTAGGGTGTCACCATGCAGATAGCGGGCAATGCGCTCGCTGCCCAGAGGCTCATCCAGCCGGTGCAGCACGGACGGGCTGCCCAGCCCCAGGGCCAGGGCATGGGAGGGCACGAAGCGCCCTTTGCGCTCATGACCCAGGTGCCAGCCTGGACGAACCGCGCGCAAACCGCGCGTGTCGGGGGCATCCGGCATCACGGCATACACAGCCGTAGCGCCATCCTGGCGCGGCCGCGCCACCAACCCCGCTGGCATAGGCTCGTCGATCAGCGGCTCCCAGAACTCGGGCAGGGCAGCGACAGTTGCCCCCCCGGTCATCGTCCAGGCCTCGGCCGGGCCATCCCCAGCGCGGCGCAGCAGGGCGATGAAATGCCCCTCGCCCTCGGCCCGGTGGGGCCACAGCCGCACAGTGCGCTGCAAGGATTGCCGCCGCGGGGGATAG
>JAULUH010000146.1:0-4458 GCA_032111745.1 Anaerolineae bacterium | reverse complement strand
AGCACTCTTTATGTCGAGCTTATGCGCGGCGTGCCTATGCTGGTGCTCATCATCTGGATCGGTTTCGTGGTCGTCCCCTTCCTGCGCGAGGCCACTGACGGCAGGTTCGCCCTCACCGGCGTCCAGGGCGCTATCCTCGGGCTGGGCTTCGGCTACGCCGCCTACCTGGCCGAGGTCTACCGCTCAGGCATCGAGGCCATCCCCCGGGGACAGATGGAGGCCGCCCGCTCCCTGGGCATGAGCTATCCCCAGTCCATGCAGCATGTCGTCCTCCCCCAGGCTGTCCGCCAGGTCGTCCCCCCCCTGGCCAACGACCTGGTCGCCATGCTCAAGGACTCCGCCCTGGTCAGCGTTGTCGCCGTGCCCGAGATCCTGCAGATGGCCCGCCTGTTTGTCTCCCGCACCTTCCGGGCCTTCGAGGGCTACAACTCGGCCGCCTTTCTATACCTGGTCCTGACTCTGATCTTTATCATCATCGTGCGCCTGATCGAGAGGAGGTGGCGAGCCAATGTCTGAGCCTATCATCAAGATCGTCGACCTGCACAAGCATTTCGGCTCGGTCCAGGCCCTGCGTGGGGTCACTATGGACGTCCAGCAAGGCCAGGTGGTCGTGATCATCGGCCCCAGCGGCTCCGGCAAGTCCACCCTGCTGCGCTGCATCAACCACCTGGAAAAGCCCACCGCCGGCCACGTATTCATCCACGGCGTAGACCTGGAGTCGAAGCAGACCAACATCAACAAGATGCGGGCCGAGATCGGCATGGTCTTCCAGCAGTTCAACCTGTTCCCCCACCTGTCGGCCCTGGAGAATATCACCCTGGCCCAACGGGTGGTGCGCAAGCGCTCCTCCGATGAGCGCGAGCGCATTGCGCAGGAGCTGTTGGAGCGCGTTGGTATCCCCGACAAGGCCAACGCCTACCCGGGCCAGCTCTCCGGCGGCCAGCAGCAGCGCGTGGCCATCGCCCGCGCCCTGGCCATGCAACCCCAGATCATGCTCTTCGATGAGCCCACCAGCGCGCTCGACCCGGAGATGATCAAAGAAGTGCTGGAGGTCATGATCGATCTGGCCGAGAGCGGCATGACCATGGTCTGCGTCAGCCACGAAATGGGCTTCGCCCGCAATGCTGCCTCGCGCATCATCTTCATGGACGAGGGCCAGATCGTCGAGGACACCACCCCCGAGAATCTCTACAACAACCCGCAGCACGAACGTACCAAGCTGTTCCTCAGCAAGATCTTGCACTAGTCTCCTCAGGACCCCAGGGACGGCCATGGCCTAAGGGCCTGGCCGTCCTAGCGTGTGTCCCATGCCCAACCCACTTCCCCTTTTCACCCAGAACACCCTGGCCCAACTGGCCGAGCAGATGGCCCAGGTCGGCGCCGGTGCTGCCCTCGATGCCAATCGCCTGGCCGCGCTGGTCGCCCACTGGCGCCCCCTCGTCCAGCCTCCAGCCCGGGAGGAGGAGCCCTTCGACCTGGTGACCCCGGCCGGCGAGCCCACCGGCGTCACCGCCCCGCGCTGGCTTTGCCACCTCCTCGGGCTCTGCCACCGCACCGTCCATCTCGCCCTGTGCACCCCCCAGGGCCTGCTGGTCCTACAGATGCGCAGCCGGCACGTGCGCAACTGGCCGCGCCTGCTGGACCTCGCCGTCACCGGCCACGTGCGCGCCGGGCTGAGCCCGTGGGACGCCCTACACCACGAAGCTGAAGAGGAACTGGGGCTGAACCTGTCTCCCGCCGCCGGCTTCCTCCTGCCGCCCGGCCCCCAGTTCGTCGATCGCTATCGCCGCCAGGAGTCCGACAGCGTCAACCCTCCCGAACACATCTGCCACCTGACCCACCTCTACGCCGCCACTCTGACCGCTGACGGCCTGGCCCGCCTCCATTTCGCCGATGGTGAGGTCGACGGCCTCTACCTGTGCAGCCCCGCCGAGGCCGCGCGGCTGGTGGCCGAGGAACGCCAGCGCGTCGCCCCCGGGCTCGCCCAATCGCTGCCTCATTACCTCGCCTGGGCCGGACCAGAAGGTTAACCCTCATCGCCGGCCCTGCCTGCGCCTGACACGTACCATGGCTATTCCCACCGCCACACCAGAGCCGGTAGTCAGCGTCCCGGGGAAAACTACCAGCCCATCGCGGCTGATCCTTTTGGCCCTTCCCATGCGCCTGGTGGTCGATACCGCCATGCGCATGTTCTATCCCTTCCTGCCCGAGATCAGTCGCGGGCTGGGGATCACCCTCTCTCAGGCCGGGCTGCTGGTATCCTTGCGTTCCGCCATGATCCTCACCAGCCCACTCTTCGGCTCCTGGAGCGATCGCCATGAGCCGCGGCCGCTGTTGTCCGCCGCGCTCCTCCTTCAAGGACTAGGCCTGGCCTGGATGAGCACGGCGGAGGGGCTGGCCGCTGCCGTAGTCCCAGCCCTGCTGCTGGGCGTGGTGTCTGCGGCCTTCATCCCCACCCTCCAGTCCGTGATCAGCGAGCATGTACCCTTCCAGCGCCGCGGCCGCATCCTCGGCATCGTCGAGTTCAGCTGGGCTCTGACCGGGCTGCTCATTCTCCCCCTGGTGGGCCTCATGATGGTCGCCCGTGGCTGGCAGGCTCCGCTCCGGGTGGTCGCCGGGCTCAGCTTCGTGGTAGCCCCCCTGCCCCTGCTCTTGCCCCGGCGTCACCGCCCCCAGGGTGTAGCCCTCCACAGCATGCGCCAGAGCTTCGCCCTGGTCTGGCACACCACCAGCGCCCGTGCCGCCATCGCCGTTGCCGGCCTGATGTTCCTGTCCGCCGAGAGCTTCTTCATCACCTACGGCGCCTGGCTGGAACAGGGCTTTGGGCTGGCGCCCGACCGGGTCGGCCGGGTCGCCGCCCTGCTGGGCCTGGCCGAGCTGGCTGCCTCCGGCCTCAGCAGCCTCTTCATCGACCATATCGGCAAGCGTCGGGGGGTTGGCCTGGGTTTGCTGGCCATGACCCTATCCATGGCCGCCCTGCCATGGCTGGGCAACAGCCTGTCCCTGGCCACAGCCGGGCTCTTTGCCTTTACCTTTAGCTTTGAGTTCAGCATCGTCTCCAACATCGGCCTGCTCTCAGAGCAGGTCCCCCAGGCCCGGGGCACCGTGCTCTCTATGAGCGCCATGTCAGGCGCCTTCACCCGCGCCATCAGCGGCTTCGCCGGCATCGCCCTCTTCGAATGGCGCGGCATTGGCGCCACGGCTATCCTGGCTACCCTGGCCACCGCCACGGCCCTGGCCGTCTTGCTGCGCTGGGTCGTGGAACGCGCGCCCGATCCCGCTCTGGACGCTTCGCCGCTATCATAGGGACCTCTCATCCGGTCATCTCCCTCCACCCCAGCAACTCCCATGAGCCACCCTGACTACCATCCCCCCCGCCGGTCCGTGCTCCAGGCCCTGGCCGGCGACTGGCCCGGCCGCCTGTTGCGCGGCGAGCTGGTCATCGACGACGCCTTCGTGCGCGACTTCATCGGCCTCCCCGGCGAGGCCATCCCCTTTGCCGCCCGCCGGGCCGTCGTGGAGCGGCTCAAGCACGATCTCGTCGTGGTGCCCTTCTCAGCCGGCTGGGGCAGCCCTCAGCAACCCGACCAGGAAGAGGCTACTTATTTGCTGAAGGAATGGCACACAGAGACCAACCTCTTCGTCTTCGCCCTGGTCGACGGCCCCTTTAGCGCCGCGGCCAAGGCCTGGGGCTGGGATCGCACCCTGGTCCGCCTCTCCCGCCCCACACCCGACGTCTTGCACTTCATGGCCGAGGCCGTCGTCGAGGCCGCCCAGTGGATCAGCCGCCTGCAGTCCCTGGGCGCCGGTGGCGTGCTCATCGGCGACGATATCGCCTTCCGCCGCAGCACCTTCGTCAACCCGGCCAGCCTGCGCCAGAGCTACTTCCCCTACCTTACCGTCCTGGTTGACAGCTGCCACCAGGCCGGCCTCCCCGTCGTCTTCCACTCCGACGGCAACCTGTGGGCCATCCTGGAGGACCTCCTGGCCTCCGGTATCAACGGCCTGCAGGGCCTGGAGCCAGGGGCCGCCATGAGCGTCCCCGGCGTGCGCCAGCGCGTCGGCCCCGACTTCTGCCTCTGGGGCAACGTCGACGTAGGCTGGCTGGCCCGCCCCCAGCCCCCCCAGGAAATCATCGACCACGTCCGCCACGAGCTCATCCAACCCCTCCACGGCACCCCCTTCATCCTCAGCACCAGCGGCGGCCTCATGCCCGGCCTGCCCGGCGCCAACGTCGAGGCCATGTATCAGGCAGAATGATTTTGTAGCTGGCACCAATCCCATGGTATAATGTTACCGTTGGGGCGGTTAGCTCAGTTGGTTAGAGCGCGGCGTTGACATCGCCGAGGTCATAAGTTCGAGTCTTATACCGCCCACCTCAGCAGCGGCCGGCCAAGTTGGCCGGCCGTTCTGCTAATGTGATCGCGTGGGGCTCGGGGGCGTTTGGACCACGATCGC
>JAULUH010000145.1:0-3352 GCA_032111745.1 Anaerolineae bacterium | reverse complement strand
TCACGGAGCCCGTCACCTTGCCGCCGTGGGCCTTGATCAGGGCGGTTGCCGCCTCGCGGCTTAAGGTCGGCAGCGTGCCAGTGACCACCCAGGTCTGCCCGGCCAGCGCCTGCCCGCGGGCCGCGGCCGATGGCGCCGCCTCCAGGCGCACGCCAGCTGCCGCCAGCTTCTCTACCACCCGGCGGTTCTGGGGATGGCTGAACCAGTTCTGGATGCTGGCCGCCAGCTTGGGCCCGATGCCGGGGATACTGGTGATCTCGTCCGAAGACGCTGCCATGAGCCGCGCTACGCTCTCGAAGTGCTCGGCCAGCGCCTCCGCCACCGTGCCACCTACCCCGTGGATGCCCAGGGCAGCCAGCAGCCGGGCCAGGGGCCGCTCCTTGCTGGCCTCGACGGAGGCGCGCAGGTTGGCGACACGCTTGTCGCCATAGCCCTCCAGGGTCAGAATGGTGTCCCAGGGCAGGTAGTAAATGTCTGCCAGGTCACGGATGTAACCTTGAGCCACGAAGAACTCGGCCTGGCGAATGCCGAAGCCCTCGACGTCCATGGCGCCCCGGCCGACGAAGTGCTCCACCCCGCGCACCAGCTGGGCCGGGCAGGCGGAGTTGGTGCAGATGTAGGCCACCTCCCCCTCGGGCTGCACCACCGGCTCGCCACACACCGGGCAGCGGTCCGGCATCTGCCACTCCCATTCCTCTCCCGTGCGCAGCTCGGCCACCGGGCCCAGCACCTGGGGGATCACGTCGCCGGCCCGCTTGACCGTCACCATGTCTCCCACCCGGATGTCCAGGTCCCGTATGTAGTCTAGATTATGTAATGTTGCGTGCTGGACCGTCACGCCCCCTACCTGCACCGGTTCGAGCACGGCGTAGGGATTGATAGTGCCGGTGCGGCCCACGTTGACTTTGATGTCCAGCAGCCGGGTCACGGCCACCTGGCTGGGGTACTTGTAGGCCACCGCCCAGCGGGGATCCTTGCCTACGTAGCCCAGGCGCTCCTGGAGCGCAAAATCATCCAGCTTGATGACCAGGCCGTCCACCTCATAGGGCAGGCTGTGACGCTGGGGCTCCCAGTCGACCACGTATGGCACGAGGGCATCGAAATCGGTGAAACGCCGCACCTGGTCGGACACCGGAAAGCCCAGCGCCCGCAAAAACGCCAGCGCCTCCCACTGGGTAGCCGGCACGAACTCCGATTGCTCCAGGGCGACTACCGCGTAGGCCAAAAGGTGCATAGGCCGGCTGGCGGTCACGGTGGAATCGAGGTTGCGCAAGGCCCCGGCCGCCGTGTTGCGGGGATTGGCGTACACCTTGCCGCCGCTGGCCTCCTGCTCGGCCTTGAAACGCTCGAAGTCCTCCAAGGCCATGTAGGCCTCCCCGCGCACGACCAGGCGACCGGGAGCTTGGCCCACGGTAACCTGGGGCTCGCCGAGCAATTGGGGACGGGCAGCCGCGCCGGGCGCCACCGGGATGCGCAGGGGCAGGTCGCGTACGGTGCGCAGGTTGACCGTGATATCTTCGCCGGTCACGCCGTCCCCCCGCGTGGCCCCCAGCGTGAAGAGGCCATCGCTGTAGTGCAGCACCACGGTGAGCCCGTCGATCTTGGGCTCCACCACATAGGCCAGCCCTTCTGCCTGCTCCGGGGGCAGGAGGCGCAGGAAGCGCTCGCGCCAGGCTCGCAGCTCCTCAGGGCTAAAGGCGTTGCCCAGGCTGAGCATCGGCTCGGGATGCTGCACCTTGACAAAGCGCTCCACCGCCACGCCGCCCACACGCTGGGTGGGCGAGTCCGGTGTGCGCAGATCCGGAAAGTCCTTTTCCAGGCGCCGCAGCTCGTTGAACAGGGCGTCGTATTCGGCATCGCCGATGGTGGGCGCATCCAGCACGTAGTAGCGATAGCTGTGCTGGTGCAGCAGCTCTCGCAGCCGGGAAGCACGCTCCTGTAGATCTTGGGACGCGTTCATGGGATCAGGGGGTGGGAGTCGAGTCCACCAGGGGGGCCGGCACGAGGAAATCCTGCACCGTCCAGCCGATCTCGCCGTCGCCCGAGCGCAGCCGCCACCAGGTGTAGCCGTCGACCTCGACAGGGTACGCCTCCTCGGTGCCACTGCCGGGCATGATGAAGAAGATGTCGCCCTCGTTGGCCACCCCCAGGGTCAGGAAGGAGAGCCCGGCCCCGGCCCGCAGGCGTACTCCCCGGGCACCGGTGCCGGAGATCGCTACCCGGTCGCCCACCTGAATAGGGCCTGACCGGGTGGGCACAACCGTCGGCGTGGCCGCAGGGGCAAAGGGTGTGGCCGTCGGTTCGCGCGTCATCTGGGCCAGGGCCGTGGCGGCCAGGTCAGGCGTGGGCGTGCCCGTCGGCCCAGCCTCTGAAGTGCCGGGAACAGGAGGGCCCACCAGCAGCCAGACCACCAGGGTCAACACCAGCAGACCCGCCAGCAGGGCGAGGCAGGAGAACAGGGGGAAGCGGGAGCGAGGCCGCGGCCCGACCTCAGGCGTAGTCTGGTCCAGGGTGCCGTGCAGCCACTCCACCCGGCCCTCGCCTGGCTGGGATGACTCGGGTGGCGACCAGGGGTCTTTGTCGTGATCAGCCATGTTCACCCCCTACGATCGAAAAAGGCCAGTACCCGGTGGAGGGTCCAGGTGTTGACAATCCGGTCCGGGGCCGCCCAGGCCCGGCGGGCCGTGGCGACGCCGTAGGGGAGAAGTCCCAGCTCCTCCGGCCGGTGCGCATCGCAGTTGATCACCAGGTTGGCCCCCAGGGCCAACGCCCGGCGAGCGTGGATGTCGTTCAGGTCCAGCCGGGCCGGGTTGGCGTTGATCTCGAGAGCCGTGCCGGTCTCGGCAGCGGCCTGCAGCAACGCCTCCATGTCGAAATCGCCAGGCTCCCGCCTGGGCAGCAGCCGGCCGCTGGGATGGGCCAGGATGTCCACATGCGGATTGCGTATGGCAGCCAGGGCCCGGGCTGTGAGCGTCGCCCTATCCTGGCGCAGGCCAGTGTGCACGGAGGCTACCACCACGTCGAGCCAGGCCAGGATGTCGTCGGGGTAATCCAGCCGGCCGTCGGCCAGGACCTCAACCTCGGCCCCGTGCAACAGGCGAAAGCCGGGGCCGCGCTGGGCGTTGTAGGCGTCGATCTCCACCCGCTGCGCCTGCAGGCGCTCGATGCTCAGGCCGCCGGTCACGCCCAGGCTGCCGGAATGGTCCGATATCACGAAATACTCGTAGCCCGCGGCTTCCGCGGCCCGCGCCATCTCGGCCACCGAGGCCGTGCCGTCGCTCCACGTGGTGTGCGCATGCAGCTCGCCCCGGATGTCGCCCACTTCGACCAGCCGCGGCAGGGGTCCGGCAGC
>JAULUH010000144.1:29113-60934 GCA_032111745.1 Anaerolineae bacterium | reverse complement strand
TTTTTTGCGCAACCGCGACCTGATCGGCGACCTCGATTTCAGCAAGGAAGAGGTGGAGACCGTCCTGGATGTGGCCCTGGACCTGAAGCGCCAGCGCGCGCTCAGCCAGTCCCATCCCTTCCTGCGAGACAAGGTGCTGGCGATGCTGTTCTTCTTCAGCAGCACGCGCACCCGGGGCTCCTTCGAGGCGGGCATGGCCCAGCTGGGCGGCCACGCCGCATTCATCGAGAGCAAGACCACCCAGATTGCCCACGGCGACACCCCGAAAGAAATCGGCGAGATCTTCGGGCGCTACTTCGACGGCATTGCCATCCGCCACGTGGACTGGGGCGTGGGCAATGGCTACCTGAACGCCGTGGCGGAGGCGTCGCGGGTGCCGGTGCTCAACATGCAGTGTGACATCTATCACCCGTTCCAGTGCCTGGCCGACCTGATGACCATCGTCGAAAAGAAGGGTCGCGACCTGCGGCGGAAGAAGATGGTGGTGTCATGGGCCTATGCGGCGTCCTACCAGAAGCCCATGTCGGTGCCCCAGTCGCTAGTGCTGCAGATGCCCAGGTTTGGCATGGATGTGGTGCTGGCGCATCCGCCGGAATTCAAGCTGATGCCCGAGATCATGGACCAGGCGCGGGAGCAGGCCCGGCGCTACGGGGCGGGCTTCGAGGTGATCAGCGACCCCAACGGCATGGAGATGGCGTTCAAAGATGCGGACATCATCTATGCCAAGTCTTGGGGCGCCATGGTGCACACGCCCGATGCGGCCGAAGGCGCGGCCATCATCAAGAAGTACGAGCACTGGATCACGGACGAGAGCAAGATGGCCCTGGCCAAGCCGGATGCCATCTACATGCACCCCCTGCCGGCGGACCGCAACATCGAGGTCACCGACGCGGTCATGGACGGCCCCCAGTCGGTGGTGTACGACGAGGCCGAGAATCGCCTTCACGCGCAGAAAGCCGTGATGACGCTCACCATGTAATGGCCCAGTGGCCAATCAAGGAGCACCTATGTCCCATCAATCCCGCACCGCCGTGGTCGCCGTCGGCGGCAATGCGTTGATCATCGACAAGCAGCATGAGGACGTGGCGTCCCAGGTTCAGGCCGTGGAGGAGACCTGCCGGCACATCGCCGGCATGATCGAGCAGGGCTGGAACGTGATCGTCACCCACGGCAACGGGCCCCAGGTGGGCTTCATCCTGCGGCGCAACGAGCTGGCGGCCCACGAGGTACACAGCACGCCGCTGGACGTCATCGGCGCCGACACCCAGGGCGCGATCGGCTATATGATCGCGCAAGCGCTGGACAACGAGTTCAAGCAGCGCGGCATCGACCGGCTGGTGGCGGCCGTCGTGACGCAGGTGGTGGTGGACCGGGAGGACCCCGGCTTCAAGAACCCCACCAAGGGCATCGGCGGCTTCACCACCGAGGAGAACGCCAAACGGTTCCAGGAGGAGGGCTGGATGGTGCAGGAGGACGCCGGCCGCGGCTGGCGGCGCATGATCGCCTCGCCGCAGCCGCTGAAGATCGTCGAGCGCGACGCCATCCACACCCTCATCGACGCCGGCTTCATCGTGGTCGGCGTCGGTGGCGGTGGCATCCCGGTGATCGAGGACGAGAAGGGCCTGCTGCAGGGCGTGTTCGCCGTCATCGACAAGGACCGGGCCAGCTCGCTGCTGGCCGCAGACCTGAAGGTGGACCTCTTCCTGATCTCCACGGCGGTGGAGAAGGTGGCGCTGAACTACAACAAGCCCGACCAGGTGTGGCTGGACCGGTTGACCCTGAGCCAGGCCAAGCAATACATGCAGGAGGGGCACTTCCTGTCCGGCAGCATGGGGCCCAAGATCGAGGCCATGATCGCCTTCCTGGAGGCCAACCCGCAGGGCAAGGGCCTGATCACCGACCCGCCACACATCGTGGACGCGCTGGAGGGCAGGACCGGCACCTGGATCGTACCGGACTGAGGCCTATGGATCACGTTCTCTCCCTGAAATGCCTGATCTGCGGCCGGGAGTATGCGCCGGGCGAGATCGAGTATGTGTGTCCCGAGCACGGCTACGAGGGCATCGTGGACGTGCGGTACGACTACAGCCTGATCGGCAGCCGCATCAGCCCGGCGCGGCTGGCCGACAACCGCGACTATACCATCTGGCGCTACCGGCCGTTGCTGCCTATCGCGGCGGACGCGGCAGTGCCACCCCTGTCCGTGGGCTGGACGCCCCTGTATGAGGCGCCGCGGCTGGCCCAGGCGCTCCAGTTGAGACACCTGTGGATCAAGGACGACGGCCGCCAGCCCACGGCCTCCTTCAAGGACCGGGCCAGCGCCATCGCGGTGGTCAAGGCCCGGGAGAAGGGTGCGGCCATCATCACCACGGCCAGCACGGGCAACGCGGCCGCGGCCTTGAGCGGGCTGTGTGCCAGCGTGGCGCAGCCCAACGTCATCTTCGTGCCTGAGACGGCGCCGCCGGCCAAGATCGCGCAGCTGCTGGCCTTCGGCTCGACGGTGCTACTGGTGCAGGGCACCTACGACGACGCCTTCGACCTGTGCCTGCAGGCGGCGGAGGCGTATGGCTGGTACAACCGCAACACCGGGTACAATCCCTACATGTCCGAGGGCAAGAAGACCGTCAGCTACGAGATCTGCGAGCAGCTCGGCTGGCAGGCGCCCGATGCGATCTTCGTCAGCGTGGGCGACGGCTGCATCATCGGCGGGGTGCACAAGGGACTGCGGGACCTGCTGGCCCTGGGCTGGATCAAGACCATGCCCCGCATCTACGGCGTGCAGGCCGCCGGGAGCAACTACCTGGCCGAGGCCTGGGAGCGGGGCGAGGACGTGTTGAGCAAGCCGCCCATAGACGCCCACACCGTGGCCGACAGCATCAGCGCGGGCCTGCCGCGCGACCGGCTGAAGGCCATGGCGGCCGTGAAAGAGACCGGCGGGGCCTACGTAACGGTGAGCGACGACGAAATCCTGGCCGCTATCCCGCTGCTGGCGCGCGGCTGCGGCGTCTTCCCCGAGCCCGCGGGCGCGGCGGGCTACGCAGGCCTGGTGCGGGCCGCGGCGCAGGGGCTGGTGGGCCCGGACGAGCGCGTCGTGGTGATCAACACCGGCAGCGGGCTGAAGGACGTGAAGAGCGCCATGGCCGCAGTGGAGCAGGCGGGCACCCGTCCCCACCGCGTAGCGCCGGTGCTGGCAGACGTGCAGCGGGTGATGGAGGCCCATGCGGGCCGATGACCGCTGAACAACGCATGGCAGATGCAGCTAGAGAAGGACTACCATGATTGACCTTACGATCCATGAGGAGGCCCTGGGCCGCGCGGTGCAGCGGGCCCGGGAGCGCCATATCGTCATCCCCACCTTCCAGCAGATGCGCGACCCAAGCCTGATCCCGGAATCGGTGGCGAGAGGGTTGGGTGAGGTGGGCCTGTGGGACCTGAACCCGCTGAACCTGTTCCGCATCACCTGGCACAATGCACCGGAGGAGCGCGGGGGTGGGTTCGGGGGTGTCAACTTCCTGGAGATGCCGCCCGAGCTGACCGGCGTGCCGGCGCGCATCGTGGTGCTAATCGGCAAGTGGTTTCCGACCGGGGCGCACAAGGTGGGCGCGGCCTTCGGCTGCCTGGTGCCGCGGCTGGTCACCGGCCAGTTCGACCCGACGACCCAGAAGGCCGTGTGGCCCTCCACGGGCAACTACTGCCGGGGCGGCGCCTACGACTCCAACCTGCTGGCCTGCGAGTCCATCGCCATCCTCCCCGAGGGGATGAGCCAGGAGCGCTTCGACTGGCTGGCCTCGGTGGCGGGCGAGGTGATCAAGACCCCGGGGTCGGAGAGCAATGTCAAGGAGATCTTCGACAAGTGCTGGGAGCTGCGGCGCTCGGGTGAGGATCTGTCTATCTTCAACCAATTCGAGGAGTTCGGCAACTACCTGTGGCACCACGAGGTGACCGGTCCGGCCATCGAACAGGTGTTGCAGCAGGTGATGGGGCCGGGCGACCGCTATCGTGGGGTGACCCTGACCACGGGCTCGGCCGGCACGATTGCCTGTGGCGACTACCTGAAGAAGCAGTATCCTGAGAGCAAGATCGCGGCCAGCGAGGCCCTGCAGTGCCCCACCCTGCTGATGAACGGCTTCGGCGCCCACCGCATCGAGGGCATCGGCGACAAACACGTGCCTTGGATCCACAACGTCAAGAACACCGACATGGTGATGGCCATCGACGACGCGGCCACCATGGCCCTGATCCGGCTGTTCAACGAGCCGGCCGGGTCCGAGTACCTGGTGCAGCAGGGTGTGCCCTCGGAAATGGCCTGCCAGCTACCCCTGTTGGGCATCTCGGGCATCGCCAACCTGCTGTCGGCCATCAAGTTCGCCAAGTACTACGAGCTGACCGAGAAAGACGTGGTGGCGACCCTGGCCACGGACTCCATGGACCTGTATCGCAGCCGGCTGCGCGAGCTGGACGAGGAGCACGGGCCGTTCAGCGAGCTGGATGCAGCCGCCGCCTACCACCGATATCTTTTGGGCCAGGGGGTTGACAATGTACTTGAACTGTCATACTATGACCGCAAGCGCGTGCACAACCTGAAATACTACACCTGGGTCGAGCAGCAGGGTAAGACCTACGAGGAGATCCAGGCCCAGTGGTACGACGACGAATACTGGACCAGCATCCCGGAGAAGGTCGACGAGATCGACCGGCTGATTGAGGCCTTCAACCAGCAGGTAGGGTTGCTGAGCTAACATCCGTTCGTAGTGAGCGCTTCAGCGCTCACCTCGACGAGCACCAACCGACATACCCTGAGACCGGTGGCGGCTGGACCGCGCTCAGCCCAGCCGCCACCACTCCCACTTGGCAGGAGGCCAGCCATGGAGTTCGTGCTGAACGGCCAGCGTAGAGACTACGAGGGCGATCCCGACCTACCCCTTCTGACCTACCTGCGGGAGATGGAGGGCATCATCTCCCCCAAGGATGGCTGTTCGCCCCAGGCGGCGTGCGGCTGCTGCGCCGTCGACCTGAACGGCAAGGCCGCACTCTCGTGCGTGACGCCCATGAAGAAGGTGGCCGGGGGCGCGGTAGTGACCACCGAGGGCCTGGGGGACTACCGCCAGCGGGTATTCAGCCACGCCTTTGTGGCCAAGGGGGGCATCCAGTGTGGCTTCTGCATCCCCGGCATCGTGATCCAGGCCAATGCCCTGATCAACCGCAACCCTGAGCCCAGCCGGGAGGAGATCGAGAAAGCCCTGACCCCTCACCTGTGCCGCTGCACGGGTTATAAAAAGATCGTGGATGCCATCAGCTATGCTGCGGAGGCCATCCGCAACGAGGAGGAGATCCCGCAGCCAGCCAGCCCGGGCCGGGTGGGTGATCGCCATCCCAAATACGACTCCTTTGGCACGGTACTGGGGCAGCGGCCGTACGTGGACGACGTAGCCATGGAGGATCTACTGCACGGAGCGCTCAGGCTCAGCGACCACCCCCGGGCCCGGGTTCTGCGCATCGACACGGCGGCGGCCGCGGCGTTGCCGGGCGTGGTGCGGGTATTGATGGCGGCGGACGTGCCGGGCCAGCGCAGCGTGGGATTGATTCAGCAGGACTGGCCGCTGATGGTGGCGCCGGGTGAGGAGACGCGCTACGTGGGCGATGTGCTGGCCGTGGTGGTAGCCGAGAGCGAAGCCACAGCGCGGCGAGCGGTCGAGGTCATCCAAGTTGACTACGAGGTGCTGCCTCCTGTCACCGACGTGTTTGCAGCTTTGGCGCCCGCTGCGCCGGCCGTGCACGCCGCCGGCAATATCCTGGCCAGCACGGTGATCAAGCGCGGCGACCTGGAGGCTGGCCGGGCGGCGTCCGCCTTCGTATCCAGCGGCCGCTACGAGACCCAGCGCATTGAGCACGGCTACATGGAACCTGAGGCCGCCATCGCCTATCCCAACGGCGACGGCGTCGAGGTGTTGTCGCAGAGCCAGGGCATCTACGAGGACCGCACGCAGCTGGCCAAGCTGTTAGGCCTGGCGGAGGAGCAGGTGCGGGTGATCCTGGTGCCTAACGGCGGCGGTTTCGGCGGCAAGGAGGACCTGTCGGTGCAGGGCCATGCCGCGGTGGCGGCCCACCTGTTGAGCCGGCCGGTCAAGGTGCGGCTGAGCCGGGACGAGTCGATCCGCATGCACCCCAAGCGCCACCCCATGTGGATGGATTACGAAGTGGGCTGCGATAGCCAGGGCAAGCTAACATTTGTGCACGCCCGCATCGTCGGGGACACGGGCGCCTACGCCTCGGTGGGCGCCAAGGTGCTGGAGCGGGCCGCGGGCCACGCCACCGGCGCCTACCACGTGCCGGCGGCCGACATCGAGGCCGTGGCGGTGTACACTAACAACGTGCCCTGCGGCGCCATGCGGGGCTTTGGGGTCAACCAGAGCGCGTTCGCCATCGAGAGCTGCATCGACGACCTGTGCCAGCGGGGTGGCTTCGACCGCTGGCAGTTTCGCTATGACAACGCCATCGACGTGGGGAGCATGACGGCTACGGGCCAGGTAATCGAGGGTGGGGCAGGCCTGCGCGCGACGCTGTTGGCGGTGAAGGACGAGTTCTACCAGGCCAAATATGCCGGGCTGGCCTGCGGCATCAAGAACACGGGCATCGGCAATGGCATGCCCGACGCCTCCCGGGTGCGCATCACCGTGGCCGCGGCCGACCGGGTCGTGCTGGACCACGGCTGGACCGAGATGGGGCAGGGCGTGCACACCGTGGCCTTGCAGGCGTTGTGCCAGGAGACGGGCATCGATCCCCGGGTGGTGGAGCTGCGAGTGGACACGGCATCGGGCCAGGAGGCGGGCATGACCACGGCCTCCCGGGCCACGTCCCTGGTGGGCAATGCCACCATCGACGCTGCGGCCAAGCTGCGCCGGGACCTGGAGGCCGCGGGGGGCCGGCTGGCGGACCTGGTGGGCCGGCAGTACGAGGGCAGCTGGATCGTGGAGTGGACGACCAAGCCCGAGGCCAAGACCGACCGGCCGATCACGCACTACTCCTATAGCTACGCCACCCAGCTAGTGGTCTTGGATGACGACGGGCAGATCGCCAAGATCACGGCGGCGCACGACGCCGGCCGCATCTTCAACCCGACTCTATTCGAGGGCCAGGTGGAGGGCTCCCTGCACATGGGGCTGGGCTACGCGATCAGCGAGGACCTGCCCATGGAGGGTGGCTATTTCAAGAGCACCCGCCTGCGCCAGTGCGGCATTCTGCGGGCCAAGGAGATGCCCGAGATCGAGGTGATCGGGGTCGAGGTGCCCGATCCCTACGGGCCGTACGGTGCCAAGGGCGTCGGCGAGATCGGGCTGGTGCCCACGGCGGGCGCGGTAGCCAATGCCCTGGCCCAGTTCGACGGCGTGCGGCGCACCAGGTTGCCCATGGCGCTGCCCAAGCGCGGCCGGCAAGCGGCCCGAGAGACTGGCGAGTAGCTGCGGCGCATCAGGCGCGTTTCGTTGCGAAACCCAACGGTGGTACAATAGGCGCCGGCAGCCAGGCCGGTGGCCTGTCAACACAATCGCATAGTTCATCACGCCTCCAAGGAAGGAGCCCCATCATGCCACGAGACCGTGTCGCCCTTTACCTGCAAGACGCCCACGAGCTGTCGGAGGGCATCGAGCTGTGCAAGTACGCCGAAGCCCAGGGCTTCGAAGCCGTCTGGCAGGCGGAGAGCCGCCTGGTGCGCGATGCGATCGTGCCCATGGCGGCCTTTGCGGCCCACACCAGCACCCTGAAGGTGGGCAGTGGCGTTACCAACAACTGGACGCGCAACATTGGCCTGCTGGCCGCCACGTTCCTCACGCTGGACGACCTGGCGCCGGACCGCATCATCTGCGGCATTGGGGCCTGGTGGGATCCGCTGGCCAAGAAAGTGGGCATCGATCGGCGCAAGCCGCTGCTGGCGATGCGGGAGACCGTGGATGTGCTGCGCCAGCTATTGTCCATGGAAGAGGTGACCTTCCACGGCGAATTCCACCACGTGGATGGCGTGCGCCTGGACGTGGTGCACGGCCGCAAGACTCCCCGCAATGTCCCGATCTACATCGGCGCCACCGGCATGCAGATGATGGAGCTGGCGGGTGAGATCGGCGACGGCGTGGTGCTCAACTACCTGGTGGCTCCCAAGTACAACCTGGAGGCCCTGGATGCCCTGGACCGGGGGGCGAAACGGGCGGGCCGATCGATCGACGATGTGGACCGGCCCCAGCTGATGATCTGCTCGGTGGACTACGACCGCAAGAAGGCCCTGGACGGCGCGCGCAAGATGATCACCCAGTACCTGGGCCAGCAGCCGCACCTGATGAAGGCCAGCGGCGTGAGCCAGGAGCTACTGGACGACATCCACCAGGTCCTCACCTGGCCGGCTACTGAGGAGCAGATCGAGAGCGCCATGCACCTCGTGCCGGACGACGTGGTGCAGATGTGCACGGCCGCGGGCTCGCCCGACGAGGTCAAGGCCAAGGTGAGAGAGTACATCGCCAATGGCTGCACCTGTCCCATCCTCTATCCCCTGGGCGATGCCCGGTTGATGATCGACATCTTCAGCACGGGCTATAGCTGATCCCTCGGACGGTTCGTGGAAGGGGCTGCGGGTGACCAGGCAGCTAGCACGGTCACTCTAGGTCCCTTCCACGAACCATTCCCTGGCTCGTCCAAAGGAGAGTCCGGCCATGAGCGAATTGGAGGGATCCACCGCTGCGCCAAGGCGTCTGACCGGTGACCGTCTGTTCGACGCGCTGTTGCCGGTACTGGCAACCCTGCTGGCCCTGGCCATCGGCGGCATCCTGTTACTGATCCTGGGGGTGAATCCGTTGACCGCCTACGGCGCCATGATCACGGGGGCATTCGGCACTGTCAGCGGCCTCACCCAGACGTTGGCAAAGGCTACACCGCTCCTGCTAGTGGCGCTGGGCATCTGCATCGCCTTTCGGGGGGGCGTGATCAACATCGGCGGCGAGGGCCAGATCATCCTGGGCGCGATAGGCGCTGCAGCCTTCGCGCTGGCCTTTTCCAACCTGCCCGCCCTTTTGCTGATCCCGCTGGCGTTGGCGGCTGGGGTATTGGCGGGGGGGGTGTGGGGTGGCATCGCCGGCGTGTTGAAGGCACGGTTCAACGTCAACGAGATCCTGACCACGGTGATGTTGAATGCCATCGCCTTGCAGCTGATGAACTTCCTGTTGCGTGGCCCCATGCTCGATCCCGCGCAGATCGAGGCTGGCACCAACGTCCCCCAGAGCGCCACCCTGCCCGCCCAGGTGTGGCTGCCCCGGCTGGTGCCGCGCACCCTGCTCCACGCCGGGATCTTCATCGCCATCTTCCTGGCCGTCCTGGTCTACATCTTCCTGTGGCGCACCACCGTGGGCTACCGCATCCGCGCAGTCGGCCTGAACCAGGCGGCGGCGCGCTATGCCGGCATCCCGGTGCGACGCTACATGGCCCTGGCGATGACCTTGAGCGGCGCGTTTGCCGGGCTGGCGGGCACCGTCGAGGTGATCGGGGTGCACCATCGCATGATCGAGGGGCTATCGGGTGGCTATGGCTTCAGCGGCATCGTGGCCGCGCTGTTCGGCAAGCTGCACCCGTTGGGTGCCATCCCAGCCTCGATCATCTTCGGCGGCCTGCTGGTAGGCGCCGACAAGATGCAGCGCTCGGTCCAGGTGCCCAACTCGCTGGTGATCGCCATCGAGGGCTTGATCGTGCTATTCGTCGTCGCCAGCGACTACTTCGTGCGCCGCCGGGCCCGGCGCCGGGGCATCCAGGTCAGCGAGACTGCGACGTCCGGACCACCGCGCGGCGTCGGCGAAGCGGAGGTGACCAGTGATTGACGAACTGTTCCAGGGCTCTGTGCTGATCGGGATTCTGTACAGCGGCATCCGGCTGGCAACACCCTACCTGTATGCGGCGTTGGGCGAGACTGTGGCCCAGCGCTCCGGCGTGCTGGACCTGGGCGTGGACGGCATCATGTTGATGGGTGCGTTCGCCGCGTTCTTTGTGGTGTTCAACACCGGCAACTTATGGTTAGGCGTGCTGGCGGCCATTATCATCGGCTCCCTGATGGGGGTGCTGATGTCCATCGTCAGCGTGACCTTCCAGGCCGAGCAGGGTATCAGCGGCATTGGACTCTATCTGTTCGGGCTCGGCCTGAGCAGCGTGTTGTTCCGGGTGATGATCGGTTCGGTAGAGAGTGTGAGCGGTTTTAAGGAATTGAGGTTGCCCGTGCTGAGCGATATCCCGGTGCTGGGAGAGATCCTGTTCCGGCACAACATCCTGGTCTATTTCGCCTATCTGATGGTGCCGCTGGTCTGGTTCCTGATGGAGAAGACGACGCTGGGCCTGAAGGTTCGGGCCGTGGGCCAGAACCCGGAGGCGGCCGACTCGCTAGGCGTGAACGTCAACCGGGTACGCTACTTCGGCGTGATCTTCGGCGCGGCCATGGCTGGGGTGGCTGGCGCCTCGCTGAGCACCGGGCTACTCAACGTGTTCCAGGAGAACATGACCAATGGGCTGGGCTTCATCGCCGTCGCCTTGGTCTACTTTGGTGGCTGGCGGCCCGTGGGGGTGTTGCTGGGCTCACTGTTGTTCGCCACCGTCAACTCGCTACAGCTTTGGGTTCAGGTCAAGGGCATTCCGATCCCTTCGGACCTGGCCGTGATGTTGCCGTATATCCTGACCATCGTCGTCCTGATCTTCTCCAGTGGACAGATCAGGCAACCCGCGGCGCTGAACAAGCCGTTCGAGCGCAGCGGATAGCTTCATGCAGGACTGAGGGTCCTGCCCCACCCCCACCCCTTTAGGAGGAACTATGCGTGCAAAGACTACCATCGGTATTGGCCTCGTGCTGGTTGCGCTGCTAGCGCTGACCGCGTGCCAGGGGACGGCTCCTGGCGGCACTACCACCGCTGAGGGCCCCTTCAAGATCGCCATCGTCATGCCGGCGCCGATCACCGACCTGGCCTGGAGCCAGTCGATGGGCGACGGGCTGAAGGCTGTGCAGGCGGAGATGGGCGAGGACAAGCTGCAGATCGCCTACTCCGACAACATGTTCCAGGTGGCGGACGCGGCGGCCGCGCTGCGGGACTACGCATCCGAAGGCTACAACCTGATCATCGCCCATGGCACCCAGTATGGCAACTCCATGTTTGATGTAGCCAAGGATTTCCCCGAAACCAGCTTCGCCTGGGGCACGGCGGTGGACACGGGTGAGAGCCAGGGCTTGAAGAACGTGTTTGCGTATGAGGCCAATGCCCAGGAGGGTGGCTTCGTCAACGGCGTCATCGCCGCGCTGCTGAACGAGTCCGGCGTGGTCGGCGTGGTAGGCCCGGTGGAGGCTGGCGACGCCAAGCTGTATATCGACGGCTTCGTCAACGGCGCCAAGACTACCAAGCCCGACCTGGAGGTCAACGTGAGCTACACCGGCTCCTTCGGCGACACGGCGCTGGCCTCGGAGGCTGCTAACACCCACATCCAGGCTGGAGCCGACGTGTTGACCGGCTCGGCCCAGCAGGTAGTCGGTGCCATCGGCGTGGCCAAGGACAAGGGAGCCAAGTGGCTGGGGACGCAGAGCGACCAGAGCTCCCTCGGCCCCGACACCGTGGTGGCGACCCAGGTCTACGACTGGACCGGGGTAATCAAGGACATGATCGCGCTGAACCAGGCTGGCACCTACGGCAACAAGGCCTATGTGTTGACCCTGGACAACGGCGGCCTGAAGATGGTCTTCAACCCCCAGGTGACGGTACCGGACGAGGTGAAGGCGACGGCGGAACAGGCCATCCAGGATATCAAGGACGGCAAGATTCAACCGCTGCCCTAAGCTGCGATGAGACGACGGGGTGGTGGAGACTCCTAGTTCTCCGCCACCCAACCATCCTTGGGGCTTCTCAATAGCCCCTCCTATGAACTTCCGGCATCGGTGATCGTCTGTGTTCCGGTCCGGCGTCCGGGTCCGTCCGTGTTCCGGGCCGCCTGGCCTCTGCCTGGCACCCCGACTTCTGAGAGACCCTGACTACCCCCGGCCCGCCATTGCCACCTCTTGAGAGACAAACCATGAGCGAACCAGTACTTCTCCCCACCGGCCTGCCCCGCATCGAGTCACTGGAGATGCGCAACATCGTCAAGCGCTTTCCAGGGGTACTGGCCTGCGACCACGTGGATTTCGACATCAAGGCCGGCGAGGTACACGCGCTGCTGGGCGAGAATGGCGCTGGCAAATCCACCTTGATGAAGATCCTCTATGGCATGTACCACAAGGACGAGGGTGAGATCCTGCTGAATGGCCGTGCCGTAGAGATCGACACGCCGACCGACGCCCTGAGAGTGGGCATCGGCATGGTCCACCAGCATTTCATGCTGGTGGATACCCTCACCGTGGCCGAGAACGTGGCCCTGGGGCTGCCCTCCAGCCGCGCGCCCCTGTTGGACCTGGACAAGGTGGAGGCCCGCATCCGGGAGGTCTCCAAGGCCTATGGCCTGCAGGTAGACCCCAAGGCCCCGGTGTGGACCCTGCCGGTGGGGGTGCGGCAGCGCGTGGAGATCATCAAGGCGCTGTATCGGGGAGCAGCTCTCTTGATCCTGGATGAGCCCACGGCCGTGCTGACGCCCCAGGAGGTGGACGAGCTCTTCGGCACCCTGCGCCAGATGACCGAAGACGGACATTGCCTGGTGTTCATCAGCCACAAGCTGCGCGAGGTGCTGGCGCTGAGCGACCGCATCAGCGTGTTGCGAGCTGGGCGGCTGGTGGACACAGTGCCCAACGAGGCCATCAGCCGGCAGCAGCTGGCGCGCATGATGGTAGGGCGGGAGGTATTGCTGGACCGCGAGAGGGGGGTGGCGGTGGCCGGCGACGCGCTGCTGGAGCTGGACGACGTCGAGGCCTATCGCATTACAGGCACGCGGGCGTTGTATCACCTGTCGCAACAGCTGCGATCGGGCGAGATCCTGGGCATCGCCGGGGTCAGCGGCAACGGCCAGCGCACCCTGGCCGAGGTCATCGCGGGCTTGCGGGAGGTAACCGACGGGCACATCACCCTGGTGGGCACCGACATCACGCGCTGGCCAGTGGGCCAACGCATCGGGGCTGGTGTGCGCTATATCCCCGAGGAACGCATGCACGATGGGGTGGTCCAGGAGTTCAGCGTCGCCGAGAACATCATCCTGGAGGATCACATCCGCCGGCCCTATAGCAACGGGCTGTTCCTGGACTTCAAGGCCATCGCCCAGCGCAGCCAGCAGCTGGTGCAGGAATTCCGGGTTAAGACCCCCAGCATCGATACGCCGATCAAGAGCCTGTCGGGCGGCAACATCCAGAAGGTGATCCTGGCTCGGGAGCTGTCCACCGACCCCAAGGTGTTGATCGCCGCACAGCCGACGCGCGGGGTGGACATCGGCGCGACCGAGTACATCCACCAACGCCTGCTGGAGCAACGGGCCAAGGGCACGGCAATTCTGCTCATCTCGGAGGACCTGGACGAGATCCTGGCCCTGTCGGATCGCATTGCGGTGCTCTACGAGGGTGAGATCATGGGCGTAGTACGGCGCGAGGAGACGAACGCCGAGGAGCTGGGCCTGATGATGGCGGGCGAGAGGTACGAGTCCATCGTCCAGGCCAGGCCGCCCACGTAGAGACGCAAAACCCTGCGCCTCCATCGTCCGTTCCCACTATTCCCGCCCTGGCCTGATCTGTCGCAGCATGGGGCGGCCATCCCCACTGTACCCGATGGAATCCCGATACCCATCCCCTCCTAGGGCGCAGGCCTCCGTCCCTTCCGGGATGATATCCCGTTCCGGGATGATACGCCCGCCCAGTTTGTCACGCCTCCAAATTGTCCTTTTCCCCGTACTTCGCCACCCGCCCTTTAGCTGCGCCAAGGCCCCCATCCCCTCGTAGGGCGCGGGCCTCCGTGCCCGCCCAGTCCTGGCACCCGCGTGATCTCTCCCTTGCCCCGCGCCCCATCACCCGCCTCCCAGCTGCATCAAGACCCCCCTCCCCTCGTAGGGCGCGGCCCTCCGTCCTTTACAGGATGATATCCCGTTCCGGGATGATATGCCCGCCCAGTCCCAGCACCCGCGTGACTTGTCCTTCGCCCCGCGCCTCCCCACCCCCTTCAGCCGGTTTCCCCCAGCCCCGGTCCCTACGAAGGAGATGCAGACAGTGCCTCGTCCAGCAGCTGGCGAACCAGGTCGGGGTTGGCCTGGCCCCGGGTCTGGCGCATGATCTGGCCCATGAACCAGCCTTGCAGGGAGGTCTTCCCCTCTCGATAGCGACGCAACTCCTCGGGGCTGTCCTCTAGCACCTGGCGCACCACGGCCGCCAGGCCGGCACTGTCGGACACCTGCGCCAACCCCTCGGCGGCGACAATCGCCGCAGGAGTCTGGCCTGTCACCACCATCTGCTCCAGCACCCGCTTGCCGGTATTGCGATTGATGGTGCCGCTGTCTACTAGCTGGATCAGGGCGGCCAGGTCGGCCGGGGTAATGGGCAGGCCGGCGATATCCCCCTCCTCAGTCTTGAGCATGGCGAAGAGCTGGCCGGTGACCCAGTTGGCGACCTCCTTGGGCGAGCCGCCGTAGGCCCGGACGGCCTCTTCGTACCAGCCGGCCACGGCGCGCTCCGCAGCCAGCACGTCGGCGTCCCGGGCGGAGAGGCCGTAGAAGTCCATGAAGCGAGCAACCTTGGCATCCGGCAGCTCTGGCAACGTGGCCTGCAGCCGGGCCACCCATTCCCGGCTTAGCTCCAGGGGGGGCAAATCTGGCTCGGGGAAGTAGCGGTAGTCCTCGGAGCTCTCCTTGGCGCGCTGGAGCACAGTGCGCCGCCGGTTCTCGTCCCAGCCCATGGTGACCTGCTCGACCTGGCCGCCGCGCTGCAGGAGGGCGACCTGGCGGTCGATCTCACAGGCAATGGAGTCCCGCACGGCCTTGAAGGAGTTGAGATTCTTGACCTCCACCTTGGTGCCGAACTCACCACGGGCGGCCTGTTCGGGGGTGCGCACGCTGAGGTTGACCTCGCAGCGCATAGCCCCCTTCTCCATGTCGCCCGAATTGACGCCCAGGTAGCGCAAAATGGTGCGCAGCTTGACCAGGTAGCGGTAGGCTTCCTCAGCGCTCGATAGATCGGACTCGGTGACGATCTCCAGCAGGGGCACGCCGGCGCGGTTCAGGTCCACCAGGCTATGGCCATCGGCATGAACCAGCTTGCCGGTATCCTCCTCCAGGTGGGCGCGGCGGATGCCGATGCGCTTGGGCTGGCCGCCATCGCCTTCGATGGTTAGCCAGCCCTCGGTGCACAGCGGCAGCTCATACTGGCTGATCTGATAGCCCTTGGGCAGATCGGGGTAGTGGTAATTCTTGCGCGCGAAGACGCTGAACTGGGCGATCTGGCAGTTCAGGGCCAGGCCGGTGCGCACGGTTTGCTCGACCGCATGCGCGTTGATCACCGGCAGCACACCGGGCATGCCCAGGCACACCGGGCAGACGTGGCTGTTGGGTGGCGCCTCCCAGTAGTCGGCGCTGCAGCGACAAAACATCTTGGAGGCCGTCAGCAGCTGGGCGTGGACCTCCATGCCGATAACTGGTTGATAGGTTCCCTTGGCCCCGACAGCTGCGCGTGCGTTCATGCTCTCTCCGCTACGGGAAAGCTAATCTGGGTGGCGATGCTGAACCCTCGCCGGCGTGCTTCCTCGACGAACCTCTCGCCCAGGACGGCTAACTCCAGCGGGACCGAGCCGATGGGGGTCTCGCCCCTGGCCAGCATGGTGGCCACGATAGCTGCGTGCCAGCCAGTAGTACGCTCCATGGCGGTGAAACCCGTGGCTTCGTCGTAGCGATCCACCAGGTCGACCTGGGCCACCGCAGGACGGCCGTCCTGGTGGCCGCGGGCGACAGCCCGGATCAGGCAGACATCGCGCATAACCTCCGCGCGCACCTGGGGCTCGTACAGGGCCTGGAAGACCTGGCGCGGGCTGACGTGTACCGGGCCAACCGGGATGGGGTCGGGATCGAAGAGGCCCAGGTCGGAGAAGGCCTTGAGCTGGGCATAGGTGCCGGGGTAGCGGCACACCTTCAACTCAAAGCTCTGCAGCTGGCCCTGAAAGGTCCACGGTGCAGTGGAGGCTCCACCGGCCAGGACGAAAGCCTCCAGGTGGCCAACAGTAGGGATATGGATGATCTCCAGCTCGGTGAAACAGGGCAGATGCATCAGCTGGCCGCCGCGCAGCACCGTCATGCCACCATGGTATTCGTTCACCAACCCTTCGATGTTGAATGTGGCCAGGTAGTGCCATGGCGGCTGGGGCTCCTGGGGCAAACCGGCATCGTAGACCTTGACGTGCTCGGGCTGGTCCAGCAGGCTCATGGCGTACGCAGCCAGCGTGACACCCATGCCAGGGCCCATGCCACAGTCGGGCACCACGCGCACACCGGCTGCCCGTGCCTCTGGGTCCAGGGCGTGTTGCCGGCAGACGGTATCCGTGTGCCCGCCCAAGTCACAGTAGGAGACGCCGGCATCGATGGCCGCGTGGGTCAGGTCCAGGTTGTAGTAGTAGGGCACGGCGCTAAGGATCACGTGGTAGCCCGGCAGGGCCTGCCGGACTGCGCCAACATCCCTGACATCCAGCTCCATGGCCTGGGCGACAGCGCGGCCGGCCAGGGTGTTGACGCGCTGCGCCGAGGATTGCGCCCGCACCAGGTCAGCGTCCGCCAGACAGACCCGGATGGCGTCGCCGAAGCGCACCAGGTCATAGGCCGCGGCTGTGCCCTGGCGTCCAGCACCCAGCACCAGGTACGCGTAGCTCGCCCGATCGCCCTGGGCGTCATGTTGCGGCAACGTCACTCGTGTCCCTCTTTGCTTGGCGTGCCACCGAACAGCTCGTCGAACTTGCGCCGCCGCCGGGCCTCGTCCTCGGCCAGGCGCCGGGCCAGCTCGTCGGTTTCAAGCACGCGGCTGGCATCCTTCTGGACCTTGGCGTAGGCATCGCTGAGGCTCTTGGGCTTGCGCCGCGAGACCTGGAGCACGTTGCCGTCCCAAAGGACGTGCAGGGGCTCGCCAACCTCGAAGGGGACGCCCTCGGGGAGAGGTAGGTTGCGATGGTCGTCGACGGTGATGATGAAACGTAGCTCGGCCATTGATCTCTCCTAACCGTGGCGGCGGACGAAATGGTGCATGCGCTCCAGGGCCTGTTCGAGCTTCTCGGTAGATGTGGCGTAGGTGCAGCGCACGTGGCCCTTGCCGGCGGCGCCGAAGGCGGTGCCGGGCACCACGGCCACCTGTTCCTCCTCCAGCAGGGTCCAGGCGAAGGTGTCCTCGTCCATGCCGCTGATCTCCACGTTGGGGAAGGCATAGAAGGCGCCCTGGGGCTCGAAACAGGCCAGGCCGATGCTGTTGAGCCCGTCGACGATCAGGCGGCGGCGCTGGTCGTAGCTGGCCAGCATGGCGAGCACGGCCTCCTCGGCCCGGGGATCGGTGAGGGCGACCAGGGCCGCGGCCTGGCCCATGGTGGGCGCGGACATGATGGTGTACTGGTGGATCTTGCGCATGGCGGCCAGGATCTCGGGCGGGGCCGCGGCGTAGCCGATACGCCAGCCGGTCATGGCGTAGTCCTTGCTCATGCCGCCAATGAGAATGGTGCGCTCCTTCATGCCGGGCAGGCTGGAGAAACAGACGTGGCGGTGCCCACCGTAGACCAGGCGATCATAGATCTCGTCGGAGATCACCAACAGGTCGTGTTGCTCGGCCACCTGGGCGATCTCCTCGAGGCGCTGGCGGCTCAGTACGGCGCCGGTAGGGTTGTTGGGGTAACCTATAAGCAGGGCCTTGGTGCGAGGGGTGATCGCGGCGGTGATCTCGGCACCGGTGACCTGGAAGGCGTCCGCAACGCGGGTGGGGATGGTGACCGGGACGGCTCCGGCTAGGATCACCTCTGGCGTATAGGCCACGAAACAGGGCTCGGGCACGATGACCTCGTCGCCGGGGTCCAGGATGGCGTTGGCCGCCAGATAGAGGGCTTCGCTCACCCCCACCGTCACCAGTACCTCGTCCTCTGGGTGATAGCTTACGCCATATTGGGCTTCTAGCTTGGCACAGATGGCCCGCCGCAGCTCGATGGTGCCGGAGTTAGAGGTGTAGCGGGTCTCGCCGCGCTGCAGGCTGGCGATGCCGGCCTGCAGGATCACGTCGGGGGTGACGAAGTCGGGCTCGCCGATGCCCAGGCTGATGACGTCCTGCATGGTGGCGGCGATGTCGAAGAACTTGCGGATCCCAGAGGGCGGCACTGCTGCCGCCTTCTGAGAAATGCGACTGCGCATGATCCTGTCTCCTTGACTCTGGCCCGTCCCGCTACCTCGAGAGGTAGGCCAGGGAGGGCCCTAACGGGAAAGCTCGGTCACAGTCCACTGCTCGCCGGCTTCGTCGAGCTGCACCCGTAGCCGCTGCCCGCTGGTAACCAGGACGTCGAAGCCAGGCCCTGCCGGCGTCCGCCAGCTGCTCAGGACCTCGGTCACGGGGAGGCGCTGGCCGGCCACCATCACGGCGATCGGGCGCTCGGCGTAGCGGGTACCGGAATATAGCTCAACATCGGTATTCCATAAGGGTGTGCTCGGAGCTGGCTGAACCATCTTCACACCGCTCTCCCATGTACCAGATACCGTTTATCCGGGAACAATGGTATGTGGGAGTCCTATCGAATGCTGCGCCACTCGCAAGCCTGCTACCGCTCGCCACCGCGCCCGAGACCCGGCCCAGGCTTCAACTCCGCTGGCCGCAGCTGCTCAGCTACCTGAGTCCACGACGCTGTCGTCGCTCAACAGGAGGCGGCCGCGGCCGCCTTTCACCACGACTCGCTCGCCCAGCAGGGAGTCGTGAAGCTGGCTATTGGCGACGGTACTGCCAGCCATGACGATGGTGTCGCGCAGGTGGCTACCCGAGATACGGCTGCCGCTCTCGACGACGACGTAGGGACCGATCACAGAGTCCGTGATCTCCACGTCGCCGGCAATGTGGATAGGGGGCACGATTTCGCTGTTGATCAGGGTAGCGGCGATGGTGTCGCTATTGTCGCTGCCGTGGTCCAACAGCCAACGGTTGGCCTCCAGGTGCTTCTCCGGCACACCACAGTCCTGCCAGACCGTCATTGGCTCGGTGACGAAGCGGGCGCCGTTTTCGATCATGATGTTGAAGGCGTCGGCCAGGAAGAACTCGCCCTTGAGCATCTCGTTGCGCCGCATCTGTTCCTCGATAGCCGCGATGAGGTCACGGCCCTCGCGCACGTAATAGACACCCATGACGGCCTGCTTGTGCTCCATCGTCGGGGGCTTCTCGACGTAGCGGGTGACCGTGCCATCGGACTCGGTGAAGGCCACGCCAAAGCGCCGCGGGTCGTCGACCTCCCAAACGCCCAGGACGCCATCGGCGCCGGAGGAGGCCATGGCCTGCAGGTCAATCCGGAAGATGGTATCGGCGAAGACGATGAAGCAGGGCCCGGCAACGTATTCGCGGGCCAGCCAGATGGCATGGCTCTGGCCAATCAACTCCTCCTGGACCACATAGCGGGCGCCGAGCTGGGGGTAGGCCGTCTCCACGTAGGGGGCAACCTGCTCGCCCAGCCAGCCGGTGATGTACACCACCTCGTCCAGGTCGAGATCCACAAACTGGTCGAGCACGTGGCCGAGCATGGGCTTGCCGGCGACGTCGATCAACACCTTGGGCCGTGACCAGGTCAGGGGCCGCATGCGCTTGCCATAGCCGGCGATAGGTAGGATCAGTTTCACGACGGACTTCCTTGAGTCGGGTAGTTCGGCCTGGTCAGCCGGTGGGCTGCAGCGTGGGCCGCCGGGTGTGCCAGTCGGTGGCCTGCTCGAAGGCGTAGGCCGCAGCCAGGATAGTGGACTCGCCAAAGGCGGGGCCGATGAGCTGGAGGCCGATGGGCAGGCCTTGCTGATCGAAGCCGCAGGGCAGGCTTATGCCACAATTCCCGGCCAGGTTCAGAGATAGGGTGAAGATGTCGGCCAGGTACATGGCCAGGGGGTCGCTGGAGCGCTCGCCGATGCGGAAGGCTGTGGTCGGGCTCGTAGGGCAGGCGATGACGTCAACGCCATCCCCAGCACCGGGCGAGCCGGCGAAGGCGAGATCGAAATCGCGCTTGAGCAAGGTGCGCACCTGCTGGGCCTGCAGGTACCAGGCGTCATAGTAGCCGGCGCTGAGGGCGTAGGTGCCGAGCATGATGCGCCGCTTCACCTCAGGCCCGAAGCCGGCGCCGCGCGTTTTGGTGAAGACCTCCCACATGGTCCTGGCATCGGGGTGACGAGGGCCGAAGCGCACGCCGTCGTAGCGAGCCAGGTTGGCGCTGGCCTCGGCCGGCGCCAGGATGTAGTAGACGGGCAGGGCGTACGCGGTGTGGGGCAGGCTGATCTCCCGGATCTGGCCACCCAACTCGGCCAGCTGGGCAATGGCGGCGCGCACGGCAGACTCTACCTCGGGCTGCATGCCTTCGACGAAGTACTCTTGGGGCACGCCCACACGCAAGCCCTGCAGCGGCCGGTCGCGCAAAGCCAGGGAAGCTAGGTAGTCGGGCACGGGCAGGTCGACGCTGGTGGAGTCCTGGGGATCGTGGCCGGCGATGGTGCGCAGGAGTAGAGCGGCGTCGGCCACATCCCGGGCCAGGGGGCCGACCTGGTCCAGGCTGGAGGCGAAGGCGACGATGCCGTAGCGGCTGACCCGGCCGTAAGTGGGCTTGAGGCCGACGACGCCGCAGAAGGAGGCGGGCTGGCGCACGCTGCCACCCGTGTCGGTGCCCAGCGCGGCCAGGCACTCACCGGCAGCGACGGCAGCTGCGCTGCCGCCGCTGGAACCACCGGGCACACGGCCGGGATCCCAGGGGTTGTGGGTAGTGAAATAGGCCGAGTTCTCCGTGGAGGAGCCCATCGCGAACTCGTCGGTGTTGGTCTTGCCCAGCAGCACGGCGCCGGCCGCCCGCAGCCGGCGGACCACGGTGGCCTCGTAGGGCGGGAGGAAGTCCTCCAGAATGCGTGAACCGGCGGTGGCCGGCAAGCCCTCGACGAGGATCACGTCCTTGATAGCCAGGGGAATGCCCAGGAGAGGAGGCAGCGATGCCGGGTCAGGGGCATCGGCCAGGGCGCGGTCGGCGGCGGCGGCGTCCTCCAGGGCAGCCTCGGGCATGAGAGCCAGGTAGGCCCGCACGTCGTTGTCGACGGCGTAGATGCGCTCCAGCACGGCTTCGGTCAATTCCACGGCCGAAACCTGCCGTTGGCGCAGCAGCACGGCGGCTTCGTGGATGGTCAGATCGAACAAGGGCCTGGTCATGGGCATGGTGGATCAGGGGAGCCTGCAAGGTTACTGGTCACCAAAGACGGCCGGCACCCGGAAATAGCCTTCGCTGGCGTCGGGCGCGTTGGCCAGGGCGTCCTCGATGGGGAGGCTGGTGGCCACGGTGTCCGCGCGCATGACGGTGCGCAGGGAGAGCACCGAGGCTGTGGGCGAAACGGTCGAGGTGTCCACCTGTCGCAGGGTCTGGAAGTGATCCAGGATGTCGGACAGCTGCTGGCGGTACTGTCGGACCTCGTCGGGGGTCAACTGTAGGCGGGCAAGGTGGGCGATATGTTCCACGTCGGCGGCGGTGAGCGCCATGGAAGACTCCTGGCTGGTAATCGAGCGAGGGCGCGATAGATAGCCCCGTGCGGGGATTATAACATCATGGCGGGGATTCCCAGAAACTGCCGGCTGGGAATCGCTTGCCGGCAGGCGGCAGGCGATGGCGGGTTGCGGGACGAGGGTGGCAGCAGGGGGGTGGAACCCGGGGCGGGCACAGCGTCCCGCCCCAACGATGGGATGGATGTTTAGGGGTACACCCCCCGTAGCTCGAGGGCTTCGGCGACCCGGGCAATGGCCAGGGTATAGGCCGCGATGCGCGGGTGCAGGTGCTTCCGCTCGGCCTCGTGCATGACGGAGTGGAAGCCGTTAAGCATGAGACGCTCCAGCTGGCGCTTGACGTCCTCCTCGCTCCAGAAGAAGGCCTGCAGGCTCTGCACCCACTCGAAGTACGAGACGGTGACACCACCGGCGTTGCAGAGGATGTCGGGAATGATGAAGATGCCTTTCTCGGCCAGGATCTTGTCGGCGTTGGGAGTGGTGGGGCCGTTGGCGCCCTCGGCGACGACCTGGGCCTTGATGCGGCTGGCGTTCTCCCGGGAAATCTGCCCTTCCAGGGCGGCCGGGATTAGCACGGTGCAGGGCAGCTCCAACAGCTCGGCATTGCTGACGGCATCGGTTCCCGGAAAGCCCATGACTGTGCCGTTCTCGGCGACGTAGCGCTGCAGCGCGGGCACGTCGAGGCCGCTGGCGCAGTAGATGCCGCCGTTGACGTCGCTGACGGCTACCACCTCGGCACCCTGGCTGTGCATGTAACGCGCGGCGGTGGAGCCCACGTTGCCAAAGCCCTGCACCACCACCGTGGCCCCGTCGATGGGGATCTCCAGGTGCTTCAGGGCCTCGCGGGCCATGAACATGACTCCCATGCCGGTGGCGTCGTAGCGGCCCTCGGAGCCGCCGATGGGCAGGGGCTTGCCGGTGACCACGGCAGGCACGGAGTAGCCGCGATGCATGGAATAGGTATCCATGATCCAGGCCATGACCTTGGGGTTGGTGCCGACGTCAGGGGCCGGGATGTCGCCCTCGGGGCCCATGAGGACGGAGATCTCGGTGGCGTAGCGCCGGGTCAGGCGCCGCAGCTCGGATTCGGACAGGCGCCGGGGGTCGACGACCACGCCTCCCTTGGCCCCGCCGTAGGGCAGGTTCATCAGGGCACATTTCCAGGTCATCCACATGGCCAGGGCGCGGGTCTCATCCAGGGTCACGTCCGGGTGGTAACGGATGCCCCCCTTGGTCGGCCCCTTGACAGTGCTGTGGTGGACGCGATATCCGGTATAGATCTTGACGTAGCCGTCGTCCATCACGACGGGGAAGTTCACCGTGAGCTCGCGCTTGGGGACGCGCAGAATGGCGGCGCTGTCGGGGTTCAGATTCATGTAGCTGACCGCTTCGTCATACTGGGCCAGGGCCACTTCGTACGCGCTGCGGCGAACAAATTCACTCATAGCGTAAGGTCTCCTCTGCGTTGAGATTTCGTAACCGCCCGGATGCCCGGTACCTGCCGGCTACGGTGCGCCTGTCGCCGGCGACAGGCAGGGTATTATGGGATTCTAATCGACGGCTGGAGGCCCGTCAAATTGCTCGCCGGTGGCACATTGGCTGGGGTCGAATTCACGGCCGGGCGGTGAAACCACTCGTCCATAGGCTTGCGCGGCGCGGCAAGCGGTGCTATACTTCCGGCGGAACATGACGACCCATTGTCGAACGAGTTGAGAGCCAGATCGTTCCATGCTGAAACGCAGCTCCCTGCTATCGCTGTTGGTGGTAATGGCGCCGCTGTTGAGCGGATGTGCTGCCGGGTTGGCGCTTCCCGGATTGCCCTTGGCCCGGACCGACACCCTGGCGGCCCACATGCCGGCGCTGCGGCCCAACCAGGTGCCCTCGCTCGACGGGTGGGAGTCGCTGCCAATTTATGGCATGAAGATGCGGATTGACCCGGCCGAGCTGTCCCTCACCGGCCAGATGACCCTGGGGCTGCCTGCCCTCCCCGAAGGGGCAGTACCGACGGAAATCTACTTCCGCCTATACCCCAACCTATCCCACTACGGTGGCCGGATGTACGTAGACCTGGTGAAGGTCAACGAGCAGGGGGCTCCATTTAGCTATGCGGCAGCGGACACGGCGGTGCACGTGGCCGTGCCCCCCAGCGCCATTGGCCCTGGCCAGCCGGTGAGCATTGAGATGCAGTGGCACCTGGAAGCGGACAGCTTTCCCTCAAGCCGCTACACGCTGTTTGGGGAGTCCGAAGGGGTCCTTAGCTTGCCGTTAGCCTACCCGATGCTGGCCGTGCAGGCCACGAACGGCTCTGGCGAGTGGCGCCTGGATCAGGGCCTGGCTCAGGGCGATGCTGCGTTCAGCGACGCGGCGTTGTACGAGGTCACGATAACGGTGCCCGAGGGAATGGTGGTGGTAAGCACTGGCACGGTGGTGGCGGTGGGCGATCACCAGGCCGATCAGGATGGCCAGACCATCCTGGAGCCGGGCTGGAAGGACTGGCACATCGTAACCGGCCCGGTGCGGGAGTTCGCCGTGTTCCTCAGCGACCAGTTTCGCCTGGCCGAGGCGGTGGCCGGCGACGTCCGGATCAACTCCTGGTACCTGCCGGGAGCTGAACAGGCGGGCAGAGCCGCTGCAGAGTATGCGGCTGCGGCCTTGCGCATTTACCAGGATCTCTTCGGCCGCTACCCGTACAGCGAGATGGACGTCATGGCCGGACCTATGACCAACCGGGGGATGGAGTATGCTGGCCTGTTGGAGCTCGGCGCGAGGCTCTACGGCGACAAGGCCGACCAGCTGGAGATGCGCATTGCGCACGAGGTGGCGCATCAATGGTGGTATAACCTGGTGGGCAGCGACCCTGTGAACCACCCATGGCTGGACGAGGGACTGGCCGAGTATGCCACCTATTTCTACACTGAGAAGACCAGGGGAAAAGAGGCTGCCGACCTGCTGGCCGCGTTCCGGTGGGAGACGTCGGTGGCTTTTGCCCGGCAGCAGGGGATGGACACGGTGGTAGACCAGCCGGTGGAGGCCTTCCACAGCAGGAACTACGAGACAATGGTCTACGGCAAGGCTGCCCTATTCTTCAATGCCCTGCACCAGGCCATGGGGGACGAGCGTTTCCTCGAGTTGCTGCGCCGCTATGCCAGTGACTATCGCTTCAAGGTCGCCACACCCGAGGACTTCATGGCCTTGGCGGAGGAAATGGCCGGCGATACGGCGACTGATCTGTATCAGCAGTACATTCTGGAGGCAGAGGCCGTGCCCCTGCCGGTAGACTGAGCTCTCGCAGCGACGAATTGCGGTGGAGGGCAGGGCCATGGAAGGCACGTGCGACGAACAGGAGCTGTGGGCTGCGGCCGGCGGCCTAGAGGCCTCCTACCTGGCAAGCCCGGCGCTGAGAGAGGGGCAGCGCACGGCTATGCAGCCCGGTCCAGCCCTGGAAGCACCAGGCCCGGTGACGGCACCGGCGTCGAGCCTGATGCAAGAGGGGCGGGCGCTATGGGTAACGCGCTGGGATTTCCGCACCCCTGGCGACATCCGGGTGATTGTCGACCGCGCGGCAACCGCCAACTTCAACATGCTGTTCTTCCAGGTACGGGGCAACGGCGATGCCTACTATAAGTCCCGGCTAGAGCCGTGGGCGGCCCGGCTCTCCGGCACGCTGGGGCAGGACCCGGGATGGGATCCCTTGGCCGTGGCGGTGGCCGAGGCCCATGCCCGTGGGCTGGAACTGCACGCGTGGCTGAACGCGTATCCGGCGTGGCTGGGGGAGATAGCCCCGCTGGACACGGTGCCAGAGACCATGGTCGCCCGGTTCAACCGGCTGTATGGAGAAGGATGGGTGATGTGGGACCGCCACGGGCAGCCAATGCGGCTCAACCGGGAGTACCTGTGGGCTCAGCCCGGGCATTGGGCGGTACAGGAGCACATCGTGGGCGTGTGCCGGGATGTGGCCAGCCAGTACCCGGTGGATGGCCTGCACCTGGACAACGTCCGCTATGCGGGTTGGGAGTACTCCACGGACCCGGTAACCGCCGATCGCCTGGCCCTGGCCCAAGCCCTGGAACCTGGACTGACCTGGAGGGAGTGGCAGCGGCGCCAGGTGAGCGGCCTGGTGGCTGCAGCGCGCGCGGCCCTAGACACAGTCAAGGCCGGCTTGCCGCTAACTGCAGCGGTCTGGCCCGTGTACCAGGACACCTGGGACTGGTGGAACGCTGGCGATGGGTACAGTGGCTTCTGCCAGGACTCCGTGGGGTGGCTGCAAGCTGGCGACGTGGGTGCCATCTGTCCCATGCTCTACCTTGGCAGCATCACTACGGACGATGCACAGTATACAGCCTTGGTCAGAGACTTTGTGTCCCGGGGCCAACCGCGGCTGATCTACGCGGGCATCACCACGACTTACGATACCTTTGCCCCCATCGGGCGGCGCATCGACATTGCGCGGGCGGAGGGCTCGGCAGGCCAGGCCCTGTTCGCCTATGGCCACGTCAGCAGCCGAGACTATTGGGATGAGTTCCGGACCGGACCGTACGCGGAACCGGCCCGGATACCACCGGCCCTGCGCGAGACCGGGGGAGGCTAACGACCCTTCAGGCGGACGCGTTGGTCCATACCCTATGTGCGGTGGGCCTCGGCACAGCCCAGGGCGTCAGACACCGCGGCGGAGAGGATGGGGTCGATCTCCATGGCGTCGTAGACCGGCTTGACCTCCGCCGCCCTGGACTCGATGGCTCTGGCAGCGGCGATCACCCAGCCTCGGGCCAGCTCGGGTGAGACCTTTTCCGTATTGATCACCAGGTCGAAGGCACTGGTGGCATGCCACGGGACCCCATAGAAGGACTCGACGAAGCCGGCGCGGATGCGATCACCCTCTTTGACCAGGGCTTCGGCCTGACCGGCACTGATGCCCTGTTGGGCTACCAGGCGGTTGACCCGGCTGCCTAATGGAGCCTGGAAGCACACGTTGAGGACATCGTCCAGCCCGGCCAGGATAGCAAAGCCGCTGCGGCCGACAATCACGGCATTGCCGTGATGGGCCACGGCTTGCACGACCCGGTTGAGCATGGACACCATCAGGTCGCGACGCTGCTCGCGCTGGGCGTTGAATCGCTCCCAAAAGCTGGGCAGAGTATCGTACTCGCGCTCGAACTCCACCAAGCCGTACTGATTGAGCACGGCGCCGAGCCAGTCTTTGTCCACCAGGTGATAGCCCAGGGCTTCGGCGACCTGCTGGGCGATATCGTCCCCGGCGCTGCCGACCTCTCGAGATACTGTGATCACGCACATGGTTCCACCTCCTTGCCAACTTCCACCAAAGATGCCCCGGCGGGTCTCCAGACCACCGGAGTCTTTGGGAAGGCCCGGTGGTCTGGAGCAGGTGTGCTCCTATTCGCTGGTCATGATGAACAGCGGGTTCATCTGGAAATTGCGATACTGGGGCCGCAGGCGCTCGGTGTTGTAGAACTTGGGCACGTTAACCAGCTTCTTGGTAGCGGTCACCACCTCGATCGGCAGGTTGTCATAGCGCCCGTTCTTGAGAACCACCAATCGCCCGTGGATGCCCTCCATCAAGAGGTCCAGGGCCAGGTTGCCGTAGGCCATGGGCACAATGGAGTCGATGGCATCGGGGTCACCGCCGCGCACCAGGTAGCCGAGGCGCTGGTTGATCACGTCGATGGATTTGCCGTTGTTGTATTTGGGCGACAGCTCCTTGAGCTTGGCCGACACCAGGTCGCCGATCCCGCCCAGCTTGGCATGGCCATACATGTCCTTTTCCGCGTTGGCGAACACCATCTCGCCGCCCTCGAACATCGCACCCTCAGACACCAGAACGATGGAGTACTTGCTCGGGTTCTTGGTGCGGTCGTACACCATCAGCTCGGCGAGTTGCTCGATGTCGAACCTCCACTCGGGAATTACACAACGATTGGCAGCGCCGGCCATGGTAGGCAGCATGGCGGTGAAGCCAGCGTAGCGACCGAAGACCTCCACGACCAGGAAGCGCTCATGGGAGCCGGCCGAGGTGCGCAAGGTATTGATCAGGCTGATGGTGCGGGAGATACAGGTGCTGAACCCGATACAATAGTCGGTGCCGGGGACGTCGTTGTCCATGGTCTTGGGAATGGCAATGACCTTCATTCCCTTTTGATACAGATGCACGCCGTAGCTGAGGGTGTCATCGCCTCCGATAGGGATCAGAGTGTCGATACCCAGCCACTCCAGGTTCTTTAGCACCTCGGGAGTCAGGTCGTTGGTGTCCTGGTCGTAGGTCTCCCGGAGGTGCTGGGGCACCTTGCTGCGAGGCACGGTGCTGGGCCGCGTGCGCGAGCTATGCAGGAAGGTGCCGCCGGTGCGGCCGGCGCGGTTGACAATCTCCTCGGTCAGATAGAGGAAGTTGTCGCTGTTGTCGTAGTCCTTGTCCCGGATTAGCGACATGATCCCGGCCCATCCCTTGCGGATACCGATCACCTGGTAACCCTCACGCAGGGCGCGTATGGTCACCGCGCGAATGGCCGGATTGAGCCCGGGGACATCGCCGCCGCCGGTCAGGATGCCGATCACACCCTTACTACTGGTTGCTGCCATAGTCGAAACTACCTCCAAACTGATTAGTTCTCTCGACAGGATTGCCAGGTGCCTGGAACGGACCGGCAATCAACCATCAATGGTACCATCATCCGGATGATTTTCCAACTCTGACGGCCGGGTCCTGGGCGTCAAAACGCCGGCACGACTAAGGGCGCCGGCGCCTGGGACTGGGACGAGCCGATGGCCAGACGGTTAACCTGGGTGCTGAGGCGTTCGCCAGTGGGCCAGGACGAGGCGAAAGATATCTGTCTCTGTGACAATGCCTAACAGCTGCCGCCGGCCGGGTCCCCTGGTGGAGACGACCACAGGCAGGCAGCCGATGCGGTTCTGGAGCATGAGCTCCACGACATCGGCCAGGTCGGTATCCGGGGTGACGACGATGGGGTCCTTGGTCATGGCCTCCCAGACGGTTAGCCACTCCTCCTCGGCCTCGGGCGCGTAAGGATTCAAGGTAGCAGCCTGGGCCGACGTAGCCTCGCGCACGTCACCCCAGCTGAGGATGCCTACCAGCTCGCCCTCCTCGTCGAGGACAGGCAGACGCCGCACCTCGTTGTCCTCCATGAGGGCACGGGCCTCATCCAGGGGGGCCAACACGTCGACGGTGATCACATCGGCGGTCATCACTTCGCGTACGGTGTGAGGCATGGCGGGCATCCTTCCAGGGCGTCTCAGGGGTGCCAGCATGCGGCTGGCACAGGACACACCCCAATGATACCCTATTTCGTAGGAACGGCAACCCAGCCTGCTCGCTCCGGCGCGGCGATTTTCTCCTTCAACACCAGGCCCAAGCGCCGGATGCCTTCCTCGATCAGCTCAGGCCGGGGATAAGAGAAGTTCAAGCGCATGGTATTGTGTCCGGTGCCGTCGGGATGGAAGGAGTTCCCTGGCACGAAGGCTACCCTGTGCCGCTCGACTGCAGTCTTGAGCAACTCGGCGGCGTTGATCTCCTCGGGTAGCCATACCCACAGGAACAGGCCACCAGCCGGCCGGGTCCAGGTCACCTCCTGCGGGAAATAGCGTTCCATGGCGTGCAACATAACATTCAAGCGCTCGGCATAGATCTGTCGAATCAGCTTGATGTGCCGGTCAAGAAAGCCGTCCTTGAGCAACTCGTAGGCCACCAGTTGGGTGAAGCTGCTGGTATGGAGGTCCATGCCCTGTTTGGCCTGCACGCAGCGTTGGATCACCTCCACGGGGGCCACAAGCCAGCCCAGCCGCAAGCCTGGGGCCAGGGTTTTGCTGAAGGTGCTGGTGTAGATGACGTTACCGGTGCAGTAACCATATCCATCCTGGGCACGGCTTTCCAGGTGGTCGCAGTCCAGCACCACCAGGGGTGGCAGGTGTTCGCCGGAATAGCGCAGCTGGCCGTAGGGATCGTCCTCGACAATGGGTACGCCGCGCTCGTCAGCTAGCTGCACCAGCTCCAGGCGGCGCTCGAGGGACAGGGTAACCCCACCGGGGTTCTGGAAGTTGGGCAGTATATACATGAACTTGGGGCCGGCGCGCAGGGCCTCATCCAGCAGGTGCACCTGCAGCCCGTTCTGATCAATGGGCACGGTGACATAGCGCGCCTGGTAGGCGCGCCAGGCCTGCAGGGCACCCAGGTAGGTTGGGGTTTCAGTAAGGATCTTGTCGCCCGGATTGATCAGGATCCTGCCGATCAGGTCGAGCGCCTGTTGGGAGCCGCTGGTGACCAGGACGTTGTCCTCATGGGCATGGATGCCATAGCGGCTCATGATCTGTACGATACAACGGCGCAGGGGCGGGCAGCCCTCGGTCATCCCGTATTGGAGCGCCTTAGCGCCGTATTCCGTCAACGCCGTATCGGCGGCCCGGCGAAACTCCTCGACGGGAAAGGCCTCGGGGGCTGGCAATCCCCCGGCGAAAGAAATCACGTCAGGGGCCTCGGTGAGCTTGAGCAGTTCCCGGATCAGTGAGCTGGTCATGCCCTCGATACGTAGGGCGTAACGGTACTCCCATGGTGTGGTCATGAAGGGCTTCCTCCTTGGAAGGCCGCCGGCGCCACTGCCGGTCTATGGGCTAGAGGCTACCGATCGGATCAGCAAGACAGGGCAGGCGGAGCCCTGCAGGACGCGCTCGGCGACGCTTCCGTAGACCCAGCGTAACACGCCGCCCCTTCCGTGGGTAGACATGACGATGAGGTCCACATCGAGGGCTGTGGCATGGTCGAGGATGGCCTCAGCTACAGGACCCTCGGAAACGATGGTGCGGAAAGGGATACCCCTGGAGAGGCGCGCGGCCACGCTGTCCAGGTACTGTTGGGCCTGGAGGTTCAACGCAGGCAGGTTGGGATCCGTTCCAGCCAGGACCAGATCAGGGGCCACGATGGCATAGGGTGAGACGACGACGCGCAGCAGGATCAGCTCGCTGCCGAGTCGCCCAGCCAGGTTCAGGGCGTGAGGCAGGGCCTCCTCAGCCAGGCCGGATCCATCCAGTGGCACCAGCAGTCTTTGATACATGACGCTCTCCTGGTGTGGTCACACGGCGATGGGCTGGGCCAGGGCAGCACCACGGCGTAGCACGCGGCGGTTGGGCTCCAACCAACGGTGGTGGCGCGCGGGCAGGTGTTCCTCGAGGGCCGCCTCAATGGCTTTGAGGGAAACGATGCCGGTGGCCTGGACCAGGGCACCCAGGGTAGCGACATTAGCCAGGCGGATATCCCCGGCACCAGCGTCACTGAGCTCGACGGTCTCCTCCAGGGAGATATGGTTGGCGGGTACCGGGATCAGCCGCAGGTCGGTACGGTAGACTGGGCGCTCGATCAGGGTGCTGTTGTAGACCAAGAGACCGCCCGGCCTGACCAGGCCTTCGTATTTGTCCAGGGAGGGCAGGTTCAGAGCGACGACGGCGGAGGGATGGCTGACCAGGGGGGAGCCGATAGGCTCGTCGGACACGATGACGGTGCAGTGGGCGGTCCCCCCGCGCATTTCCGGACCATAGGAGGGGATCCAGGTAACGTGCTTGCCGCTGGCCATGCCGGCATAGGCCAGCAGCTGGCCAGCAAACAGAGCGCCCTGGCCGCCGAAGCCGGAGATGATGATTTCCTCATGCATAGTTGCCTCCATTGCCGGTGCTGTGTCCAACACCGTTGCCGGAGCTGTGTCGTGGTGGCTTACGCCTGGCCAGCTCCTCGACGCCGGGGGCCACTTTGGTGTCGCCCAGGGGAAAGACCGGCAGCATAGCCTGCTCGATCCAGGCCAGGGCCTCAGCCGGGGTGAGGCGCCAGTTGGTGGGACAGGAGGACAGTACCTCTACCAGGCTCAGACCCAGGCCCTCCATCTGCACCTGAAAGGCGGTCTTGATAGCGGCCTTGGTCTTATTGACGTTAGCGACGTTGTGCACCGAGCGCCGCACGACGTAAGCCGTGCCGGGCAGGCTACCGATCAACTCGGCGATACGCATAGGCTGGCCGACGGTGGCGACGTCGCGGCCGAAGGGGCTGGAGGTGGTAACCATGCCCGCCAGGGTGGTGGGAGCCATCTGGCCACCGGTCATGCCGTAGTTGGCGTTGTTGACAAAGATGA
>JAULUH010000144.1:10511-29103 GCA_032111745.1 Anaerolineae bacterium | reverse complement strand
GCTGGGCGGCATGGATGATCTCGTTGGTACCGATGGCGGCCAGGTCGCCGTCGCCTTGATAAGTGAAGATAATACGATCGGGCTGGATGCGCTTGAGGCCGGTAGCCATGGCAGGAGCGCGACCATGGGGGGCCTCGCAGCCATCGACGTTGAAGTAGTTGTAGGCGAACACAGCGCAGCCCACCGGGGCCACGCAGATGGTGCGCTGGCGAATCCCCAGCTCGTCGATGACCTCTGCCACCAGGCGATGGATGAGGCCATGGGTACAGCCCGGGCAGTAGTGGGTATAGAGATCGGTCAGTGCCTCGGGGTAGTGATAGACCAGCTCATAGTCGGACAGATCGATGGCCATTGGTTGCTACCTTCCTGGCGCGGCGGTGCGCACCTGGGCCGGCTTTGCCGCACCGGTATCGAGGTTGAATGATCCAGGCTGGTGGCCATTACCGCCCGCGGCGATGGCCAGCCCGACGATCTGCTGGTGGATCTCATCGGGCATGGGCACCATGCCACCCATGCGGCCATAGAACCACACCGGGGCGCGGCCGGCCATGGCGGCCTGCACGTCCAGGAGCATCTGCCCGGCATTCATCTCGACCACCAGGACCCCGCGCATCTTTCCGGCCAACTGCTGCAGGCGTTGCTCCGGGAATGGCCACAAGCTGATGGGACGCAGCAGCCCAACCTTGAGCCCAGCCTGCCGTGCGGTGCGGAGGGCGGACTTGCAGACCCTGCCCATGGTGCCAAAGGCCACCAGCAGGAGGTCGGCATCCGCGGTCATCTCCTCTTCCCAGCGTACCTCGTGCTGGCGGATCTGCGCCAGCCGGGCTTGCAGGCGCTGGTTGGCGCGCTCGAGCCCTTCCGGGGTCAGATTAAGAGACGTCAGGATGCGGCGTTCCCGGCCCTCGGCCCCGGTCAGGGCCCAGTCGGGACGGCTGGCGGCACCTCGCACAGGCCGTTCAGGGGGCATCTCCACCGGCTCCATCATCTGGCCGATGACCCCATCGGCCAGGATGACCACGATAGTGCGGTATTTGGCGGCCAGGTCAAAGGCCTGATAGACCAGGTCGACCGCCTCCTGCACGGTGGAGGGCGCCAGGACCAGAGCGTGAAAGTCACCGTGGCCCAAAGCCTTGGTGACCTGGAAGTAATCGCTCTGGCTGGGCTGGATGTTGCCCAGCCCGGGCCCTCCGCGCATGATATCCACCATCACAGCGGGGACCTCGGTGCCGGCGATGTAGCTGAATCCCTCGGTCATAAGGCTGGTACCAGGGCTCGAGGACGACGACATGGCGGCAGCGCCGCCGCAGGCGGCGCCGTACACCATATTGACGGCGCCCAGCTCGCTCTCTGCCTGCAGAAACACGCGGCCCCGGGCGGGCATCTCGCGCGCCATATACTCCAGCAACTCGGTTTGGGGGGTAATGGGATAGCCGAAATAGGCTTCGACACCGGCACGCAGCGCGGCTTCAGCCATAGCTTCATTGCCCTTCCACAGCTCCATTGCCATTGCTAGCCTCCTGGTATGACCTGGCTTCAGGCCAGTGCTGGCATCAGCCGGCGCGCTGCAGCGGGTTTCGCCGGTAGCCGGTAGACGGTCAGCACGGCATCCGGACAGATCACCGCACAGAGCGCACACCCCGTACACTTGCTCTCAGGATCGACCAGTTGGACTGGCCGGTACCCCCGGGCATTGAATGAGTCGGCCATCTGCAAGACATGCTGTGGGCACACCGTCGTGCACAGCTCACAGCCTTTGCAGCGATTCAGGTCGATGACAACAGTCCCTCGCGCCATCATGATCCTCCACTTCACTGTGGTGGCGGCTTCGTTGCCGCCGGTATGCGTTTAACCATTTGACATCATCGAATCTCTCGGACCTGGTCGCCCCGGGCGCCAGGTCAAGGCGCGCCCTCCTCCTGTTCCAGGCGTTGGATCAGGAAATCCAGCAGGTCAGTTTCGGTGACGATACCCACCAGGACATCGTCCTGCACCACCGGGAGACCGCCAATCTTGTGTTGGCGCATTAGCCGGGCTGCGTCTAGCACGGGAGCATCCGGGTCGATGGTGATGGGATCAGGGGTCATGCAGGCCTTGACCTTGATCGATTCCAGGATGAACTCGCTATACCACTTCTCGCTGAGCACCAGGGGGGAGTTGGTGGCCAGCCTCAGGTCCCGGTCAGTGACCACACCCACCAGCCTGCCATTCTGGAGCACCGGCAAACGCCGAAACCCGCCGGAACGCATGAGGTCCAGGGCCCTGGCGAGGGGGTCGCCGGCGTCCACCGAGGTCACCGGGGTGGTCATGATCTCTCGCACGTTCATGGTTTATTCTCGGATGACTGAGCCTGGTGGGAGAGGCAATCGCCTGTCTCCTAATCCTATTCTACTCCCTTTCGGGATCCCTGGATATGACCGGCGTCATATAGTACCATACTCCGCAAAAAAAGGGCTGGCCCTGGGCGCGTTGCACTTGCAGAGCCAGCCATTACGGGGTGACGGGTGACGACTATTCCAGGTAATAGGTCAGGTGTTGAAGATGCACGGTGGGATCGATATGCTCGATCCTGATGCTGGACGGGCACATCAGGGTGATGGGCGCGTAGTTGAGGACAGCGATTACGCCGGCCTCCACTAAGATGTTGGCCACGAGCTGGGCCTGGTCTGCGGGCACGGCGATAATCGCCAGCTGCCAGCCCGCATCCTTCACGCGCGTGCCGAGGGTCGCTACGTCCTCCACCACGAGATCATGGCCGACGACCTTGCCGATGCATTCGGGGTCCTTATCGAAGACTGCAGCTATACGGAAGCCGCGGCCAGCGAATCCCCGATAGCTGGCCAGAGCAGTCCCCAGGTCACCAGCTCCTACCAGAACAACATCCCACATGCGATCGACATGCAGGATCTCCTTGAGGTTGCGCTCGAGGTGAGTGATGTCGTAGCCGGTACCTTGCTTACCGAACTCTCCAAAGTGGGAGAGGTCTTTACGAATCTGGGCGGAGCTAATCCCCAGCCGATCGCCAAGCTCCTGGGATGAAGTGATCTCTCGGTTGTCGGCCTTCAAAAACGTCAGCGCCCGCAGATAGATAGGTAAGCGTCCGACGACGATATCGGGAACCGATTTTCCTGCCATACCGCTCTAACCTCCTTGCTAACGGCAACACCCGACTTGTCCGGGATTTGTGAAACTGCGTACGCGAATTCTACCACAAGTCATGTATTTGTGCAACTCTTGACAAGTCCGCCTGTGAGGGGAAGGCGCGTCGTTTTCCTTGGCAGCACCTGTGAGCCGGTGTACAATACGAATGGCTCGGCGGGTTGTCTGCGCGTAGGAGTGGCTGCGTGGAGCCCACGCGTATGCGAGCCGCAAGCAAGAGAGATACAGATGAGCGCAATCGAAATCCCTGGCCCATCTTCCGTGGCGCTATTGCCCGGCATTGTCGATCGTCCGGTGCAGACCCTGGCGGAGGTGATCACCCGCCCCCGCTGGCGATGGGTGTTGCCGGCCCTGCTAACGTTGGCCGGGTTGGCCATCTTCCTGGTGGTAGCGCGCGCCCAGCTGGTGGAGCAGGCCCAAGAGCAGCAGTCCCTGGCCATGCAGAGCTTTGGCTCCCAGTTAGGCGACATGCCTGCGGAGCAACAGGAGCAGGTCAGGCAGCAGATGGAGCGCTTCGGCAGTCCGGCTCTCGTCCTCGGCAGTCGGTTCGCCGCGGAGATAGCCAGCCTGATCCTGGCCTGGTTGATCGGCGCCCTGATCCTATTCTTCGGGGAGCTGCTGCGGGGTAGGGAGATTGGGTACAACCAGGTGTTCGCCGGCTTCTCGTGGACCTGGTTCCCTTTTGCGTTGCGTTACCTGGTGGAAACCGGCTGGGTGTTGGTGTCGGGCCAGCTGGTAGCCAACCCGGGGTTGAGCTACTTCGTGGCCAGCGGCGATCCTATGGCCGACGCTGCGAATCCCCTATGGCGACTGGCTGGCTATGTGGATGTTTTTGCCCTATGGCACGTGGTGCTGGTGTATTGCCTGACCAGAGCCATGGACCGCAAAGGATCGGTGGTGATCACGGCGGTCTACGCCGTATTGAGCCTGGCCCTGCGGGTCATCCCTGCCCTGGGCCTGGCCTCCCTGGGGCCGCGAGGTTGAGCCCTTGCGCCCGACAGTGTGACGAACATCACGACTTATGCGTATAGATTGGTGTACAATAGATAGCGATTGATGTCCCTGCGGCCTGTGTTAAGGAAATTTGATCGTGCTTTCACCGTTCGCCAATGGACATGACATAGACTGGACTTAAGGACTCGAGTGGCTGGCATGTCGAAGCGTGCCTGTCGTCGAAAGCAAAGCAACCAGAGAAGAGGTTCGTTTGATGAAAAGAATAGCAATCATCGCCGTGGTGTTGGCCGTGGTGATTGGCGGAGCGTTGCTGACCTACCGGTTCACAGCCGAGGCCAAGGAGCCACCACCACCCGACTATGAGACCGTGGCCGTGGACAAGGGCAACCTGGTGTCGACCGTGAGCGCCACGGGTACCACCGAGCCGGAGGCTGAGGTGGCTCTGCTGTTTCGCACGCCGGGCCGGGTGGAGGAGGTAACCGTAACCAAGGGCCAGGAAATCCAGGCTGGGGACTTGGTAGCCCGCCTGGACACCGACGATCTCAAGCTATCCCTGGCCCAGGCCCAGAACGGCCTGGCCATTGCCCAGGCCCAGCTGGCAAAGCTGGTGGCCGGAGCGGCACAGTCCGAGCTGGCTGCAGCCGAGGCCGGTGTGCAGAGTGCGACAGCCGCGGTGGACAGCGCGCAGGCGGCCCTGGCCAGCGCCCGAGCGGCGTACGACGACCTGCAGGCTGGCCCTTCGGCGGACGAACTCCAGGCGGCCAAGGCCACCCTGGAACGGGCGCGCATCGTAAGAGATCAGGCCCAGGCGGCCTACGATCGGGTGGCTGGTGACCCCAACATCGGCATGTTGCCCCAGTCCCTGCAGCTGCAGCAAGCCACGGTGGATTACGAGACTGCCGCAGCCAACTATCGCGTCGCTACGGCCGCGGCGAAGGATAGCCAGCTGGCGGCGGCCCGGGCTCAGATTGCTCAAGCGGAGGCTGCGGTAGCCCAGGGGGAGGCCAGCCTGGCCAGTGCCCAGTCGAACCTGCAGCGCCTGCAAGAAGGTGCCAAGCCTGAGGACCTGGCCGTGGCCGAGGCCCAGGTGACGCAGGCGCAGCTGGGGGTGCAACAGGCCCAGCTGGCGCTGGAAAACGTGGAGCTACGGGCGCCCATCGACGGGGTGGTGTCCCAGCTCAACGTCAAGCCGGGTGAGATTGCCACCCAGGCTGCGCCGGCAGCTGTGGTCACCGACATCAGCCGTTTCCACATCAACGCCGAGGTGGACGAGATCGATATTGCCAAGCTGGTGGAGGGCCAGCCGGTAGACATCATCCTGGACTCGGCACCGGAGGCCCTGATCAAGGGCCATGTGGACTACATTGCGCCGACCCCTACCAGCCTCGGTAACGTGGTCTCCTACGAGGTGATGATCGTCATCGACGACAGCGACCGGCCGCTGCGCAGCGGCCTGAGTGCCACGGCCAACATCATCACGGAGGAGCTGAACGACATCGTGGTCATTCCCAATCGCGCCATCCAGATCGACCGCACGTCGGGTCGCGCCTACGTGGAGAAGCTCGTGGGCGGCGTTCCGACCCGCACTGAGATCCAAATGGGTGCGCGGAACGAGCAGCAGAGCCAGGTGTTGAGCGGCGTGGAGGCCAGTGATGTGCTGGCGATTCGCTCCACAGGCGCATTGGATCGCTTCGGCGGCGGGTTCTTTGGCCAGTAACCCTATGAGCCAGCATTTACCAGGGCAACAGCCCGTCATCGAGCTGCGCAACATCACCAAGGTCTACCACATGGGCGATGTGGAGGTCCAGGCTCTCCGCGGGGCTTCCCTGCGGATTTGTCCCGGGGAGATGGTAGCCATCATGGGCCCGTCCGGCTCCGGTAAGTCCACCATGATGAACATCATCGGTTGCCTGGACCAACCCACTTCTGGCGAGTATCTTCTGGATGGGCGGGACATCAGCCAGCTGGACGACGACGAGTTGGCCAGTATCCGCAGCCGCAAAATCGGGTTCGTCTTCCAGAGCTTCAACCTACTGCCGCGAACTACGGCGATCCAGAACGTAGAGCTGCCCTTGCTGTACTCCAACGGCACAGACCGCCGGAAGCGGGCCGAGGCTGCGCTGCAGCGCGTAGGGCTGAGTGACCGCCTGCACCACAAGCCCAACGAGCTATCGGGTGGCCAGCAGCAGCGGGTCGCCATTGCCCGGGCGTTGGTCAACAACCCGTCCCTCATCCTGGCGGATGAGCCGACGGGCAACCTGGACTCCAAGTCTGGGGCTGAGATCATGGCCATCTTTCAGGAGCTGAACGAGGTCCAGGGCATCACCATCGTCTTCGTGACCCACGAACCGGACATCGCCGAACACACCCGGCGCATCGTGCGCCTGATGGACGGCCAGGTAGAGACTGACGCGCCGGTGTTGCATCAGCGACGTGCCGGTGAGCGCGCCTACACGAGACGGGTGCGGGACCTGACGGGAGGGGATGGCGAGCACGGCGATGCCGGAGGCACCGTCCATGACGGCACCGCAGAGGATGTGGCGCTGCAGAAGGAGCGGCAGGCATGAATCTCGTCGAGTCCCTGCGCGTGGCCATGCGGGGCCTATCAGCCAACAAGCTGCGCTCCGTGTTGACCATGCTAGGTATCATCATCGGCGTGGCGGCGGTCATCGCCCTGCTGTCGGTGGGCGAAGGGGTCTCACAGCTGATCACCGATCAGCTGCAGAGCGCCGGATCGAACCTGCTGGTGGTGCTGCCGTTGAACATCAATGAAAGCAGTGGCGGCCCAGGAGGCGGTGGTTTTCAGGAGTTCGTCGAGCCATCCCTGACCGTCAGCGACTTGGATGCCATCCGCGACCCGATCAATGTGCCTGATGTGGTGTTGGCGGCCGGCGAGGTGAACACCTTCACCGAGGTATCGCACCAGAAGAACACCGTGCGCATCCAGGTGTCGGGTGTGACGCCTGAGTTTCAGGAGGTGCGCAACTTCCAGGTTGCCGAGGGCAGCTTCGTATCCGATCAGGACCTGCTGAGCCGCGGCCGGGTGGCGGTGCTGGGTGTGAGCGCCCTGGAGAAGCTCTTCGAGCCAGGGGAATATCCCATTGGCCGCACTATCAAGATCGACCGCATCCCCTTCCAGGTCATCGGCATCATGGAGGAGAAGGGTGGCAACGCGTTTGGCAGCGAGGACGAGATCGTGTTTGTGCCACTGACCACAGCCCAGGAGCGCCTGCTGCCGCGCCTGCGCAACGCCAATGGGGAAGCACTGCTATCAGTGATCTACACCCAGGTGGTGAGCGAAGACAGGATGGACGCCGCAACCCAGGAGATCGAGGAGATTTTGCGACAGCGCCACGGGATCCAGTTCCGCGACGACGACGACTTCTCGGTGATCAACCAGGCCGACCTGATCGCCATCTTTGGCCAGATCACGAGCGTGATCACGTTGTTCCTCGGAGCCATTGCCGCCATTTCCCTGCTGGTGGGTGGCATCGGGATCATGAACATCATGCTGGTATCGGTGACCGAGCGCACGCGAGAGATAGGTATCCGCAAGGCGGTAGGAGCACGGCGCCAGGATATCCTGATGCAATTCCTGATTGAAGCCGTGGTGCTATCCCTGATCGGTGGCATCGTGGGCATCGCCCTGGGCTGGCTGGGCGCGATCGCCATCTCGAGCCTGCAGGATGACCTGGTGGCGATCGTGTCACTTGAGAGCATCCTGCTGGCAACGGGCTTTTCCATCGCCGTGGGCCTGTTCTTCGGCATATATCCGGCCACCCGGGCCGCCGGACTCAATCCAATCGATGCGCTGCGGTACGAGTAGACGGATAACACTCAACTACACGCATCGGGAATAGCTGATCGAGTGACCGGCGGTTCCGGTCATCGAGTGGCATAGACTGTGGGGTGAACCCTGTGTCCAAGCAACTGATAGCCATCATCATGTTCGGCCTGGCCGGGCTATTGCTCATCGCCTGGGGGCCGACGGCAGTCCTGGCCCAGGTTGGGCAGCAGCAACAGCGTGCGCAGGCCGCGCCGACCCCCACGCCCCGCCCGCGGCCGCCTGCGGCAGCCCTAAGCACCCCGCTGCCTGACACCGTGCGTATCGGCCAGGCCGTAGGCTCAGCGGCGGTCTATGCGCGCCCCGACGCGGGCGAGGAGCCCTTGGGCACCCTGAACCCGGGCCAGATAGTGGTCGTAACCGGTCTCAACGGCGACTGGTTTGAGATCGTCTACGGCCTGGGCCGAGGGGGCCATGCCTGGATCAAGCAGGCCGATGTCGATTTCGAAGCTTTACGTGAGCTGGTGGCACCAAAGCCCAGCACGGCCGTCACGCCAGCTGCGACTAGGAGTGTCTCTACGGCCCCTGCGACAGCTACGCCGGCCGCCCCAGCTGTCCAGCCGGGGCGAGGTACGGTCAGCGCTGGTGTACTCAACGTGCGTAGCCAGCCCAGCACCGCCGGGCAGGTCGTGGGCCGGCTGACCCAGGGCACTGCGGTAGACATCGTTGAGCGCCAGGGTGACTGGCTGCAGATTCGCTTTGCGGACGCGGCAGGGGGGCAGGCGTGGGTCAGTGCAGCTTACGTGCAGCAGCCCGGCGCGGCCACGGTGGCGGCCCGGCCTACTGCAGCGTCTGCGGCCAGCAGGTTGCCCGGCACGCTGGTGTTTCAGAATCGCAACGGCGGCAGCATCTACATGATGAAGGCCGACGGCACCGGGCTGCGCCAGCTATCCTCGGGATTCGAGCCAGCCCTTAGCCCGGATGGCAGCCTCGTGGCGTACACGCGCTGGGACGACCCCCAGGGACTGTATGTGATCGGGGTGGATGGCAGCGATGAGCGCCGGCTGGCAGGCGCCAACCGGCCGCGCTCGCCCACCTGGGCCCCCGACGGCCAGTCCATCATATTTGAGCGCGTCACCCGCACTGTGCAATGCTATGGCACGCCCCTGGGCTGCCTGACGGAGGAACAGTGGCGCCAGCGGACCTTTGGCCAGGACTGCATCAGCGGGCCCTTTGGCGAGATTTGCCTGGGTGACTTCCCCCTGCTAGCCCTGGACTACACCGCGCTGACCCAGGTCGATCTGGCCACCTTGGCCACGCGCGATCTGCCAACCACGGAGACGGCCCGGTCGCCGCAACATCACCCGGAGCAAGATGTGGTGCTGTTCCTGGACAACGACGGCCTGGCCACCACCCGGACCCAGGGCGATGACCCGCCGCAGCGGATTGTGCAGCAGCCCAACCTGTTGGGGCCGGCCGTTTACAGCCCTGATGGGCGGCTGATCTATGCTAGCCGACGGTCGCACGATCATTGGGATATCTGGCGCTGGCTGGCGGATGGCGGGCAGGCCACGGCCCTGACTGCGCCACCGGGTTTGGGCAAGGCACCCCAGAACTATGCACCGGAGGCTAGCCCTGATGGTCGCCACGTGGCCTTCTTCACCAACCGACAGGGGAAGTGGGAGTTGTGGGTGATGAACGCCGACGGTAGCAACCAGCGTCCTCTGGCAGCTGATGCCCTGGCTGGCGTTGATTTCCAGGTCGATCTCACGGCAGATCGGATGCTGGACTGGGGTGATTGAGCAACTCGGATGATCTCCAAGGGGACAGCGAGATTTTGAGAAACCGCCACGCAGCAGGCCCGGCCGAGGGCCGGGCCTGCTGCGTGGGCTGGCAGGGGCCCGGCTGGGAGCTGGACTAGCTATATCGGCTAGTCCTCCTCCGAGTGCTCAAGATCTTCGAACGCCTCTGCGGCCTCCGTGGCTTCGGCGGCCAGCTCACCAACATCGACAATAAGCCGGTTACGGTAGGCCTCATAATCGGGCAGAATCCGTTCATACGGCTCAAACATCAGTTGGGACGAGAACATGAAGTCGGCTGAGGCGCGGTTGCAGGCGATGGGAATGTTCCAGACGACGGCCAGCCGTAGCAGGGCCTTGACGTCTGGGTCGTGGGGTTGCGGCTCCAGGGGATCCCAGAAGAAGATGACGAAGTCGATCTCGCTGCCGGCGATCATGGCACCGATCTGCTGATCCCCACCGAGAGGGCCGCTCTGCAGCTTGATGACCGGGACATCCAGCAACTGCTCAAGCAGCTTGCCGGTGGTTCCCGTGCCGATGACGATGTGTTGAGCTAGCACGTGGCGATTGAACCTGGCCCATTCCAGCAGGTCTTTTTTCTTGTGGTCATGGGCGATCAGAGCGATGCGCTTCTGTTCTCCGATGGGAAGGGTAATGTATTCCATGGCTTGGTCTCCTTGGCAAAGTCTTTTGGCATTACGGATCAGGTTGTGTATACTCTTCTAATAACCTTGACACGTACTCTTAGATAAGTGGGAATTATTACAGTATGGTTGTAGATCACAACTTTGGTTACTGGATCGCCCGAGATTTGAGCTAACCAGGATCATACACCCTTTTGGCTAAATTGCTAAGGCAGATGCATGTGGCGGCGCGACGCAGGCTCCGTCACAAGTTGTCTGCCTTTGGTCTTATATTGGGCCATTTGACGCGTTGCATCATGATTGACCGATGATACCACCGGTCTAGAGCTATCCGCATCCCCCCACGGAGGTTTCTCACGATGGTCGGACTGGACCGTAAAGAGCTGGACCAGGTGCTGTCTACGCTCCACAGATATGCAGAGAAACGGCTTACCCCGGAGCTATTGCTGGAGCTCGACTACCGCGACGAATTTCCCCAGGACGTATTGAGCGATCTCTATCAGAACATCGGCCTGCATCTGCTCTTCATTCCGGAGGAGCTGGGTGGCATGGGGGGTGGGGCTTACGATATCTACCGGGTGTCCGAAACCATGGCATCGATCGACCTGGGCATTGCGACCGGGGTGCTGGCTACGTTCCTGGGCACGGACCCCATCACCGTGGGAGGCACTGCAGACCAGAAGGCCAATTGGATAGGGCGTATCGCGGAGGAGGGGTTGCTGGTGGCCTATGGGGCAACGGAGCCTCAGGCCGGCAGCGACCTGGGGGCGCTGAAGACCAGGGCAATGCCCGTGGAGGAGAATGGCGCCGTGGTGGGCTACCGGATCAGCGGCCGCAAGCAGTGGATCAGCAACGGCGGGGTGGCCGAGTTCTACACCATCTTGGCCCTGGCACCAGGAGGGCCATCGTGGTTCGTGGTGGAGCGGGGAGCTGAGGGCTTTTCCCAGGGCAAGCCGGAGGACAAGCACGGCATCCGGGCCAGCAATACGGCGGCCCTCTTTCTGGAGGATGTTTATGTGCCGGCTGGGAATCTGGTGGGGCTGGAGGAGGGCCATGGCCTGACCCAGGCGCAGGCGGTCTTCGGCTACACTCGCCTGATGGTGGCCGCCTTTGGCCTGGGCGCGGGCTGGGCGGCCCTGAAGCGCGCGATTCGCTACTCCCAACAGCGGGTACAGGCGGGCGCGCCGCTGAGCGAGAAGCAGGGCTACACCCACAAGCTGATCGTGCCCAATGCGGTACGCCTGGAAGCCGCCCGGGCCTACATCGAGTGGACAGCGCGGCGCATCGACGGCGGCGAGCCCGACCTGCAGACCGAGGGTGCGGTGGCCAAGTACCTGGCCACCGAGGCCGGCAATAAGGCCTGCGAAGATGCGATCCAGGCCCTGGGCGGCTACGGCTACACCAGGGAATACATGGTGGAGAAGCACAAGCGCGACGTGCGCATCACCACGATTTATGAAGGCACCTCCGAGATCCTGGAGTGGACCATTGCCCGCGACCGCTGGCAGTTGCACCTCAAGTCCAAGGGGGCGTTCTACCGCGACTGGGCGGTGCGGCTGGGACAGGTCCAGCGCGCGGAGCCCAACAATGGCGCAGGAACGGCGGCACTGGCCCTGGGGGCACTGGCGGTGGTGCTGGAGCGCTGCCGCATCGATCGCTTGACCCGCAATCAGCATATCCTGTTCCGGTTAGGTGAGCTGATCGCCTATGCTGAGACGGCAGCGGTCTTCTCGGAGACGGTGACCAGCCATCCCACCGAGGGCATTGCCCTGGATGTGCCCACTCGCCAGGCCATGGCCCGGATTCACGCCCGTGAGGCTGCGCTCAAGGTGGCCGCCGACGGGCTGCATTGGGCCATTGGCGCCGGGCAGTCTGATCCTGAGCTGGCCAGCTCCCTGGGACTGCCCGCGATTTACGAGGCCCAGGCTGGCCTGATCGACGACATGAACTTCGTGGCTCAGAAGCTCAACGAGGCCTTTCCAGCGGAGTAGCCCCGTGCTAGATATCGGATGCAGGAGTGGATGCAATGAGTGAAACGGTTCAGCGAGCCATCGCCGTTGTCGGCGTCGGGGCCGTGTTGCCCGATGCGCCCAGTGCCCCAGCGTTCTGGCAGAACATCAAGGACAAGCGCTATTCCATTGCGGAGGTATCGCCGGAGCGTTGGGACATCGCCAAGTACTACGACCCTGATCCTGGCGCCCCGGACAAGACCTATAGCAAGATCGGCGGGTGGGTGCGAGGCTTCCAGTTCGACTGGAAAAGGTACCGCATCCCGCCCAAGGTTGCGGCCGCCATGGACGAAGGCCAGCAGTGGGCGGTGACCATCGCCGCGGAGGCGCTGGCCGACTACGGCTACCCGAACCGGCCCCTGGACACCGAGCGCACAGGCGTCATCCTGGGCGCGACCATGGGAGGGGAGCGCCACTACATCACCAGCCTGCGCATCAGCTTTCCCGAGTACCGCGCGGCGCTAGAGCAGGTGGGCGCGTTCGGCGAGCTGCCGGTGGCCGTGCGCGAGGCTATCCTGGCGCAGTGGCACGAGCGGATCGGCCAGGTGCTGCCGGAGATCACCGAGGACACCATGCCGGGTGAGTTGCCCAACATCGTCTCCGGCCGGGTGGCCAATGTGCTGAACCTGCGCGGACCGAGCTTCATCGCCGACGCGGCGTGTGCCTCCAGCTTCGCGGCCATCAACGCGGCGGTGGAGCTACTGACTGCGGGACAGGTAGACGCCGTGCTTACTGGTGGCGTGGATCGCAACATGGGGCCGGGGGTATTCGTCAAGTTCTGTAAGATCGGGGCTTTGAGTGCCACCGGTAGCCGGCCTTTCGGCGCTGGGGCCGACGGCTTCGTGATGGGCGAGGGCTCGGCCGCGTTCTTACTCAAGCGCCTGGCCGATGCTGAGCGGGACGGAGACCGCATCTATGCCGTGATCCGCGGCGTGGGCGGCTCTAGCGATGGCAAGGGCAAGGGCATCACTGCGCCCAATCCGATCGGGCAGCTGCTGGCTACCCGCCGCGCCTGGGAAAACGCCGGGTTGGACCCGGCGACGGCAACCATGATCGAGGCCCACGGCACCAGCACCAAGGTCGGCGATGTGGTCGAGGTGGAGAGCCTGAGCGAGGTCTTTAAGGATGCGGTCAGGGGCAGCATAGCCCTCGGCTCGGCCAAGAGCAATATCGGCCATCTCAAGGCTGGTGCCGGTGCGGCCGGCCTGCTGAAGGCGGTGATGGCGATCCACGAGAAGTTGTTACCGCCCACCCTGAACGCCGAGCAGCCCAATCCGGGCATCGACTTCCCCAACACCCCGTTCTTTATCAACAGCGATCTACGGGAGTGGCGCCAGGGCGACGCCCACATGCCGCGGCGTGCCGGCGTGAGCGCCTACGGCTTCGGCGGTACCAACTTCCACCTGGTGCTGGAGGAACATGTACCCGGCATGTTGGCGAAGGAGGCGACGCTGTTCTCGGGCGTGGCGGTTCCAGGCAACGGGGCGAGCAGAGTGCAGGTCGGGGCACCCTATCCGGGCCTGATGGCCGGCGACAGCTCTGTGGCACGGCCGGCCGCCCCCTGGGCCAAGGCACCGGTGCGCAACGTCCTGGCTATTGGGGCGGCCAGCCCGACGGAGCTGAAGAACAAGGTGGACGAGGCCTGGCAGAGGGCCGAGGGTGGCTGGACTCCGCCCCCAGAGGTGCCGGGCCAGGCTGACCTGAACGCGGCGGAGCGACTGGTGATCGATTTCGGCGACCGCGCGGAGCTGCTGGATCGGCTGGCCAAGAGCCGAAAGGCCATGGGCTTTGACAATCCCCAGGCCTGGAAGGCGCTGACTGCCCAGGGTATCTTCCGCGGCAGCGGGCCAGCTCCGGGCAAGATCGCCTTCCTCTATCCTGGCCAGGGCAGCCAATACGCCAATATGGGCCGCGAGCTGGCCGCCATCCAACCGGTGATCGCTGCGACCCTGGCTGAGGCTGATCAGGTGATGGGACCCATCCTGGGGCGGCCCCTGACCAGCTACCTCTTTGTCGACGGCGACGACCCGCAGGTCATGCAGAAGGCGGAATACGACCTGATGCAGACCGCCATCACCCAGCCGGCGATGCTGGCCATGGACACGGCTATGCACAAGCTCTTGGGTGAATATGGCTTCCGACCAGATATGGCCATGGGCCATTCCCTGGGCGAATACGGTGCCCTGATCGCGGCCGGCATCATGCCATTTGCCGATGCGTTGGAGGCCTCCGCTGCCCGCGGCGCTGAGATGACCAAGGTAAGCTGGGATGACAATGGCTGGATGGCTGCGGTGATCGCGCCTTACGACGCCGTAGAGCAGACGCTTGCCGAAGTCGACGGGTATGTCGTGGCCGCCAACATCAACAGCACCAACCAGGTGGTAATCGGCGGCGCCAGCCAGGCTGTAGCGCAGGCCATTGAGATCTTCACCCAACAGGGGTTTCGGGCGCAGCGCATCCCGGTGAGCCACGCCTTTCATACCAAGATCGTGGCTCCGGCCAGTAAGCCATTGCGCAAGGTACTGGACCGGCTACGCATCAGCGAGCCCAGGCTCCCCCTGGTGGCTAACGTCACCGGCGAGCTGTATCCCGGCACCGTCGAGGGAATCAAAGACATCCTGGAGCTGCAGATCGCCTCGCCCGTGCAGTGGGTGAAGGGCCTGGAGACCCTCTACCGTGAGGGCTGCCGTACCTTCGTCGAGGTAGGCCCCAAGAAGGCGCTCAAGGGTTTCACCGACGACGTGTTGGGAGCCAGGCCAGATGTGGTCTCGTTGTTCACTAACCACCCCAAGCAAGGTGAATTGCCAACGCTCAATCAGGCGTTGTGCGGCCTGTATGCCGCCGGCCATGCCATGCGCCAGGAGGCGCCGGTGGAGGTCAGTGGCCAGAAGCCAGCGGCGGTCCCGACCCCGGCCACCATTGCCAAGGAAAGCCCCATGCCAAGCACCGACACGTTGGGCCAGGCCCTGGCCCTGGTCCTGCAGCAGATGGCGGCCGGCCCTGCCGGCCAGCCGCGGCCCTTCGACCGCAACGACACTCCCCTGGGCTCGGTGGTGATCACCGGCACCGGGTTGGGCCTGCCTGGGCCCCACAAGCCGGTGATGGACCCTGACAACGCCCTGCGCATCCTGCGCGGCGAGCAGTTCATCGACCTGATCCCGGAGCGGTTCCGCCAGCGCATCCTCCACAAGCGCATCACGCGGCTGGTCAAGGCCGAGGACGGCAGCGGCAGCTTCCAGGTAATCGAGGACCCAGAGGAAGTAATCAAGCTGGCCGGCCGTGGAGGCCAGTTCGACCTGGCGGCGGAGTATGGAGTGCCGGAGAAGCTGGTGGAGGCGCTGGACATCACGACCCAGTATTGCTTCGCCGCCGGGCTCGACGCCCTGGCTGAGGCGGGCATCCCGCTGGTACAAACCTGGCGCAAGACCAGCACCGGCAAGTATCTCCCCGACCGCTGGCTGTTGCCAGAGTCCTTGCGCGACGAGACTGGAGTGATCTTCGCCAGCGCGTTTCCTGGCGGCGACCGCTTTGCTCAGGAGTTCGCCCGCTACTACGCCTGGGAGAACCGCCTCAGCCAGCTGGCCCTGCTGGAGGACCTGCGCCGCTATGCTAGTGACCCGGCCACGCTGCAGGAGATCAACCGCCGCATCGGCCAGATGCGGGAGCAGCTCCAGCGCGAGCCCTATCAGTTCGACCGCCGCTTCATCTTCCGCATTCTGGCTATGGGCCACAGCCAGTTCGCCGAGTACGTCGGCGCCCGTGGGCCCAACACCCACGTCAACGCCGCCTGTGCCAGCACGGCCCAGGCTGTGGCGCTGGCCGAGGATTGGATCCGCGCCGGCCGCTGCCGCCGGGTCCTGGTACTGGGCGGTGACGACGTCACCAGCGACAGCCTGATGGAATGGGTGGGTGCCGGCTTCCTGGCCCTGGGTGCAGCCGCCACGGACGATCGGGTGGACCAGGCCGCGTTGCCCTTTGACCGCCGCCGTCACGGCACGATCCTGGGCATGGGGGCCTGTGCCCTGGTGGTGGAAAGCGAAGACGCCGTGCGCGAGCGAGGCATGCGCGGCATTGTCGAGGTACTTAGCAGCGAGACATGCAACAGCGCCTACCATGGCTCGCGTCTGGACGTAGACCATATCAGCCTGGTGATGGAGAACCTGGTCACAGCGGCCGAACGCCGCTTCGGGCTGAACCGCTACGCCATAGCCCCCCAGACCGTCTTCATGTCCCACGAGACCTTCACGCCCGCCCGCGGCGGCAGCGCCGCGGCCGAGGTAGTGGCCCTGCGTAACACCTTTGGCGAGGCTGCCAACGACATCGTGGTTGCCAACACCAAGGGCTTCACCGGCCACCCCATGGGCGTTGGTGTAGAGGACGTCATCGCGGTCAAGATCCTGGAGCATGGCATCGTGCCGCCAGTGCCCAACTTCCAAGAGGTGGATCCTGAGCTGGGCGTGTTGAACCTGAGCCGGGGTGGGCGTTATCCGGTGCACTATGCGTTGCACCTGGCGGCGGGATTCGGCTCGCAGATCAGCCTGACACTGACCCGCCGCGTCCCTGGCGGCCTCCAGCGCGTCGACGATGGCCTGCGCTACCAGCACTGGCTGGATAGTGTCAGCGGCTACGATCGGGCGGGGCTGGAAGTGGTCAAGCGTACCCTGCGTGTTCAATCCCAGGAGGGCCCAGGCCGCACGCCTGTACCCAGCAATTGGCGTTATGGCATCGGCCCCAGCGTGCGCGCGGCCGCGCCCGGAAATGGCACTGCTGCGGCCTACCACCCGCTGCCCATGCCCGAGGTGCGGGAGCTGTTGGGCCGGAGCCAGATGTCGCCAGCGCCGTTTAGCCAGCCGGTGGCGCCGCCTCCTGAGCCAGCGCGGATGCCTGCGCCTCCCGCACCTCCACCGGCGCCGGCGAGGCCCGAGCCGGCCCCATTACCGGTCACCCCGACTGCAGCGACTCCGGCCCCGGCTCCCATACTAGAAGCACCCAGGCCGGCTGCTCCGGCCGCCGACGAGGTGGTGGAGCGAGTCATCGGGCTGGTGGCTGAGAAGACGGGGTACCCTGAAGACATGCTGGACCTCGATCTGGACCTGGAGGCAGACCTGGGCATCGACACCGTCAAGCAGGCCGAGACCTTTGCCGCCATCCGCGCGGCGTTCGACATCCCGCTGGCGGAGGGAATCAGCTTGCGCGACTATCCCACCCTGGGCAGCGTGGTAGGCTTCGTGCGCAAGAACCGGCCAGACCTGGATGTGGGTGGTAGCGAGGCGGCGGCCCGCGGCCCGAGCGCCTTGGGAGCGACCTCGGGCGATGGGAAGACGGCGGTTGAGACGCCGGCACCCCTGCCTGCAGCGCCGGCGCAAAAGGCCACCCCTCCAGCCGATCATCCTATCCCGGCATCGGCGGCTGACCAGGTGACCGCGACGGTTCTGCGTATCGTCGCCGAGAAGACCGGCTATCCAGAGGACATGCTGGAGTTGGACTTGGACTTGGAGGCCGACCTGGGCATCGATACGGTCAAGCAGGCCGAGACCTTCGCGGCCATCCGCGCGGACTTCGACATCCCGCTGGCGGAGGGCATCAGCCTGCGCGACTATCCCACCCTGGGCAGCGTGGTTGGCTTCGTGCGCAGGAACCGGCCGGACCTCGGCACAGGCAGTGGAGAAGCAGCTACCGTGGGCGATAGGAAGGCGGCGGTTGAGGCGCTGGCACCCGCGGCCGGGGCTGATGCAGTCCAGGCGACGGTTCTGCGCATCGTCGCCGAGAAGACCGGCTACCCCGAGGACATGCTGGAGCTGGACCTGGACCTGGAGGCCGACCTGGGCATCGACACTGTCAAGCAGGCGGAGACCTTCGCCGCCATCCGCGCGGCCTTCGACATTCCTGTGCAGGAGAACCTCCAGCTGCGCGACTACCCCACCCTGCAAAGCGTGATCGGCTTCGTCTTCACTATGCGGCCGGACCTCGGCGCAGGCCATGGGGAGGCGGCGACTCGCGGCCCGGACGCCCTGGCCGCGACCGTGGGCGATGGGAAGGCGGCGGTTGAGACGCCGGCACCCGCGGCCGGGGCTGATGCAGTCCAGACGACGGTTCTGCGCATCGTCGCCGAGAAGACTGGCTACCCCGAGGACATGCTGGAGCTGGACCTGGACCTGGAGGCCGACCTGGGCATCGACACTGTCAAGCAGGCGGAGACCTTCGCCGCCATCCGCGCGGCCTTCGACATTCCTGTGCAGGAGAACC
>JAULUH010000144.1:0-10411 GCA_032111745.1 Anaerolineae bacterium | reverse complement strand
GGCTACCCCGAGGACATGCTGGAGCTGGACCTGGACCTGGAGGCCGACCTGGGCATCGACACTGTCAAGCAGGCGGAGACCTTCGCCGCCATCCGCGCGGCCTTCGACATTCCTGTGCAGGAGAACCTCCAGCTGCGCGACTACCCCACCCTGCAAAGCGTGATCGGCTTCGTCTTCACTATGCGGCCGGACCTCGGCGCAGGCCATGGAAAGGCGGCGACTCGCGGCCCGGACGATTCGAACGGGATTGTGGGAGATGGACTGCGGGAAACGGAGACGCCGGCAGCCCCGCAGGTACCCCCCCCGGCCCCTGCGAACGTCAGCACCATCGGCACCCTTGAGGATGCGGACAGGATGCCGCGGCGCGTGCCGGTGCCCAGCTTGCGACCAGCCCTGGAGTTCTGCAAGCCCACCGGCGTCGTACTGAATAGCGGCAGTCGCGTCGTCGTGGTCATGGATCGGGGTGGCGTCGGCAAGACGCTAGTGAACCGGCTGGAGAAGCTGGGCGCTACGGTGCTCACGCTGGAGCCGGGGGTCGCCACCGATGTCCTGGAGGCCGGGCTTAGGTCCTGGCTGGCCGAAGGTCCGGTACTGGGCATCTACTGGCTGCCGGCGCTGGATGTCGAGCCTGCCCTGGAAGACATGGCGCCAGAGGAGTGGCGCGAGCACAACCGGGTGCGGGTGAAGAACCTCTACACCGCCATGCGGGTCCTCTACGACTCCGTAGCCGGGCCAGGCCATTTCCTGGTGGCGGCCACGCGGCTGGGTGGGCTGCATGGCTATGGTCCTGCCGGGGCCACGGCCCCGCTGGGCGGCGCGGTTACGGGCTTCACCAAGGCCTACAGCGTGGAGCAGGGCATGCGGGAGCAGGGCCACGGCCTGCTGGTGAAGGTCGTGGACTTCGAGGCCAGCCGCAAGACTGCGGACCCGGCCGACCAGCTGATCGCCGAGACGCTGTACGACCCTGGTATGGTTGAGGTGGGATATCACGATGGGCGGCGCTATGGTGTGACCCTGGCCGAGAAGCCTGCCCGCGATGGCGCTCCTGGAATGGTGTTGAACGAGGATACGGTATTTGTGGTCACTGGTGCGGCCGGTGGCATCACCAGCGCCATCACCACTGACCTGGCCGTAGCCAGCGGCGGTGTCTTCTACCTGCTGGACCTGGTGCCCTGCCCGCGGCGCGACGATGCCCATGTGCAACTGTTCCGCCGCGACCGCGAGGCGCTCAAGCGCCAGCTGATCGACGAGGCCCGGGCGCAGGGCGAGAAGCCCACGCCGGCCGTGATCGACAAGCAAATCCTGGTTATCGAGCGCAACGAGGCTGCATTGCGTGCTGTGGAGGCCGTAGAGGCTGCGGGCGGCACTGCCCACTACTACGCCGTGAACCTGATGGACGGTGAGGCCGTGACGACCGTGGTCGAGGAGATACGCCAGCGCCACGGTAAAATCGACGTACTGGTACACGCCGGCGGCCTCTTGATCGACCGGACCCTGCCCAATAAGGAGCCGGGACAGTTTAACCTGGTGTTCGACGTCAAGGCTGATGGCTTCTATCACCTGCTGCGGGCGGCGAAGGGCATGCCCATCGGCGCCACGGTGAGCTTCAGCTCGGTGGCCGGCCGCTTCGGTAACAACGGCCAGAGCGATTACAGTGCAGCCAACGACCTCCTATGCAAGATCAGCAGCAGCATGCGCGGCTGGCGGCCGGACACCCGGGGCATTGCCATCGACTGGACCGCCTGGGGTGAGATCGGCATGGCCTCCCGCGGCTCGGTGCCGCAGATCATGGCCGCCCTGGGCATCGACATGTTGCCTCCGGAGGCGGGTGTGCCGACGGTCCGGCGGGAGCTGACCTACGGCGGCACCCGCGGGGAGGTTTTGGTGGCTGGCCGCCTGGGTGCCTGGCTGGCGGAAAAGGATCCCACCGGTGGCCTCGATACGGCCAGGATTAACAACGCCCTGGCCGAACGCCAGCCTGCGCTGCTGATGGTGGGGAAGGTGACGGCGGCGAAGCTCTACGGCGGCATCGAGGTAGAGACCGAGCTCGATCCTGGCGTGCAGCCCTTCCTGTTTGACCATACGCCGGACGAAGGCACGCCGTGGCTGCCCGGCGTCATGGCAACAGAGGCCCTGGCCGAGCTGGCCACCGTGCTGGCGCCGGGCTATCGAGTGGCGGCCGTGGAGAACGAGGAGATGAGCGGTGCCTTCAAGTTCTTCCGCATGGAGCCGCGCACCCTCTACTTGAGCGCCTCTGTGGAGCCAACCGGCGATGGCGACCTGGTCGCCCACACCATCCTGCGCTCGGTTACCAAGCCAGCCCGGGAAGGCCTGCTTGCCCAGGTCAAGGATCACTTCCTGGCTGATGTGCGGCTGACGGCCCAGCCCATGGACAAACCCTCCAGGGCGTTCCAGGTGCCGGCCGCCGACAGCCTGCCGATCACCGCTGGCGAGATCTACCGGGACTTCTTCCATGGCCCGGCCTACCAGGTGATCGAACGGGCCGGCGTGGATGGCAACCGGTGTGTGGTGCTGCTGTCCGCTAGCCTGCCGCCCAATTCCTCCCCTGACGATGTAGAGTCGCTGATGGCCCCGCGGCTGGTGGAGGCCTGCTTCCAGGCTGCGGCGCTGTGGCACACCAGGGTCAACCACGCCATGGCGTTACCACTGGGCTTTGCCTCGGCTACAGCTTACCGCCAACCGGCGGAGGCCGAGGGCCGCCGCCTGTACTGCCTGTGCGAGACAGGAGACGGCGGTGCTACCTTCGAGGCCTCGGTGGCGGATGAAGCCGGCAACGTCTTCGTCGAGTTGCTCGGATATCGCACGGTCTCACGGCCGGCGTAGCTACGGACCCATGATCGACTGGCTTTTGCAGTCCTACGGCGATCATCCCGACCTGGCCCACGGCCTGCCGCCTCCGGGCCTGTTGAGCGCGCCGGAAGTGGCCCGCCTGCATGGCTTCCGGGTCGAGAAGCGCCGCCGCGAGTGGCTACTGGGCCGCTGGACGGCCAAGCGGCTTCTGCAGACCTATTTCGAGGAGCATACGGGCCAGCGCCCACCCCTGGATGCGCTGATCGTCGGACGCGACCCTGGTGGAGTCCCTATCGTGGTGGCGGATCCGGAGCGCACGCCTGCGGCGTTGTTGCCGGCGGAGCAGCCGGTTCTGGTGCCTTTGATCGCAGAGGCTGGCCGGCGCCCGGGTGAGCTGGTGCCTGCGGCACTGGGTGTGCGACTGCCGCTGTCCCTGTCCATCAGCCACAGCGGCGACACGGCCTTTTGCGCGTTGCATCCGCTCAACGATGGAGGGGTCCGCAAGTCCGCCCCGAGCCTTAGCTTAGCCCAACTGGGCGCAGACATCGAGGCCGTGGAGCCTCGATCGGCCCTGTTCCTGCAACAGTTCTTCAGCACCGTGGAGGTCGACCTGGTGGAACAGGCCGCCTCTGAGCAGCGCAACGTGCTAGCTACCGCCATTTGGAGCGCCAAGGAGGCCGTACTAAAAGCCTTGCGCTTGGGGCTGACCGTAGATACCCGCCGGGTTGTGTGCCTGCCCACCCGACCATCTTACCCTGGATCGCCGGAGGCACAGGCCTGGCTGGCCATGGAAATCAGATGTGATCCCACGTTGCTCCAGCTGTACGCCGAGAGAGCGAGACAGGATCCGGCAGAGGCTTTGACCCTGGCCGGATGGTGGCGCACAGCCAACGGTTATGTTCTAACCCTGGCATCCTTGATGGGATGACGCCTTATTGTATCTTGAGGAGGACTGTGTCGTTGGAATCGAGCATGGAGGCCTATATCCAGCAGCTGCGCGCGCGCAAAGCCATCGCTGATGGCACGGCGAAGGAGATCGAGACCCAGCATCGGAAGGGACGTCTAACAGCGCGCGAGCGTATCGACTTATTGTTTGATCCCGGGACATTCACGGAGATCGACACCCTGGTCTTGCCGCGCTACGAGAGCTACATGGGGGGCAAGTCCTCGCGTTACGGGGACGGCGTCATCACGGGCTTCGGCCTGATCAATGGCCGGCACGTGTTTGTGGCGGCCCAGGACGCTAGCGTGATGGGTGGCTCCCTGGGCGAGATGCACGCCAGCAAGATCGTCAAGGCCATGCGCATGGCCCTCACCTACGGTTCTCCCTTCATCGCTATCAACGACTCAGGTGGCGCACGGATCCAGGAGGGCGTGGATAGCCTGGGTGGCTATGCCCGGCTGTTTGATGCCAACTGCGAGGCCTCGGGGGTCATCCCACAACTGTCGCTAATCATGGGCCCTTGCGCAGGGGGCGCGGTGTACTCGCCAGCGCTCACTGACTTTGTGTTTATGACCGAAAACAGCTATATGTTCATCACCGGGCCGGACGTGGTCAAAGCCGTGATGCAGGAGGATGTTAGCCAGGAGCAGCTGGGGGGCGGGCTGGTGCATAGCAGGGAGAGCGGTGTGAGCCATTTCCTGGCTCAGGACGACCGGGAGTGCCTGGCCCTGACGCGGGATCTGCTTAGCTACTTGCCCTCCAATAACCAGAATGACCCGCCCTATGTACCGCCCATCGACGAACCTGATCGGCGCTGCCCGGAGCTGGAACAACTGGTGCCCCTGGATCCGTACAAGCCCTACGACGTGCGCAAGGTCATCGCCAGCATCTTCGATGATGGCCGGTTCTTCGAGGTGCACCAGTTGTGGGCGGAGAACATGGTGGTTGGGTTCGCGCGGCTAAATGGCTGGGTGGTGGGGATTATCGCTAACCAGCCCATGGTCCTTGCCGGTACGATCGATATCAAGGCCTCTATCAAGGCGGCCCATTTCATCCGCATCTGCGACGCTTACAACGTCCCGATCATCACGTTGCAGGATGTGCCGGGCTTCTTGCCGGGCACGCACCAGGAGTATGGAGGCATTATTCGCAATGGCGCTCGGATGATCTACGCCTACAGCGAGGCCACCGTGCCCAAGCTGATGGTGATCTTGCGCAAGAGCTATGGGGGGGCTTACTGCGTGATGAGCAGCAAGGGGCTGCGGGGGGACCTGTTGTACGCCTGGCCCAATTCCGAGATCGCAGTGATGGGCGCGGCCGGCGCGGTCAACATCCTGTTCCGGCAGCAGATCTCGGCGGCCGAGGATCCCAAGGCTAAACGCCAGGAGTTGATCGATGGCTACGAGGAGAAGTTTAATAACCCCTATGTAGCGGCATCCCGGGGCCTGATCGACGACGTCATCGAGCCGCGCGACACCCGTCGCATTCTGATCCGTGGTCTGGAGGTCTCGCTGCTGAAGCGGGAGCGTCACCTGCCCAAGAAGCACGGCATCTCGCCCATGTAGGTGAGTGCAATCAAGGATGCGATATGTTCCGTAAACTGCTGGTAGCCAACCGTGGCGAGATCGCCGTGCGTGTGATCAGGGCTTGCCGCGACCTGGGAATCTGGACCGTGGCCCTATACGACGAGTCGGATCGCGGATCCTTGCACGTGCGCCTGGCGGATGAGGCCCTGAACCTGGAGTCGCCCGCCGGCTACCTGGATGGCGGCCAGATCATCGACCTGGCCCGTAGAGCCGGTGCGGAAGCCATCCACCCGGGCTACGGCTTCCTGGCGGAGGAATCCCAATTTGCCCGCGCCTGTGAAGAAGCGGGAGTCGTGTTCGTGGGTCCTCCCAGCGAGGTGGTCTTGGCAGCGCGAGAGAAGATTCCGGCGCAAGAGCGCGTCCGGGCCGCAGGATTCAAGACCCCACTGCATTCCTCGGTATCCTTTGGCCTGGAGGACCAGGAGCTGATCGAGCTCGAGGCCGGGGAACTGGGCTTTCCCCTGGTCATCAAGTCGTGCAGCGGGGGCCGCGGCCGGGCCACGCGGCTGGTACGGACTCCCGATGCCTTGCCGGCGGCAGTCCGCCAGGCACGCACCGAGGCGCAGATCGCGTTTGGCGACCAGCGGCTATTCCTGGAGAAGGCGGTGCTGCCCGGCCACTACGTCGAAGTTCAGATCATCGGCGACGGCCCCGGCAACCTGATTCACCTGGGCGAGCGGGAGGGCTCGATCCAGCGCCACAACCAGAAACTCGTCGCCGAGTCGCCCTCGCCTTCCCTGACCGGGGAGCAACGGGCACGGCTTCACCAGGCCGCGCTGGACATCGCCCGCCTGTTCCAGTACCGCAACGTGGGCACGGTGGAATTCCTGATGGATGACCAGGGTGAGTTCTACTTCACGGAGATCAAGGCCCGCGTCCAGGTAGAGCATCCGGTGACGGAGATGGTCTCACGAGTTGACCTGGTGAAAGAACAGGTCCGAATCGCCGCCGGCCTGCCCCTGGCGCTGCGACAGGAGGATGTACGACTGGAGGGCTGGGCGATGCAGTGTCGCATCAACGCCGAGGATCCATGGAACCATTTCCTGCCCAGTCCTGGCAAGCTGCGTCGCTTTCGCCTGCCCGGCGGTCCCGGTGTGCGGGTGGATACCTACGGTTACTCGGGGTGCGATGTCCCGGTGCGCTACGATCCCATCCTGGCCAAGGTCGTGGTGTGGGGCGAGGACAGGGCTGAGTGCGTTAGGCGCATGCGCCGGGCGTTGCAGGATTTTGCCATCACCGGCCTGAACACCAACCTCCCCTACTACCAGGCGATCCTGGAGGACCCGGATTTCATTGCAGGAGACTACACGACCGAGTTCTTGCGCCGTCCGCTACTGGGTCGAGCAACACCCCAGTCCGACCTGCGAGACCTGGCAGTGGCTGCTGCTATAGCATATCTGACCCGCCACAGTGCAGGCCAACCCATTATGCCCGAGCGGCTGCAGCAAGGGTGGCACCGCGGCAACCGGCGGCTGGACTGAGTGGCAGACAGGTCGGAGAAAAGCCTGTGAGCAGACTGGCGATCACCATTGACGGCAGGCGTTTCGAGATCGACGTAGATCTCCTGCAGCGCAGGGGACTTGAGCTCACCGTAGTGGTCGACGGTGAGGAAGTTGTGGCTGATGTCCCCAACCTGGACGGCCCCGACAAGATGGAATGGATCATGGTGGACGGCCGCCCCTACGAGATCGTAGTGGACCAGGACCTGCGCTGGATTAAGGCCTACAGCGGGCTGCACCGGTTGGAGATCCAGGACCTGGAGGCTGCGGTACGGCGCCCCATCAGCGGCGATGGCCGGGTAAAGGCACCGATACCAGGCCTGGTGACGCGGGTGTTGGTAGCCCAGGGCGATCAGGTGGAGGCAGGGCAGTCCATTCTGGTGCTGGAGGCCATGAAGATGGAGAACGAGATCATGGCACCCATCTCCGGTGTACTAAATGCGCTGCATGCCAGGCCAGGCGAAAGCGTCGTCCTGAACGAGACCCTGGCTGAGATCACCTGAGGTACTTTGTCCTCCAATCCCGCTCACGCGCATCGGCCAGAGCCACCGGGTTCCGGCACCCCAGCGAAACGCCTGCTGGCTATCGACCCATCGGCGTTGCCTGCCGGCGCGGCCGGGTGTCCAATGTGCGGGAGGGCGGATGCGTTGGTGCAGATTGGGGAGACCACCTTCTGCGCCGCGTGCGGATACGCCTCGGACGGCCGTCACGGCTGCACCTGATAAGCGTCTGGCCCGGCGGGCCCGGGCAACCCGGAAGGCTTTGGCACTTCTGATAGGCATTGGCGGCACTTGCGGAAGAAAATGGGGGGACGCTGTGCTGGTTGTGCATTTGGCGAATCGATTTGCCTCTGCTATAATCTGCCGTTAGTCCCTGGTCGCACAAATCGCTGGACATCCCAGTTGTTTCCGGCCAGCAATCAGCAGTTCATGACTCCACAGGAAAGCGCCGACGCCAGGCGAAGGAGGACACAACGCCGTGCGCAAGTTCTTCACCACACGAAACATCGTGATCATCCTCGTCATCCTGGCAGTGACGCTGCTCAGCGCGATCTTCCTGCGCGTTCCGCTCCCCACGATCGTGCTTCCGGCTGAGAAGGCCTTCAAGTTCGGCAACTTCTACATCACCAATACCTTTGTCGCCACCATCATCGCCGACATCACCATCCTGGTGCTGGCCTTCCTGGCCACGCGCAAGATGAACGATGTGCCCAGTGGCCTGCAGAACCTCATGGAGTGGTTCATCGAGACGTTCTATAACTTCAACGAAGAGATCGCGGGTAAGGCCCACTTCAAGAAGTTCTTTCCCATCTTCATGACCATCCTGATCTTCGTGCTGATCGCCAACTGGTGGGAATTGGTGCCAGGCGTGGATAGCATCGGCAAGATCGAGCCCTTGGAGATTGCTTATGAAGAGGCCGGGGTTACCACCGGCTGGAAGAAGCAAGAGCTGCCGGGGGGGATTTACACGTTGGTGGCCGAGTCCGTGCAGCTAACCCCCGAGCAACGAGCGGAGTTGGACGCACGCTCGGCTGAAGGCGAGCACGGCGAGGAGCTCGACCATCATACCAGCGCCGTGGGCGGCTACGTGCTGGTGCCCTATGTACGGGCTGCCACCACCGATCTGAACGTCCCCCTGGCACTGGCCCTTATCTCGGTGTTTTGGACGCAGGTGGTAGGCGTTCAGGCGTTGGGGGTAGGTTATTTCCGCAAGTTCTTTGTGCCTCCCATGACGGGTAATTTTGTACTCGACCTCATCGTGGGTTTCCTGGAGCTGATCAGCGAATTCGCCAAGATCATCTCTTTCACCTTCCGACTTTTCGGCAATATCTTCGCCGGCGCGGTGCTGCTGTTCGTAATGACCTTCCTCATTGCGTTCATTGTGCCCCTGCCGTTCTATGTCCTGGAAGTCTTCGTGGGCTTCATGCAGGCCTTCGTCTTCGCCATCTTGACACTGATCTTCATGACCATGGCTACCATCAGCCACGAGCATGAGGAAGAACATCACTAAGGGTCCGCATGGCCAGCCACCCCCACAGGCGGGGAACTTGGCCGTGCCTGGTCATCACACCATCCATTGTAAGGAGGAACTCGCAATATGATCCAGTTTCTTGCCCCTGCTCTTGCCATTGGCCTGGGCGCCCTTGGACCCGGCATCGGCATTGGCTTGCTCGTTCTCGGTGCCATGCAGGCCATTGGCCGCAATCCGGAGGCCGCCGGTGAGATCCGTACCAACATGATCCTGGGCATCGTGTTCACCGAAGCTCTGGCGATCTATGCCCTGGTGGTAGCGCTGCTGTTGATCTTCGTGGGTGCCCCTGGCATTCCGCAGTAGCCCGGCAGCGAACGGAGCGGGTTTCTCACACACCAGATGTGCTTCGGGCATGACTAAGGAGGTGCCAGATTGGGTGAGATCTTTGGTCAGCTAGGCATCAACGGCCCGTTTCTGATCGCCCAGATCGTCAACTTCGTCCTGCTGCTCTTCATCCTGCGGGCGGTGCTCTACAAGCCTGTGACCAACATGCTGGAGAGTCGCAAGCAGCGGATTGCGGAAGGGTTACAGGCCGCGGAAGTGGCGCGACGGGAAGCTGAGGCCGAGCGTGCCATGCTGCAGCAACAACTAGATCAAGAGCGGCGCGAGGCCCTGGATCGCATTGCGGCCGCTTCCAAACGCGGCGAGACGCTGGCGAGCGAGATCGAGGCCGGCGCGCGGCAGGAGGCCCAGCGCATCGTCGCCGATGCTCGGGACGAGGCCGCGCGTGAGCGAGACCGCATCATCGCCGAGGCCCAAGACCAGGTTGCCGAGCTGGCGCTGTTGGCGGCCGAGAAGGTGTTGGGCCGCGAGCTGTCTGATCGCGATGCCCAGCGCGCCTACGTGAGCGATTTCCTGGCCGGCGCTGCGCCAGGCCGCACTGCGAGGAACTAAGGTGACCACAAGCAACAAAGCACAGACCTATGCCGGCGTCGTCTTCGAGGCGGCCCTGGAGGACTGGCTGAAGAGCTTGGGTGACGTGAGGGCCGCGATAGATCGCAGCCCTGGCCTGCAGACCAAGCTGGCCAGCTCGTCGGTCCCGTTCGAAGAGAAGCAGGACGTCCTGGCGACACTGTTGCCGCAGAAGATGGCGGCGCCGGTGCGCAACTTCGTGATGGGCATGTTGGCCAATGGTGACATCGGGCTGCTGGACGAGGTTGTGGACGAACTAACGCACATGGCGGCCGCAGCCGGGGGCCCGCGGCCAACCCGGGCCGAGATCACCAGCGCCGTGGAGCTGACCGAGAAGGAACGCCAGGAGATCCAGAGCCGTCTTAGTGACGAGTTCGGCAGCAATCTGGAGTTCAGATTCCTGGTGGATCCCAAGATCCTTGGTGGCCTTGTCGTCCGCGTCGGCGACAAGTTGATCGACACCAGCATTGCCACCCGTCTGGCCGGGCTGCGCCAAAGCCTGGGCGTGGCCAGTAGCTAGGTCCCGTACCCAGAAGCTGCGGAGGACAATTCGATGGTAGCACCCCTACAGGACCTGGCGGACGTCATTCGCCAACAGATTCAGAGCTTTGAAGCGCCCCAGCGCGTGA
>JAULUH010000143.1:0-10132 GCA_032111745.1 Anaerolineae bacterium | reverse complement strand
GGAGGTGGTGCGGCCGGTGCTGGATGCTTTGCCGAGGCGGGCACTCAAGGGTAAGGCTGTGGCGGCGTTCGATACATCGTACCGGATGAACGGCCTGTTGAGCCGTTTCACGGCGGCCAGGCGATTGGATCGGCAGCTGCGCAAGCTGGGGGGAAGGCGGGTGATGGCGCCGGAGACCTTTATAGTGGAGGGGCGCGAAGGTCCTCTGGAGGATGGTGAGGTGGAACGAGCCCGGCAGTGGGCGCAGTCGATCCTGGCCTGCGTGGCGGCGTAAGAGGCGACCATGTCCATCACCCAACCGGCCCGGGCCGCGTCAGTGCTGGCGATACCAGTTGTGCTGGGAGTTGCCGCGGGGTTGCTGATGCTACCTGGCGCGCTGAAGCTGCGCGAGTACCGGCGCACCGAGATGGATGGGATCGTGACTGTCGACGACGCCATGGCGGCCTGCCAGCGCACGGGTCTCCGGGGCTGGGAGCTGGTGACGTACGCGCAGCGCCTGGTCTGCCGGAAGTTCGCCACCTACTCGACCCGCAACCTGTGGGATACCCCGGCGCGGGCCTTTGCCTATGGCATGGGATACTGCACCCAGTACAACCTGGCCCTGAAACAGATCCTCGACCGGCAGGGCATCGAGGCCGAGGCAGTCTTCTCCCTGCGGGTACAGGTGGTGGACGACCCCAGCTGGACCATGGGCCACACCTGGCTGCAGGTGAAGGTGGAGGGGGAGACCCGGGACGTGTGCGCCGGGCATGCCGGCAACACCCCTGGCCGCGTCCACTTCACGCCGATGGCCCCTGTGCTGCGCGGCAACAAGGCCATCCTCTTCCTGACCCACCTGGGCATGATCCCGTTCTGCGGAGCTGTGGAGTGGGATGGGGTGATTACCGGCAGGGGTGAGCCGGGGTGGACCTTTCAGGCACGGCCCGGGCCCCTCCTATAGGGAATCTTACCACACCACCCGCTCATAGAATTGTGCCATTGCTGCATCGGAGGTGACCAGAGGACAGCCGAAGCGCCTGGCAGTCGCAACGATGACTCGATCGGCCGGATCGCGGTGCTCCCATTCCAGGTCAAGGCTGTCCAGCCAGGCCAGTTCATCCACGGCAAGAATCTCCAAGCGGTCCACGTTCTTCAACCGCTCGACGTACTCCCGCACCGAGAGCGGCAGCACCAGCTTGCTGCGTTTGACCTTGATCCCAATCTCCCAGATCGAAATCGAGCTCAGGAGTAGCTGGTCTTCACGAGCGATAACCGTAGCTGCAGTGCTGGACAACATCTCTGGGTTGAGGGTCCAGAACAGCACGGCGGAAGTATCCAGGACTACCATCACGCGTTGTCCCATTCATCTAGGGTAGGGGTATTGATATCCTCCACATAGATAACCCCGCCCCGCAAAGAGCCAAACACCTCGTCAACGCTCCGCTTCTGGGTGATGGGCTGAATACGCAGTACCGGGCGGCCGTGATCGGTGACGATCAACTCTTCGCCGCTCTCCTCGATTTGCCGGAACACCTGCAGCATGTGCGCCTTCAATTTGCTTTTCGAGATCGCAATCATCGACGAGCCCTCCATAATAACCATGGTCATATCCGTAGTCATATTCTATGCATCTAGTCCTCAAATGTCAAGGCGACGCGCTTGGGGTCTACTCACTCCCGCAGCAGAACCACCAGGGCAATGTCATCGGACTGGGGCGCGCCGCCGGTGAAGCGGTGCACGGCGTCGAGGATGGCATCCCTGGCGACTACAGCCGTGCGTCCCTGGCCGTCCCGCGAGGCCCGCACCAGACGCGCCATGTCGAAGAACTCACCGTCGACGTTCTCGGCTTCGGTCACGCCGTCGGTATAGAGCACCAGCATATCCCGGGGAGAAAGCGCCAGGCCTCGCCGCTGCCACGCGGCTTCCGGCACGACTCCCAAAGGCGGTCCGGTGCGGGTCAGAAGCTGGGGCGGATCGTCCTGCAACACGCTGATCCACAGGGGCGGATTCTGGCCGGCGTTGGTGTAGACCAGCCGCCCCGACAGCGGATCCAGCATGCCGAGGAACACGGTCACGAACTGCTCGGCCGAGGTGTACTCCAGGATGCTGCGGTTCACGTGGTGAAAGACCTGCTCGGGCTGGCCGGGATACTCCATCATGTAGGTGCGCAGCAGGGTAGAGCTCATGGCCATGAACAACGCCGCGCCCACCCCCTTGTCCACCACGTCGGCGATCAGGATGCCGATGGAGCCATCAGGCAAGCGCATGACGTCGAAGAAGTCACCGGAGGTGGTCTTGGCCGGGATCAAGGACACCGCCAGCTGCCAGCCGGGCAGGTCGGGCAGGGCCTTGGACAGGAAGCTGGCCTGCACCTGGGCGGCCAGGTCCAGCTCGCGCGCCATGCGGCGATTGGCATCCTGCAGGCTCTGCTGCAGCCGGCGTAGGGACAGGTGGGTCTCAACCCGGGCCGTGACCTCCTCCAGCTGGAACGGCTTGGTGATGTAGTCCACCCCGCCCACCTCGAAGGCCCGCACCTTGTCCTGGATCTCGTCCAGGGCGCTGATGAAGATGATGGGGATGTCCCTGGTCTTGGGATTGGCCTTCAGCCGGCGGCACACCTCGTAGCCGTCCATCTCGGGCATGCGGATGTCCAGGAGCAGCAGGTCAGGCGGCGCCATCTCCACCGAGGCCAGGGCGCGGGCGCCGCTGGTTACGGCGCGCAGCTGGTAGCCCCGGTCCTGCAGCAGCTGGGACAGCAGGCGCAGGTTGGCCGGGTGGTCGTCTACCACCAGGATTTGCTCAGGGGATGGGGTTGGCAGCAAGGTCGTCGGCTCCATCAGGGCGATGTCCACCGGGCCGGGCCCGGTGGCTGAGGTCGAGGATCCGCTCGTGCTCGTACGCGGAGGCCAGGGTGGCAATGCTCTCGGCCAGCAGGGGGTCCGCGGCGGCCACCTCAGCCACCAGCCGGGTGATCGCCTGGAGGTCGCCCATGATGGTGGCCCGCTCCAGGCTGTCGCGCCAGGCCGGGCTGGTCCGGCGCAGATGGTCCACCAGCACCAGGTCGCTGGCGGCTACGGCCGGGCCGGGCACCCCCTCGGCCTCTGGGCCGGCCGGTGCAGCGGCCACGTCCTCATAGACATAGCGCACGCCCAGAAAGCGGGCGGCGGTATCGAACAGGTCCTCCTCCTGGAAGGGCTTGCGCATGTAGTCGTCGCAGCCCTCGGACAGGATGATGGCCCGGTCCTCCTCCAACGCGCTGGCGGTGAGCGCGATGATCACGGTGGCCTGGCCCCGGGTGGTGGCCTTGATGCGCCGGGTGGCTTCGTAGCCGTCCATCACAGGCATGCGCATGTCCATCCAGATCAGGTGCGGCTGCCACTCCTCCCACAGGCGCAGGGCCTCCTCCCCGTTGGCGGCCTCGCGGGTTTCAAAGCCAACGGCCGTGAGCATGTTGCGCAACAGCTTGCGGTTGGCCTCCTGGTCGTCCACCACCAGCATGCGGTAGGCCGGCTGGCCCGGCTCCAGGCCCACGACCCGCCGGGTGGACGGCGGCCGCTCCAGGTCGCGCACGTCGACGGCCGGCAGCGGCAGGGCAAACTGGAACACGCTGCCCTGGCCCGGGGCGCTGCGGGCTTCGATCTCGCCGCCCATGAGACGGACGTACTGGCGGCTGATGGAGAGGCCCAGGCCGGTGCCCTCCTGGGCCTGCTGGCCGCTCTGGGACTGGACGAAGGGCTCGAACAGCTGCTCCAGCTCCTCCGGCGCGATGCCCGGCCCGGAGTCCTCCACGGCGAATGAAATCCAGGACGCAGGAGGCTGGCCCGCGGGCGGCTCGCCCGGGCCAACGCGCAGGGCGACCTGGCCCTGAGGGGTGAACTTGACCGCGTTGCCCAGCAGGTTCATCAACACCTGGCGCAACTTGCCCTCGTCGCCGTGGACGAAACGGGGCACGGCGGGGGCCAACGAGAGGGTGAGGGCCAGGCCCTTCTGCTCGGCGCGCAGGGCAAACATCTCCTCCAGGCCCTCGAGCATGCGGTGCAGGTCGAAGTCGCCGTTCTTGAGCACCGTGCGCCCGGCCTCGATCTTGGACATGTCCAGCACGTCGTTGATCAGGCCCAGGAGATGCTCGCCGCTGCGACGGATGATCTGGACGCTCTCCTGCTGGTCGTCCGCCAGGCGCTGGTCGCGGGCCAGGACCTGGACGAAGCCCAGGATGGCGTTGAGGGGGGTGCGGAACTCGTGGCTCATGTTGGCCAGGAAGGTGCTCTTGGCCCGGCTGGCGGCCTCAGCGGCCTCCTTGGAGCGCTCCAGCTCCCGCATGGCGTCCCGCAACTCCCCGGTGCGCTGGTCCACCAGCACCTCCAGCCGCCGCCGCTGGCCCTCGATGACCCGGATGCGGGCCGCGAACACGGCTGCCACGGCGCCGATCACCCCGGCCGCGGCCAGCAGGCGGAACCACCAGGTCTGCCAGAAGGGCGGGGGGATGATGATGCTCAGGGCGGCCTGCTGGTCGCTCCAGACGCCGTCGCCGTTGGTGGCCTTGACCCGGAAGGTGTAGCTGCCCGGCGGGACATTGGTGTAGTTGGCGAAGCGCTGGCCGCCGACGTCGTTCCAGTCCTCCTCCAGGCCCTCCATGATGGTGGCGTAGCGGTTCTCTGAGGGTGCAGAGAAGTGCAGGGAGGCGAACTCGAAGTCGAAGAAATCCTGGTCAGGGGCCAGCTCGATCTCCCGGGTGACCTCGATAGGGCGGGCCAGGGGCGAGTCCGGACCTGTGGGCACGGGCTCGTGGTCGATCTCGAAGCTGGTGATCACGACCGGAGGCAGAAAGGGGTTGTCCTGCACCTGGGCGGGATGAAAGGCGTTCAGGCCGTTGATACCGCCGAAGAACACCAGCCCATCGGCATGGCGAAAGGCCGCGCCCTGGTTGAACTCGTTGTCCTGCAGCCCGTCCGCCTTGTCGTAGTTCTGGAAGGTCTGCGCCTGGGGGTCGAAGCGGGACAGCCCGCGGTTGGTGCTCAGCCACAGGTCCCCGGACTCGTCCTCCAGGATGGCGTAGATCACGTCGTTGGGCAGGCCGTCCTTCGTGGTGTAGACGACCGCCCGCCCGGTCTGCGGGTCGAAGCGATTGAGGCCGGCGGACGTGCCCAGCCACAGGGTGCCATCCGCAGCAGGATGGATGGCGACGATGGCGTTGTCGCCGAGGCCGGTGGGATCGGCCGGATCGCTGGCAAAGCGCTGGAAGCGGCCGGTGGCCCGGTCCAGGCGATTGAGGCCGGCGTTGAGGGTGCCCACCCACAGGGTGCCCTCCGCATCCTCGGCGATGGCGCTGACGGTGTTGCCGCTAAGGCTGGTGGGATCCGCGGGGTCGTGCTGAAACAGGCGCACGGCGCCGGTGGCGCGGTCGACCAGGGCCAGGCCCTCGGCGGTGCTGGCCCACAGCTGGCCCTGGTGGTCTTCGTAGATGGAAAGCACCAGCGATGGCGTATCGAGGGCCTCGAAAGTGCCAGCCTGGGGGTCGAAGCGGTAGAGGCCGCTGCTGGTGCCGACCCACAGGGTGCCGTACCGGTCCTCGACGATGCGGAACACGATGTCGTCGGCGCCGGTGCGATAGCGCCGCCACTGGCCGGTCTGCAGGTCCAGCCGGCTCAGCCAGCCGTCGTCGCTGCCGACCCACAGGTTTTGCCGGGAGTCTTGATACACGCCCCAAATCTGGTTGCTGGCCAGGCCCTGGGAGTTGTCCGGGTCAGACCGCAGCAGCAGGAACTTCTGCCGGTAGGGATCGAAGCGATCGACCCCGCGGCCGAAGGTGCCGAACCAGAGCACACCGGCGCTGTCCTCGAAGATGGACCAGACCTGGTCGCTGGCGATGCTCTGGGGATTGGAGGGATCATGTTGGTAGCGGGCGAACTGGCCACTCTGGCGGTCCAGCGTCTGCAGGCCGCCACCATAGGTGCCGATCCAGAAGCGGCCCGACCGGTCCTCGGCCATGGCGTAGACCCAGGGGTGAGCCAGGGCGACAGGGTCGGCAGGGTCAACAGGGTAGCGGACGAAGCTCTGGGTTTGCGGGTCGAAACGATTGAGGCCAGCGTCGGCGGTGCCCACCCAGAGGGTGCCCTGGTGGTCGACGTAGAGGCTCTGCAGCGCATCGCTGCCAGGGCTCTGGGGATCAGCGGGGTCATGGCGGTAGCGGATGGCCTGGCCGTTCAGAGGATCCAACAGGTTCAGCCCATCATGCACCGTGGCCACCCACAGGCTGGCGTCCGGGCCCGGCGCGATGGCGACGATCTCGTCGCCGCTGAGGCTATGGGGATCGGCGGGGTCATGCCGGTAGCGGGTAACCTGCCCCGTGGCCGGGTCCAGCCGGTTCAGGCCGCTGTTGGCAGTGCCGGCCCAGACTACGCCGGCCTGGTCGGCGAACACGGCGGAGACAGCGTTCTCGCTCAGGCTAGCAGGATCGGCGGGGTCGTGTAGATAGTGGGTGAAGGTGCCGGTCTGGGGGTCGTAGCGGTTGAGCCCACCGCCGTTGGTGCCGATCCAGAGCTGCCCGGAAGGATCTCGATCTATGGACAGGATGAAGTTGTTGCTGAGGGAGTCGGGATCGCCCGGGTCGTGCTTGAAGACCTTGAACTGGTAGCCGTCGTAGCGGTTCAGGCCATCCTGGGTGGCCAGCCAGAGGAAGCCCTGGTCGTCCTGGAGCATGCCGGCGACGACGCTCTGGGATAGCCCATCGTCGGGGGTCAGGTGCTCGAAGGCGACGGTGCGGCCCTGAGCCTCTAGAGGCCAGGGGATAGGCGGGGGAGATGCAGGTTCCTCAGGGGCTCGCGCGGCGATGCTCGTGGCCGCCGGTGTGCTGCCAGGGCCGGCCGGGGAGGGGGCGAGGGGAACGCAGGCGGTGATGGCCAGAATGGGAAGCAGGGCAAAGGCGAGCCGGGCCACGCTGCGCGGCCGGCCTCGCCCACTGCTGCCTGAGCGCCGGGTGATCATACGCGTGACGACCTCCTCTGGTACCGAATCCATCTTATCCCAATTGATGGCACGGGGCAAGTGACATGAAGTGGTTTGGAACACGATAACGCGAAGGGCCGCGAAGGCACGAAGCGCGATGGGCACGAAGGGAGAGGGGCGGAGGCACAACGAATATTGCAGCAGTCCTTGTGAGTGTCATGCTGAGGTCCGCCGAAGCATCTCCCATCGCATGCCGAGACCCTTCGCTGGTGATTCGGCGTTGCGCAAGTTGCGTGCAAGACCCGCTCAGGGTGACAAGCGTGCCGTGTTTGTGACTCTTGAAAGGCCCTGCCAGGGTGGGGTAGGCCTCTTGCCATCGGGGAGGCTAGAGGTATACTGGACAGTACGGCAGCGGCCAGCCGAGTCTGGCCAGAGGATAGAAGGGCACATGGAGCGACAGATGCGGGTGGGGCGGGACGATTTCGAGGTCGATCCTGCCCGGCAAGAGAAGGATGACGAGGGCTATGATGAGGGACGCGGGCTGATCGGCGGCGATCCCACGAAGCGGCCGGCGCACGTGCGCTGGCGGCCCATCCCCGAGGAGGAGCCTTACTTCCGGCTGATCGACATCTCCCCGGCCAAGCGGGCGCGGCTGGAGCGGTTCCTGGGCGGGCGGCCGCTGGAGGTCGAAATCGGCTTCGGCAGCGGCGAGTTCCTCGTGGGCCGGGCCGCGGCCCAGCCTGGGCGGCACTTCCTGGGCTTCGAGGTGAAGCGGGAGCTGTGCCGGGCTGTGATGGAGCAGATCGCGGGGGAGGGGCTGGAGAACCTGTGGATCGGCGACGACGATGCGCGCTGGGCGCTGGGCCAACTGGGGGTAGAGGGGCGGGTAGACGTGGTCCACGTGCTGTACCCGGATCCGTGGTGGAAGCGACGCCATCACGCCAAGCGCCTGTTTCGGGCCCCCTTTGTGGAGCAGGTGTATGGGCTGCTGGCTCCCGGCGGCTTGTTGCACGTGCGCAGCGACGTGGAGGGCTATGCGCGGCTGGTGGAGGAGGTCGTCGGCGAGCATGGCGGCTTTGCCGCGGCGGATCCCGGGCTGGTGGCGGATTTCGCGGCCGATCCACCGACGCGGCGGGAGGCCTATTGCCGGCGGATTGGGCGGCCGTACTGGGTGATGGGGTTTGTGAAGATGGGCTAGATGGCGGCCAGGGCCTGGCGCCAGCCTTCGCTGCGGCCGTCGAGGATCATGACCACCGGCAGGTCTTGCAGCAACTCCGTGGCCCCCTGGGTCATGCCCTCGCCGGCCACAGCCGGGATGGCGCGCAGGCCGGCTTTGCGCAGGAGCGCAGCGCGGCGATCGGCGTGCTCCACATCTCCCCGGTCGACCACGGCCGAGACCTCTAGGGCGACCCAGACCTCCTGGTCTGCAGGAGGCAACGTGGGCCGGGAGCGGCCGCGGGCCAGCAGGTCCAGCAAGAACACCTCTTCCAACTCGTCTGAGGTGAGGTGTTGCTCCAAGAGGTCTTCAAGCTCTCCCGGCAAGCTGGATGTAGGGAGAAAGACCTACACTCGCCGCAGCACGCGTCCGAAATAGGCGTAAGCGTGGCCGGCGTAGCGCATGGCCAGCAAGTCGCCGCGCATCTGGTTCTGCCGATTGGCGATAAGATGCACAGTCTCCTCAGTACGGGTCTGGGCCTCCGCCAATCTATGGATCTCGGCCTCGGTACGCGCCTGGGCCTGGGCCAGCTCCTCGACCCTGGCCTCGGTGCGTGCCTGAGCCTGAGCCAGCTCCCGCATGAGCTGCGGCAGGGCCAGCAGCTCGTCGGTCAGCACGAGCCGGCGCAATTCAGCCCGCCACTCGGGGTGTTGTGCTAGAGCAAGCTTGAGATCTTGTAGATCCTTTTCCGTGAACGCCATAGGTCCTCGTGATCCTCCCTCCCATGGTTGATACGGCTTGATTGTAACATAGGTGATGGCGCAGGCAAAGCGCCGCGGGTTTGGGCGGAATGTGTGCTACCGGACCGGCTAAAGCCTCGACTCCGCGGGCGGGGTTGGTGGGGCGTATTCGGGGACGAAGGCCTGCAGCCTGCGGACCATGGATGCGCGGTCGCCGTTGCCGGCGGCGGTGGCCAGGCCGGCCAGGGCCTCCTCCAGGTTGGCGGGCACGACGGTGCTGGCGTTGGTGGCGATGAAGATCTTCTCGTGGCGGGTGCGCTCGTAGTGCTCGTCGCCCACGAAGAGCTCCTCGTACAGCTTCTCCCCGGGCCGCAGGCCGGTGTAGACGATGTCGATATCCCGTCCCACCTCCAGGCCCGATAGCTCGATCAGGTCCCGCGCCAGGTCGACGATGCGCACCGGCTCGCCCATGTCCAGCACGAAGACCTCGCCACCCTGGCCCAGCACGCTGGCCTGGAGCACCAGCTGCACGGACTCAGGGATGGTCATGAAGAAGCGCACCATGTCGGGATGGGTGACGGTGACCGGCCCGCCGGTGGCGATCTGCTCCCGGAAGGTGAACACCACGCTGCCGCGGCTGCCGAGGACGTTGCCGAAGCGCACGGCCACGTAGGGCAGGCCACTGCGCACGGCGGCGCAGTGCACGATCAGCTCGGCGGCCCGCTTGGTGGCGCCCATGATGCTGGTGGGATTGACGGCCTTGTCGGTGGAGATGAGCACGAAGCGCTCCACGCCGGTGGCCAGGGCGGCCTCCACCACGTTGCGCGTGCCCAGCACGTTGTTGCTGATGGCCTCGCCGGGGTTCTGCTCCATGAGCGGCACATGTTTGTGGGCGGCGGCGTGGAAGACGATCTGGGGCCGGTACTGGTGGAACACGGTCTGCATGCGCTCGGCGAAGCGGATGTCGGCGATCACGGGGACGACGGTGGCTGGGGGCTGGGCCGGGCCGGGATTCGGCGTTGCCGGCGCGACCGGCTTGGCCCTGCCCAGCTGCTGGGTGATCTCGAACACGCTGTTCTCGCCGTGGCCGAGGACGATGAGCTGGGAGGGGCGGCAGCGCAGGATCTGGCGACAGAGCTCGCTGCCGATGGAGCCGCCGCCGCCGGTGACCAGCACACGGCGGCCGCGGATCAGCTCCTGCACGGCGGCGATCTCGGTCTGCACCGGCTCGCGGCGCAGCAGGTCTTCGATGTCCACCTGGCGCAGCTGGGAGACGCTAACCCGGCCGTCCAGCAGCTCGTACATGCCGGGC
>JAULUH010000142.1:1422-1761 GCA_032111745.1 Anaerolineae bacterium | reverse complement strand
CCCCCCACCGCCCCATTCATGCCCCTACGCCACGGATAGCGCCCTGCGGTACGACGATCTGGCAATGAGGAGTCTTCCGGACGCCTTTGTTCATGCCAACGGATAGCGCCCGTATTCCTCCACGGCATCGACCATGGCCAGGATGTTCTCGGCGGGCACGTCGTCCATGATCGTGTGCACCGAGGCCACCATATACCCGCCACCAGGGCCGAGGGCGGCGATGGCCCGCCGCACCTCCTGGCGCACCTCGTGCGGGGTGCCGTGGGGCAGGATGGTGCGGGTGTCGATGGCGCCGCAGAAGACCGTCTTGGTGCCGTAGTGTCGCTTGAGCTCCGCCAG
>JAULUH010000142.1:0-1412 GCA_032111745.1 Anaerolineae bacterium | reverse complement strand
AGGATGTCGACGCCCATCTCGACGAAGTCCGGGATCAGGTCGAAGACGTCGCCGTCGGTGTGGAAGAAGACTTTCGCAGCGGTGCGCTCCTTGATGAAGGCGATGAACTCGGCGTGCAAAGGCTTGAGGAACTGGCGGTACATCTTGGGAGAGATCAGGAGGCTGTTCTGGGTGCCCAGGTCGTCGCCAATCTTGACGATGTCGATCAAATCCCCGCATTCGTCCAGGAAGTGGCCCATCAACACCTTGCAGAGGTCGGTGATCTGGCGCAACAAGGCCTGGCAGAAATCGGGATAGAGCACCATATGGAGCAGGAACTTGTCCATGCCCTGCATGGCGTGGGCCCGCTCGAAGGGGAAGAGCAGCCACGGCGTGCCCATGATGGCGTATTCCCCCTCGTCCCGCAGGCGTTGGGCCTGGCCGCGCACGTGGGCTACCCGGGTGGGATCGTCCATGTCCGGCCAGCCGGAATAATCAGCCACCTCGGCAACGGTGGTGGCGTGGGCCAGGGGGTGGAGCCCGGGGAACCAGACCCCCTCCACCATCTCCACCTGGCCGCTGCCCCAGGAGTCGACGAAGGGGGTGTGGGGCTCACGCGCGCGGTTGCGGGCCAGCACCGCCGCCGGCTCCAGGTCCAGCACCCCGCGTACGTCGCTGTGCAGCCGGCGCATGGTCTCCTCGTCCGGGTCGGCCGTGCCCAGCTCGGGCCAGTCGTAGATGTAGTTGTCCGGCGCCTCGATGCCCAGCAGCTGTCTGAGCTCCCGGTAGGGCTTCATCTTGATGCCCGTGGCGTTGCTCACGCCCACGCAGATGGGAACCCGGTCGGGCTCCTCGTGGTTGATGGCAGCCAGGACGCGCTCGCGCGGTTTCATGTCAATCCTTGGTGTAGGGCTTGCCGTCGGCGGCGGGGGCCACGGTCTTGCCCACCACGCCGGCCAGCACGATCATGGTCATCAGGTAGGGCAGGATCAGCAGCCATTCCGTGGGGATGGGCACCTGGGTCTTGCCCAGGATCTGGAGCTTGGCCTGCAGCGCGTCCGAGAAGCCGAAGACGAGCGAGGCCCCGTAGGCGCCGAAGGGGGTCCAGCGGCCGAAGATCATGGCGGCCAGGCCGATGAAGCCCTTGCCGGCGGTGATGGCCTCGTCGAAGCGGCCGACGGAGCCGATGGTGAAATAGGAGCCGCCGATGCCGGCGATCATGCCGCCGATGATGACGTTAACATAGCGGACCTTGAAGACGTTGACGCCCAGGGTATCGGCCGCCCGGGGGTGTTCGCCGACGGCCCGCGTGCGCAGGCCCCAGCGGGTATAGAACAGCATGAAATGGATGGCCAGGATGGTGATGAAGAGCAGGTAGACGATGGGCGTCTGGTTGAAGAAGATCGGCCCAAGCACAGGAATCTGCGACAGGC
>JAULUH010000141.1:0-6659 GCA_032111745.1 Anaerolineae bacterium | reverse complement strand
GGCGAATTCCGTGTTGTCCACGTCCTCTGCCACCACGGTGAAGCCTTGCTTCTGCATGTACGACATCCAGTCGCCACAGCAGCCTCAGGTGGGTGACCGGAAGACGGTCACCTCAACGGCCTCGCCCGGCTGCACGGCCTCGGCGGCTGGCGCCTCAGGCTGAGCCGGCGGCGGCGCTGGCGCCACCGGGGCCACGCACGCCGACACCAGCAGGGCGAGCACGATCGCGGTCAAGAACCCATTTTTCATAGCGATAGGTCACCTCACGAATGGTCAATTGGACGCCGGGTAGCCGATCTCGGCCAGCATGGCCTCGACCGCGGGGAGGACGGCGTCGCTGTCCACCTCGACCAGGACGGCCCTGGTGGCCTCGTTGGCCTTGACCGACTGCACACCGTCCACGAACTTAAGCTCGCGCTCGATGGTCATGACGCAGTGGCCGCAGCTGATGTTGGGTACGGTGTAGGTCTTGAGTGCCAAAGCATTACCTCCACTTAACTCCACAGAATGGGCCTGGCGGCCTGACGGTAGGGAGAGCCGGGCCGGCCGCTCAGAGCTTGCCCGTCTCCTGGAACACGCTGACGATCTCGCCGATCATGCGCTCGCGCTCTGACAGGTCCTCGCCCTGGATGGCGGTGGTGACGCAGGTATTCAGATGGTGGCCAAGAATGAGGGCATTCACGTTCTCGAGGGCGCGCTGCACGGCATGGACCTGGCGGATGATGTCGATGCAGTAGACATCTTCATCCACCATCCGCTGAATCCCGCGTACGTGCCCCTCGATGCTTTTGAGCCGATTGACGACCTGGCGTTGGTGATCGGTGTCCATTGTGTATGGTCTCGCTATTTATCCCCCCCCCAGGGGGGGAGGGTACGGGAATTATACCATAAGGGTAGTGGTGTTGTCAAGAGATTTTGGGGCTTCACAAAACCCTCCGTCTTGACCTTCGCCCCTGACGGTCCCTTCTCCTCCGCGTTCTCTGCGCACTCCGCGGTTCCCTATCCGGTGTCCGTGTCCGTCCGTGTTGGTCCGTGTTCGTCCGTGCGCGTCTGGTCGGCCCACCTCGTGCGTAACCCTTGATCATTGACCCAAAACCTGGACCACGTGCCAACGCGATGAAAACGCGTATAATCAAGCACGTGGAGGCCAGCAGGATGGCAAGGAAGCGACGCCACACTACAGTAGACCCAAGCCATCCATTCGTTCGTCCCCGCTCTATTGTGGATTATCTGCCGGAGTCCCATGTCCCACCTCTCTTCCTTCACCGCCTTCATCCGTCTCGGCCGGCCGCTCTTTCTGGCTGGAGGGCTTCTCCTGCACGGCCTGGGGATTGCCATGGCGCTGTATGACGGGGCATCCCTGAACATCGCCGCCCTGATCTGGGGCCAGGTGGCCATTACCAGCATTCAATGGATGACCCACTATGGCAACGAGTACTTCGACCTGGTGGCTGACCGGGCCAATCTCACGCCGACCCGCTGGGCTGGTGGCAGCCGCGTGCTGGTCAGCGGCCAGTTGCGGCCTCAGGCGGCGTTGGCCGCAGCCCTCGGGCTGGCCTGCATCGCCCTGATGGCAACCATGGTTCTCGCCCTTTGGGTGCGCCCAGGGCTCTGGACAGTGCCTCTGCTGTTTACGGGCCTGCTGCTCTCCTGGGGCTACAGTGCGCCTCCCCTGCGACTGCACTCACGCGGCCTGGGAGAACTGGCCCTTGCCGTGGTGGTCGCCGGCCTGACCCCGCTGGTGGGATTCTATTTGCAGGCGGGCCAGCTCACCTGGCTGCCTGTCCTGGCCGTCCTGCCGCTGTGTGCCCTGCAGTTCGCCCAGTCCCTCGCCATCGAACTCTCCGACCTGGAGGGGGATGCCGCGGCCGGCAAACGCACGTTGGTCGTGCAGCTGGGACGGCCGGTAGCGGCGCGCGTCATGATCATGGCCATGGCGATGGCCTATGGATTACTTCCTTTGCTCGCCTGGCTAGGCCTCCCGCCACTGGTGGTGGGAGCGATCCTGCTGCCTCTCCCGGTTGCGGCCTGGCAGGCCTGGCGCCTGGCGCGCGGTGCCTATGCCACCCCCCAACAGTCGGACAGCATAGCATTCGTGGCCATCGGGTTGCTGATGGGCACAACCTGGTTAGAGCTGATGGCCTTCGTCATCGCGTGGCTGTAGGACCTGCCACGGCTTAGCGGGATGCCCGCGTCTCCCATATACCCATTAACCGTTTCTATGGGAAAGGTTCGGTATATGGGAGCTCTACACAACTCAGGATCCTACTCGCCACCCTGGCACCGCCCGCCAGGTCCGGTGTGAGGAGGCTCGGTCCGTGTCAAACACACCCAAGTCAGTGGCCCATCTACCGTGCCTGGTTTTGTCGATTCGTCGTCGCCCCTGTAGAATGCCCTGAAAGTAGCAGGTTCGCTGCGCGGGCTGTCATTGGCGACCCGCGCAGCGCGGCCAGACCCACCACCGATCACATCCTGATATGCAACCTCGCATCCTCGGCCGCACAGGCCTGCAAGTCTCCGAGATCGGTTTCGGCGCCTGGGCTATTGGCAGCGATCGTCTCGGCAATAGCTACGGGCCCACCGACGATGCTGTGTCCAGGGCAGCGATTCACGCAGCACTGGAGGCCGGCTACACCTTTTTCGACACGGCGGACGTCTACGGCCATGGGCATAGCGAGACGCTTCTGGGCGAGGTGATCGCCGAGCGCCGCGTGCGCAGCCAGGTGATCCTGGCGACAAAGGGCGGCGGCAACTTCTACAACTGGCGTGTTGACCCGCATGTTGCCGCTCAGTTCGAGCAGTATACGGGCCACCGGCTGGCCGAGTTCTCAGCCCGGTCGGTCTTGCCCATTGTCCATAGGGCCGACTTCGACGCCGATTATATCCGGTTCGCGCTGGAGCAGAGCCTACGCCGGCTGCGCACCGAATGGATCGATCTATACCAGCTACACAATCCTAGCGAGCAGCAGATCCGCGACGGCACCATCTTCGACGTCCTGGACGAGCTAAAAGAAAAGGGCAAGATCCGCTTCTACGGCGTGAGCATCCATCAGCCAGCCGAGGGCATAGCCGCCATTGTCGAAGGCCGCAGCGACACGATCCAGGTGACCTACAATCTCCTGAGCCAACAGGCCGCCCACGACCTGTTCCCAGCGGCGGAGGCCGCTAACGTCGCCATTATCGCCCGTGAGCCGCTAGCCAACGGGATCCTGACCGGCAAGTACGATGTATGGGATGAGTTTCCCACCGGCGACATCCGCAGCCGCTGGCCTGCCCGCTATCGAATGGCTCGTGTCGAGGCCGCAGCGTATCTGCAGGACGCGCTGGCCCACCCTGGCCGTACCCTGGCCCAGGCTGCTCTGCGCTTTGCTCTGGACAATCCTGCCGTGAGCGTAGTCCTGGCCGGCGCTAAGACGCCAGCCCAGGTTCAGGAGAACCTGGCCGCGTCCGACCTACCATCGCTGACCGTCGCTGAACGGGATACGGTGCCCTTCTGAATCACGATAGGGAGCTAACTTTATGGCCATGACCCAACAGGAAAGCGTCGCCCTGGTGCGCCAGCTTTTGGGTGCCCGGGATGACGACGAGCTCACCCAGATCATCGGCTTGAACCTGGGCCGCATCGACGGCACCTTCTTTGGCGTGCTGGAGGCTTCAGCCAGGCAGTTGGAGCAAGAACAGAAGCCCAACATTGCCCAGGCCTTACGCGCGGTCGGCGATCGCATGTTGCGCATGAAGACCCTGATCTAGCACAGTATTGGAGCCTACACGAGGAAACTACGTTCGGGCTCTGGAGCTCTAAGTTGCTCTGCCATGATACGCTTCCCGGCTACCCCAGCTACTACGACCATCATCCTCTGCCGCCACGGAGAGAGCGAGTGGAATGTCGCCCAGCGCATCCAGGGCCAGTCGCCTGACGCTGGCGGCCTGACCACTACCGGCCGGGCCCAGGCCCACCTCCTGGGCCGGCGACTGCAGCGGATGCAGGTGGACATCCTCATCAGCAGCGACCTGCGCCGCGCCCTGGAGACTGCGCTGATTGCCGGCATCGCTCTGGACCTGCAGCCATCTATTGACTCGCGCTGGCGGGAGGCGGATATCGGCGCCTGGCAGGGGCTGCACAGGGATGAGGCTCGCCAGCGGTGGCCGGAGGAATGGGAGGCAGCCCGCCAGGGCGATGTCGCGCGTGGCGGTGGTGAAACCTATATGCAGGTCCAGGCCCGCGTGCTGGCCGCACTGGGCGATCTGCTGGCGAAGCACCCTGGCCAGATCATTGCCGTCATCACCCATGGTGGGCCGATCTACGCCTGCCTGGGTGCCGTTTTGAACCACTCCTTCCCGGAGGTGTTCGAGAGACTGCCCGCCAACCGCAACACCAGCGTCACCATTCTGCGCTTTGAGCACGGCCAGGTTGAGCCCCTCGACATACTGGATGCCTCTCATCTCGATGTCCTGGACAGCGCACTCGAGGCTGAGCTGGAAGTGGAAGCCATAGCGGAGCTACAACTTCCCGAGGCCCTGGCGGAGCATTGAGATGACTACACCGAGTGCCAAGACGATGCTTATCCTTCTGCGCCATGGCGAGACCGAGTGGAACCTCAGTGGGCGCTGGCAGGGCCAGAGCCAGAACACGCCCCTGAGCGATCGGGGCCGCGAGCAGGCGCTCATCGTATCCCGCCGCTTACGCACCTACCCCATCCAGGCGATCTACAGCAGTGATTTACTCCGGGCTTTTGAGACCGCCCAGATCGCCGGCCAATCCCTGGGGCTGGAGCCGATCGCTGAGCAAGGCCTGCGGGAATCGGACATTGGCCGATGGACCGGCCTGACCTGGAGCGAGATCGCGGCCCGCTTTCCGGAGGAGGTGGCAGCCATGCTGGCCGGCCAGGACGTGCGCCGTGGGGGAGGCGAGAGTTACAGCGAGCTCGGCGCCCGGTTGGCGGCCACTGTGGAGCGCATCATCGCCCGCCACGCCGGCCACACGGTGCTGCTGGTCAGCCACGGCGCAGCTATCCGGTCGCTGGTTGCCCATGTCCTGGAAGCCAACCTGTCTCAATTACATCGCATGGAGATCGGCGGCAACACGGCACTTAGCCTGATCTCAGCCGGCCCGCGCGGCCTGCGGCTGGTGAGCTACAACGATACGGCCCACCTGGATGGCGCCGGCTTTGCCGTAGCCACGGCCGAGCGCATCGATTCGCCGGCAAGGAGCGAGTAGCCCGTGGACACCCTGCGTTGGGTCTTCGGCCTGGCCCTGATCATCTTCGGCCTCAGCTACCCATTGCTGACCCTGTGGCAGCTCAACCGCCAGATGAACCGCAGCGGGCTGCCAGACCCGCCGCAGCTGCTCCATGCCCTGACCCTCAGTGCCGTGTGGCCGCTGACGGCGGTGCTGGCGGGCTTTTGGCTGATCAACGAGCGCGCCCGGGGCTCCCTGGCCTACAACGGCGCCCTGTTGGCCGCTATCATCCTGCTGGTCATTACGCTGGTCGCCGGCTGGTGGATTAACCGCCGGGGCTCCCGGCTTTAGGACACCGTGGCCTATTTGCTGCTGGGCCTGAGCCTGGGTTTGCCTGCCGGGTTCAGTCCGGGCCCGCTGCTGACCCTGGTAATTGCCACCTCCCTGCGGGATGGCTTACGACAGGGCCTGCTGGTGGCGGCCGCTCCCTTTCTCAGCGACCTCCCCATCATCCTCCTGAGTGTCTTCGTACTGAACCAATTGCCGGCATGGACGCTGTCAGCGATTGGCTTTGTGGGCGCAGCCTACGTCGTCTACCTGGGTTGGGAGACCATACGCTCGGCCCGCCACACCTTCCTGCCCAGCGACGCAGCTCTGCCACCCGCTGGGGGCGATCGCCGCTCGATGCAACGCGGGGCCCTGACCAATCTCCTCAGCCCGCACCCCTACCTCTTCTGGGCTGTGGTGGGCGCACCTGCGCTGCTGTCCGCCCTGGCCCGCGGTCCCCTCGCCGCTGTAGCCTTCCTGGTGGGCTTCTACGGTGGCCTGGTGGGTTCCAAGGCAGCCATTGCGGCCCTGGTCCACAGCCAGGCGCACTGGCTCACCGAAGCCTGGTACCGCCGTATCCTCATCCTCCTGGGTCTCCTGTTGATCGGCCTGGGACTGCTTCTAGCCTGGGAAGCCGGGCAACGAGTGACGGGGGGCGGGTAGAACCGCCACAGATCTCCGTTTCGTTCAGAATTACACAGTACCTCCATCGATTCTCCACGATCCTGTGGCACAATGGCTATAGATCAGGGCGAGACGACCACACCATTGTCTCGCCCCACGGAAAGGACTTCCAGATCATGGCCAATAATCGACCCCTATCGTGGACCACCCGTCTGAACTGGCTGCTGGATTTTGTCACGTTCGCCGGTGCCGTTCTGGCCTCTCTAACCGGCATCTACTTCCTGTTCTTCGTCAGTGGCGGCTACCAGGGGGGACGCAACCCGACGTACGGCATTATCCTGCTGTTCGACCGCATCACCTGGGACAACTTGCACACCTGGGGTGGCGTCCTGATGATAGCTGCCGTGCTGTTCCATCTGACCATCCATCTCGATTGGATCGGCATGATGAGCCGCAAGGTCGTTGCCACGCTGAAAGGCACCAGTCGCCTCTCCCGCGGGGCCAAGATCAACACGATCGTCGATCTAGT
>JAULUH010000140.1:1188-1629 GCA_032111745.1 Anaerolineae bacterium | reverse complement strand
TGGTGCCGTGGAAAGGGAGATCAGCTGATCTCCCTTTCCACTTGGGAAGCATCAGGTTCTTATTGAATGAACCCTTCAGCCTTCAGGATCTTGTCGAACTCGGCGGCCATGGTATCCATGGTCTCCTGGGCCGTGCCCTGGCCCTCGACCACGAACTTGCTGAACTCGCGCTGGGAGACCTCCAACAACTGGGCATAGGGCGGGATGTTGAAAAAGTCGTTGACGAAGGTCATCGTGGTGGCGAAGGCGGGGTTGTAAGGATTGGCCTTGAGGAATGCATCGGACTGCAGCACGTTGGTGTTGCAGGTGTAGCCGCCCAGTTCGGCCCACTTGGCCTGAACGTCTTCCTGGGCAAACCACTTGACGAAGTCCAGGGAAGCCTGCTGGCGCTCAGGGCTCACGTAGGAGATCACGCTCAAACCCTGCCCACCGAGCGCGGCG
>JAULUH010000140.1:0-1178 GCA_032111745.1 Anaerolineae bacterium | reverse complement strand
ACGAAGCTGAGGACGCTCATGCCCTGGCCGCCCAGGCCCGCGCCGCGGGCGCCGGTGGGGCCGGACGGATTGGCGAAGAAGCCCAACTTGTCGAAGTAGTTGGGGTTGGTGCCCTCGTTGACCAGCGCCGGGAAGAAGGCGAAGTAGTTCATGCTCATCGCCACCTGGCCGCCGATCATGGCATCGTTGGTCTCGGAATAGAAGGCGTTGCTCAGGCCAGGCGGCTGGCAGCAGTCGTACAGATCCTTGTAGAACTGCAAAGCCTCGACGTTCTCCGGGGAGTTAACTACGCCCATGACCTGATAGCCGTCGCCATACCACTTGCCGCCCCAGGGGAACATGGCGTTCTCCACGCCCATGGTGATCGCGTCGTAGTCCTTCTGGCTGTAGATGGCCACGCCATACAGGCCCTGATCCGCACGAGTGAAGAACTCGGCGATGTCCTTAAGCTGCGCGTAAGTCTCGGGCACAGCCAGGTCATAACCGTACTTGGTCTTGAAGGCTTCCATTTCCTTGGGATCCTAGAATAGTTCCTTGCGGTAAGACCATCCGTCAGCGTCGCCCTGAGTCGGATAACCCCAGTACTTGCCGGATCCAGCTGGGTACTCGCCGTAGTAGGTCAAGGTGGCAGGCGTGACGGTGTCCTTGATGCCTGTGCTGGTGAGGAAGTCAGTCAAATCGACGTAGTAACCGTTGGTAGCGCCCTGGCCCAACCATTGGCTGTCGCCGACAACCATGTCCCAGGCGTCGCCTTGTGCAGCCATTTCGGTGTTGAACAGGTTGCCGAAGGAGCCCCAGGGCTCCTGAATGATGTTCACTTTGATGCCGGTCTCAGCGGTGTAGTCTTCGGTCAACTGCTGAAGGTAGTTGGCCGGGTCCCACTGGGCCCAGAGGATATTGAGCTCCGTGACCCCGCTGGCAGGGGGAGCCTCGGCCGCGGGGGCTTCCGCTGGCGGCGCTTCGGCGGCGGGCGCCTCTGCTGGCGCAGGCGTGGCGGCCGGCGCGGGGCAGGCCACCAGGATCACCATGGCGAGAATCAACAACAGGGGTAGTACGAGCTTGCGCGTCATCTTGGACTCCTCCTTGTGAGTCAACGAAACGGGTGCAGATCGAAGCCAAACGGTGTGAGCTGCCGGAGCATTTGCCAATTCAAGCGCTGTCTGCGTCGATCACCTCCT
>JAULUH010000139.1:0-8714 GCA_032111745.1 Anaerolineae bacterium | reverse complement strand
TCCCCGCCCTTCGGGGTCTCCCCGCCCTTCGGGGTCTCCCCGCCCTTCGGGGTCTCCCCGCCCTTCGGGGTCTCCCCGCCCTTCGGGGTCTCCCCGCCCCTACGGGGTCTCCCCGCCCCTACGGGGTCTCCCCGCCCTTCGGGGTCTCCACCGTCTGTACCGCCTGATCTCATGTCCGCAGCCGTGCCCATCCGCTCGTAGGATGCGGGCCTCCGCACCCTACGAGGGGAAAGGACGGAGGCCCGCACCTGCGAATGGACACGCCCCTGAGGATTTCGCGCATCCAGGAAGGGATGTTATAATCGGCCGGTCTTTGCGGTGACGCCACGGCGGGCCGCGGGGCCGGCGTATGATTTGGAAGGCTGGATCTCAGGAGCGAATCTTTATGATGATCAGACGACGTCTTGTCTTGCTGCTCGGCCTGGTGGCCGTGTTGGTGGCGGGGCTGCCGGTGGCGGCGCCGGTGTCGGCGCAGGAGCTCGGCCCCTGGCAACCCCTGGTGCCGCAGAAGTGGAGCGATACGACGGCCGAGCCCGGCGTGCCCCAGGTGTTCATTATCCGCCTCGACGATCCCTCGCTGGCGGCCCCTCCGCCGCCGCGCAATGTGGATGTCACGTTGCGGGGCGAGGTGGACCCGGCTGCGGTCTATATCGTGCAGCTGGAGGGTGCGGCGGTGGCGGCGTACCGGGGCGACGTCGCCGGGCTGGCCGCGACCAGCCCTCGCGTGACCGGCGCCCGCCAGCTCGACGCGGAGAGTGCAGCCAGCCAGGCCTATGCGGATTATCTGCGCCAGCGGCACGACGCGTTTGTGCAAACGGTGGAGCAGCGCCTGGGGCGGCCGGTGCGGGTGGTGGGTGAGTTCAACTTCGTGCTGAACGCGGTGGGGCTGGAGCTGTCGGCAGCGGAAGCTGCAGAGGTGGCAACGTTGCCCGGCGTGGAGTTCGTGCAGGGCAACGAGCGGCGGGAACTGCATACGGACCACGGGCCGGGCTGGATCGGCGCGCCGGCGCTGTGGGGCGCGGCTGCCAGCTGCGCCGCGGGAGGCTTCTGCGGCGAGGGAGTCATCGTCGGCATCATCGACACCGGCATCAACCATGACCACCCCTCTTTTGCCGACGTGGGCGGGGACGGCTACAACCACACCAACCCGTTTGGGAGCGGCAATTACAAGGGCTTTTGCGCCAGCAATCCGGCGTTCTGCAATGACAAGCTGGTGGGCGCGTGGGATTTCATCTTCACGACGACGCCCGAGGACGAGGACGGCCACGGCAGTCACACGGCCAGCACCGCGGCCGGTAACTTCGTGCCCGGCGTGATCCTCCAGGCGCCGACGACGTCGTTCGGCCTGGACATCTCAGGGGTGGCACCCCATGCCAATATCATCGCCTACAATGCCTGCTGCCTGCTGTTCGACCTGGTGGCGGCCATCGACCAGGCGGTGCAGGATGGGGTGGATGTGATCAACTATTCCATCGGCGGTGACCCGGCTAACCCGTGGACGGACTCCGATGCCCAGGCCTTCCTGGATGCCAGGGAGGCCTGGGTGTTCGTGGCCACGTCGGCCGGGAACAGTGGGCCCGGTGCGGCTACGCTAGGTTCGCCGGGCGACGCGCCCTGGCTGCTGACGGTGGGCGCCAGCACTCACAACCGGGCCTTTCTGAACTCGCTGGTAGATCTGAATACCAACCAGGGCACGGCGCTGGCATCCATGGAGGGGCGCAGCATCACGGCCGGCTACGGGCCGGCGGCCATTGTGTATGCCGGCGCCTCGGGCAACGCGCTGTGCGAGGCCGGCCGGTGGCCGGCCAACCAGTTCAGCGGCCAGATCGTGGTGTGCGATCGCGGGGTGAACGGCCGGGTGGAGAAGGGGGCCAATGTCAAGGCTGCAGGCGGCGGTGGCATGGTGCTGGCCAACGACGCGGCCAACGGCTATGGCCTGAGCGCGGACGCGCACGAGGTCCCGGCGGTGCACATCTCGTATGCCGATGGGCTGGTGCTGAAGAACTGGCTCGCAAACGGCAACAGCGGCCACGTCGGCCGCATTGTGGGTAGCACGGTGGAGGTGGGTGACGGGTATGGGGACTTGGTGGCATCGTTCAGCTCGCGCGGGCCTAACCCATCGACGCCACGGGCGCTCAAGCCCGACATCACCGGGCCGGGTGTGGACGTAGTGGCGGCGGTGGCCTCGGGCACAGGCAAGACCCCGCCGGAGATCGACTCCTACAGCGGGACTTCGATGTCGAGCCCCCACCTGGCGGGCGCGGCGGCGCTGCTGGTGGACGCGCACCCGGCGTGGACGCCGGCGCAGATCCAATCGGCCCTGATGGCCACGGCGCGCACGGAGAGCCAGTTCAAGGACGACGGTATCACGCCAGCCGATCCCTTTGACCTGGGCGCGGGCCGGGTCGACCTGGCAACGGCTACGGCGGCGGGCTTCTTGCTGGACGAGACCCGGGCCAAGTATGACGCAGCCAATCCCGGCTCGGGGGGTGACCCCAGCACGCTGAACCAGGCCAGCCTGGCCCGGGAGACCTGCAACAACACCTGCACGTGGACGCGCACGCTGACCAGCACGCGTGCGGGGAGCTGGACGGTGTCGGCGGTGGCACCGGCCGGGGTCGCGGTGACGGCCTCGCCCGGCGCGTTCAGCTTCACGGCGGCGGGGCAGAGCCAGACGGTGCAGTTCACGGCCAATGTGTACGGGCTGAGCCCCAATGTTTGGCGCTTCGCGCGGGTGGTGTTTACGGAGGGCAGTGCGGCGGCACCAGAGGCGCACTTCCCGGTGGCTGTAGCCACCACGTGCAGCCTGCCCACGGCACCGGCGGTGAGCATCGCGCTGGTGGGTGGCGACGACGTGCAGCTGGCGTGGAATAACACGGGGGCGTCGAGCTATGAGGTGTGGCGCAGCACCAGCCCGTACTTCACGCCGGGCGCGGCCGGCTCCACGAAGCTGACGCCGGCAAACTACACGGGCACGACGTACACCGACGTTAACGCAGTGGGCGGTGGCAACCCTGACTACTTCTACAAGGTGATCGCGCGCAACAGCTGCGGCGGCGCGTCGCCGGACGTGGCCGGGCAGAAGGCGGTGTTTAGCTTTGGGCTGGTGAAGGGTAGTTAGTCCGAGGGGAGAGCGGTGGATGCGGGGGCAGAACCGAGGAGTTGGCCCAGTCCTCGACCCTGCCCCCATCTGTGTTGATGGGGATCGGGTATGGACAAAGGGTCAGCACGCAGGCCGGAGAGACACCTGCACTTGCGTGCGGTGCAAGTGTGCTTCGCTGCGTTGCGTGCTCGTACGGATGGTGTGTGCTGGCGGGGCTGTGCGCGTTAGCGATCTTGGCGATGGGAGCCGCTCAGCATGACGGAGGAAATGGGGAGCGGCTGAAGCCGCCACTACGAATCCGGAGTGGGCTCCTTTTCGTGCCCGTCGCGTTTCGTGCTCGTCGCGGCCCTGCGCGCGATCGTGCTCCAGACGCCGCCGTCCGGACGTTTACCCGCCCGGGACCCCCAGAGGGCGAGGAGACCTCGCCCCCTACAGGCCACGATCGGAATCGCCTCTTCCGCTATCCCAAAAGAAAAGGGGCTGTCTGAACCGCCCGTTCAGACAGCCCCTGACTTAGCTGACCGTGAACCTACTGGCGAGCCTCGCAGCCCGGCAGCTTGAAGCTGCCGATGCGGGTCTGCCAGGGGGCTGTCGTTCCCGGCGGTGGCAATGGTGGTGGCGGAAGGGGAAGCGGCAGCCCGCTTACCTCATAGTATTCATTGACGTACCAGAACGTGCAGTCGTCGTTGGGGTCGACGTTCATCGAGGTGTAGTCACCCCAACGAGAGTTGGTGGTCGTCTGCACGCCGGTGCCGTCGATGATGGTACCCTCGCCCAGGGACATCTCACCCAGCGGATCGCCGCTGAGCCGGCCGGTGTAGCGGATACCGGGGTATACGTCGACGCCGTTGGACACGCTGTAGCCGAGCGCCATGTTGCCCTGCCAGTCCATGGCAACGCTGCCCATCCAGCGGTGTACGCCGTCGTCAGGCGCGTAGGTGCCCTGCTGATAGACAGCGTACGTCGACGGCTTCGGATTCTCAGATCGCCGGATCTCGTACCAGCGCATCCCGGCGAGGCCCGGACGCGCCTCGACCGACTGGGCGGTCACAAGGGCCTCGTACTTGCCGAAGTTGCGGTAGGCCAGCCGCCAGGTCGGTCGCTGGCGGTAGGAGAGCACGTCGAGCCACTGATCCGGGTTGGTGATGCCCGGCTGAGGAATGCAGCCGCGCGATGGGCCGCAGGGGAAGATCGAGTCGAACTCAGCCACCGGCAGCTGGGTGACGAGGTTCAGCGAGGCCTCCGGCCTGGCCTTCCATTGCACCCACAACTCCCAGATGTTCAGCGCATCGGAGGTGGCACCGTAAAAGGCATTGTCGTCCTGCGTGCCCACAATCGGCGCGGCCACGCGGTCGATCGGCCGGCGCGTGCCGTCGATATCGGCGGGCAGCAGGCCATCGCCGATCAGGTTGAGCGGCACCACATTCGAGTCGAGGAAGAACTGCACGGCGCGGGCGTTCGGGTTGCCGGCCAGCATCTTGTTCTTCTCCAGCGCGTAGACGCTGATCCCATACCCCGTGACATCCCCGAAGTCGCGGGTGGTCATGAGATACGAGTTGGTCCACACGCCGTACTTGGGATAGTCCGGGAAGAAGGTGCCGCCGGGCAACTCCGGATCGGGCTGCGTCACAAAGGCGTAGCGGTAGTACGCGCCGGTGGGATCACCGGTCTGCGAGATGGCGACGCAGTCGTAGTACACCGGGCCGCGCGTGGTGAATTGGCTGACCAGCCAGCGATCCTCGAGCTGGTCGTAGAGGACGACCGGGTCGCCGGAGGGATCGGTGCAGTCCTCCACGGCAAAGCCCTCCCACACGGCACCGATCGGTAGCGGTCCCAGGAGGACGTTGCCCTGCTTGTCGTAGACGGCGAAGGCCAGGTTGATCATCTCGACGTAGTGATAGGGGCCGACGTCGCCCATCGGATCCGGAGGGTTCACGCGGAACCCGAAGAGATTGAAGTTGTCCTGGTTGCTCACGCCCTCGAAGTTTGCCAGCGGAGCAGGAATCGCAGCGGCGATAGCGGGTCCAGCCATCGTTGCTGCACGTTCAGCCGCGTCCTGAAGTGCTCCATCGCCGGTGTAGCCCGTGTCGGTGGCGACCGGTCCACGGTCAGGCCGGATTTCAACCACGTCTTCGGCCTGCACCTGTTGCGCCTGCCTGGCCGCGGCCATGGGCGCGGCCAGCTCGCGCAGGGGAGCCGTCGTGTCGAAGGCCACGGCACTGGAGAACCTCGGCTGCGGGCCGTCGGGCGCCAGGGTGGGGGCGGCGCCGACCGAACCTGCCACCAGGGCAGTGCTAAGAATGGCAATGATCATTGCCAGGGTCACCATTTTGTTGCGGAATCGCATATCCTAACCTCCTTATCGATGCGCACGGGATATTGCTGCAGCGAACGACATGGGACGTGAAGAAGCTGTACGCGATACACTACCTCCAGCGACAGGGGTGCCTGCCTGAGAGCGTGGGAAGCGCGCGACATGGCAGGGGTTGGGATCAGGCGGAAGTCCCTCCAGGGGAATGGAGGGTGGCCGCGGCTCATGAGCCGCAGCCATGCCCTAGCATAGCACTGCTTAAGTACAATGTCAATGCGCGATTTCCTGGGAGATCCAGGGATCGGCCAAGGCCTCGACTCTGCGTGGCCGGACCGGCTAAAGCCTCGGCTCCGTTCCCCGAATTCTCTAAAGGGCGAAGCGCACGTGCAGGATGTCGCCGTCCTGGACGGGGTAGTCTTTGCCCTCGAGGCGGGCTTTGCCGGCTTTGCGGGCCTCGTTCATGCTGCCGCCGGCGGCGATGAGGTCGTCGTAGGCGACGACGTCGGCGCGGATGAAGCCCCGGGAGAGGTCGGTGTGGATGGCCGCCGCGGCCTCGACGGCGGTGGCGCCCTGGCGGATGGTCCAGGCCCGTACCTCGTCCTCGCCCACGGTGAAGAAGGATTGCAGGCCGACCAGCTCGTAGGAGGCCCGGATCATGCGGCTGAGCGCGGGCTCGGCGATGCCGTATTCCTCCATGAACACGGTGGCCTCGTCCAGGTCCAGCTGGGCGATCTCCATCTCGAGCTTGCCCTGCAGGGACATGACCACGGTGTGGCGGTGGTGGTAGTTGACGTAGCGCTCGGGGGGCACCATCTCCTCGCCGGTGTTGACCAGGACGAGCACGGGCTTGAGGGTGAGGAAGCCGAAGCCGCGCAGGGCTGCTGCTTGCTCGGGGGACAGGTCGAGGTCGCGCAGGGGGGTGCCGGCGTCCAGGGCCTCGGCGAAGCGCTGGAACAGGGCGCGCTCTTCCTCCAGTTTTTTCTGCTCCTCGCCACCCTTTTTGGCCCGTCTCAGGCCGTCGTCGATGCGCTCGAGGCGGTTCTGGACGGTGAGCATGTCCACCAGGAGCATCTCACCGTCGAGGATGGCCAGGTCGCGCTGGGGGTTGGTGGCGCCCAGGGGGTGGGGCACGGCGTCGTCCTCGAAGGCGCGCACGACGTGGATGAAGGCGTCCATCTGGCCGATGCGGTGGCGCAGCGGGCCGGTGAGGCCTTTCTGGGCGATGCCCTGGTCGAGCCCGGCGATGTCGGTGTAGGTGACTTTGGCGTAGGCGGTCTTGCGCGGGCGGTAGATGGCGCTGAGCTGGTCGACCCGGGGGTCGGGGACGTCGACGACGGCGGTGTGGAACTCCAGCCGGCCGCTGGTGAGGGCGTCGGTGGGCTGGTCGCCGCGGGTGAGGGCGTTGAAGATGGTGGTTTTGCTGCTGTTAGGCAGGCCGATGATGCCTAGTTCCATGGCGGTACTATACATCAACTGGCGGTGGGGCGGTAATTCTGGAGGGGGGAGCGTTTGGACCACGATGGCGCGAAGGGGCGCGAAGGCACGAAGCACGAAGGCACGAAGGGGCGCGAAGGCGCGAAGCAGGAAGGCACGAAGGGGGCGGGCAGGGACGCCCGCCCCTACGAAGTGGGGGGGTAGTTTTGGCGGGGGATGATTGTCTCGATTCTGCTCTGGCTCCTCCGGTCCAGGTTTCCCCTTGGCGCTCTTTGCGACTTTGCGGTGACTTTCGCCCGTCCGTGTTTGTCTGTGTGGAGCGCCAATACCCTATTGACAACGGACTCGTCGGGGGCTACAATAGGAGTAGATGGGCGCGATGCGGCGCTGCGGGCTTGGGGTTCCGATAAGGAGGTTTCTCATGGCTGTGATCACGATTTCTCGCCAGTTCGGCAGCGGGGGTGATACGATAGCGGCCCGGGCGGGCGAGTTGTTGGGCTACCCGCTGTTGGATAAAGCCTTGATGGCTGAGGTGGCTAATGAGGTGGGCCTGGCGCCGGGGCAGGTGGTGGATTTCTCCGAGGCCAATCACCAGGCGCGGTCGATCCTGAATCGCCTGTTGATGCGCCAGGCGAAGGTGGCCGAGGTGCGTACCTGGACGGAGGACTCCAAGGGCGTACGGCAGGCCGCGGTGGAGCCGCTTACCGAGGAGCAGGCGCTCTCGATCGTGCGCGGGGTGATGGACGCCGTGGCGCGACGGGGTAGCGTGGTGATCGTCGGCCGCGGGTCGCAGGCGGCCCTGCGGGATATGCCGGGCACGCTGCACGTGCGCATCGAGGCGCCCTTCGACCAGCGCATGCATCGGGTGCAGGCGGAGGAGGATGTGCTGCCTATGCGCGCGGAGCGGATGATCGACGAGCGGGACCGGGCATCGCAGGATTACCTGCGGCGGTTCTACGGCATCGACGCCTGGGACCCCCGCCACTACCACCTGGTGATCAACACCGGGCTGCTGGACCTGGAGACCGCGGCCCAGGTGATCGTGCTGGCGGCGCAGCAGATGAAGCCGGTGCCGAAGGTGGAATCGGCGTATATGCCGGTGCCGGGGGCGATGATGTTTGGGTGAGGGTGGGGCGAGGTGGGTAGGTAAGGCGAGGGGGAGGCGGGGTTTTGTGTTTTGATCGCGGGCATGTTATCCTGGTGGGCGGATTGGTCCGCGCCCATGAACCTGATTACCCTGGAGAACGTGCGCAAACAGTATAGCGAGCGGGTGTTGCTGGATGGCGTCAGCCTGCGGGTCAATCGCGGGGAGCGAGTGGGGCTGATCGGCATCAACGGCAGTGGCAAGACGACGCTGCTGCGGATCATGGCCGGGCTGGAGACGCCCGATGCCGGCACGGTGACGGTGTGGGGTGGGGTGCGCACCCGGTTCCTGCCCCAGGAGCCGGTGCTGGACGAGGCGCTGACGGTGCTGGAGCAGCTGTTCCAGAGCGATGCGCCGCAGATGCGCCTGCTGCGGGAGTACGAGGCGGCCAGCCTGGCCCTGCAGCATGCGCCGGGATCGGAGCGAGCCCAGGAGCGCGTGGCCAACGCCATGGCGGCGCTGGAGCATACGGGCGGGTGGACCGCAGAGGTGCAGGCCAAGGCCATCCTGTCCCGGCTGCGGGTGGCTGATTTCGACGCCATGGTGGGCACGCTGAGCGGCGGGCAGCGCAAGCGGGTGGCCCTGGCGCGGGCGCTGCTGGACCCGGGGGACCTGCTGATCCTGGACGAGCCGACGAACCATGTGGATGCCGACGCTATCGACTGGCTGGAGCAGCACCTGCTTAGCCTGCCGGGGGCGCTGATGATGGTCACCCACGACCG
>JAULUH010000138.1:0-4510 GCA_032111745.1 Anaerolineae bacterium | reverse complement strand
GAAGAGCTGGGTGGTGTAGGAGCCGGCCGGCAGCTCAGCCTTGCGGTGGGCGATGACGGCGGACAGCCGGGACATGGTATCGGTCATGACGTGCCTCCAGTGCGGGAAAGTGCGGGTTATGCGCCCTCGGCCGCCTCAATGGACCAGTCAAATGCGCCGGCAGACGTCCCTGGCAGGCCCCGCGTGTCGCCGGACTCGCGCAGCGGGATATAGCGATAGAAGCAGGACGTGTTGCCGGTGTGGCAGGCAGGGCCCTTGGGCCAGGCCTGCACCAGCAGGGCGTCGCCGTCGCAGTCATAGGATATCTCGGCCACCACCAGCACGTTCCCGGAGGTAGCCCCCTTATGCCACAGAGACTGGCGGCTGCGGCTCCAGAAGTGGACCTCGCCTGTGATGATGGTCTGTTGCAGGGCCTCCTGGCTCATCCAGGCCAGCATGAGCACCTCGCGGGTGGTGGCATCCTGGACAATGGCCGGCAAGAGTCCTTGCGGACCCCACTGCAAGTCGTCGAGTGTCATCATGAGTATGGCCTTCAAAGCCCGATCAAGAAGTTGGCCGCGCTACCAGGCGCACAGGCACGTCCCGCTGGTGCAGGTAATCCTTGACCTGCCCAACGGAGAGCTGGCGGTAGTGAAACAGCGAGGCGGCCAGGGCGGCATCGGCGTGGCCGGCGGTCAGGGCCTGGTAGAAATGGTCCAGGGAGCCGGCGCCGCCGGAGGCGATCACAGGCACGGGCACGGCGTCGGCCACCGCGCGCGTCAGGGCCACATCATAGCCGGCCTGGGTGCCGTCGGCGTCCATGCTGGTGAGCAAGATCTCACCGGCGCCCCGCTCCGCCACCTCCACGGCCCACTGCACGGCGTCGAGTCCGGTGGGGACGCGGCCGCCGTTGATGTAAACCTCCCACCCGCCACCCGGCCGGCGACGGGCGTCGATGGCCACGACAACGCACTGGCTACCAAACTCCTCGGCGCCCGCCGTGATCAGCTCGGGCTGGCGCACGGCCGCCGAGTTGACGCTGACCTTGTCGGCGCCGGCCAGCAGGATGGCGCGCATGTCCTCGGCGCTGCGCACCCCGCCGCCGACGGTGAAGGGGATGTACACCCGGTCGGCGACCGCGGCCACCATGTCGATGACGATGTCGCGGCGCTCGTGGCTGGCCGTGATGTCGAGAAACACCAGCTCGTCGGCACCCTCGGCATCGTAGACCGCGGCCTGCTCCACGGGGTCGCCGGCGTCCCGCAGGTTGACGAAGCTGACGCCCTTGACCACGCGGCCCTCGGCCACGTCTAGGCAAGGGATGATGCGTTTAGCTAGCATAGCACTCGTCTCGTAGGGCCGTAGGTGCAGCCAGGGTCAGCGGGCAACGGCCAGGGCCTCGGCCAGGCTTAGGGCGCCGGTATACAGGGCCTGGCCGGCAATCACGCCCTCCACGCCCGCGGGTGTCTCCCGGGCCAGCAGCCGGATATCCGCCAGATCGCGCACGCCGCCACTGGCGATGACGGCCAGGCCGGTGCGCCGGGCCAGCTCAGCGGCGCCCGCCGCGTCCACCCCGGACAGCATGCCGTCGCGGGCGATGTCGGTGTAGACCGCCCGCGCGACGCCCAGCTCCCGCAGCGCGGTGGCAGCCTCCAGCAGGGGGACGGCCGTCCCAGCCTGCCAGCCGTGGATGGCCACGTGGCCATCACGCGCGTCCAGCCCGGCGGCGATACGCTCGGCGCCGAAGCGCTGGAGGGCGGCCGCGACCAGGTCGGGGCGCTGCACCGCGATGGTGCCCAGGACCACCCTGGTGGCGCCCAGGGCCAGGGCCTCGGCCACGTCGTCCAGGGAGCGCAGGCCGCCGCCGAACTGGATGGGCACCGGCACCCGCTGGCGGATGGCCTGCAGGGCAGCCAGGTTGGCGGCTGCCGCCCCCCGGTCGCCCAGCGCGCCGTCCAGGTTCACCACGTGGAGCCACGCCGCACCCTGCTCGACCCAATGGGCTGCCATGGCCGCCGGGTCATCGCCATAGATGGTCTCGGCGCTCGGGTCGCCCTGGCGCAGGCGCACGCAACGGCCGCGGCGCAGGTCGATGGCGGGAAAGATGATCATGCTACCTTCTTGTAGAGCACCGGCCGGGCGTCCAGGCCGCGCTGCAGGCCGATGGCGGCCAGGGCCGCGTCGGCCTTCTCGCAATGGGCCGTGGTGCAGAGCAGCAGGCGCACGGCCACCGGCTCTGTGGCGCCGCGGCGGGCCAGGTAGCCGGCAATGATGCCCGGCTCCAGCGCCGTGCCCCAGGCCTCCAGAGGGGTCGACAGGACCAGGGTCATCACGCCGTCGCGCCGCTCGTCGGGTCGGGCCCCCAGGTAGCCGAAATCCGCGCCGTCGCGCGTGATGGCGAACGAGGGATACTTCGGCGGCTGGCTGGGCAGCAGGGTATCCTCGATCAGATCCAGGGCCGGCACAGCCGCGGCCTTGAGCTCCTGGTCAAGATAGCCCAGCCGCAGGCCCAGCGCCTTGGGCGCGGCAAGGCCCTGCAGCTGCACGCCAACAGGCAGCTCCCCGGCGGCCACGTTACCGGTGTAGGCATAGAGATAGTAATCGAGAAAGCTCAGCCCGGCGGCCCGATAGGGGGCCAGCTTCTCGTCGCTGGTGGCCAGCGGCGCGATCCGCAGGTAGGGGTACTCGCGCTCCCGGGCCAGGTTCTCGGCACGCTGTAGCACCAGGGAGATCAGGGTCGGTTCCTCATAGCCGGGGCGGACCACCAGGTCGGAGATGTGCACCGACAGCCCCTGGAGAACGACGACAGCATAGCCGGCCAGCTCCCCATCCTGCTCCAGGGACCAGGGATAGGCGCCGCCGCTGAGATACCGGGGCATGACCACGGCACGGTAGACAAAACGGCGCCACGGGCTCTCCATGGTGCTGCGGAAGAAGGGGTCGGCGGCGATATCCTCGATCAGCCAGTCCTGGATCAGCTTGCGCTCGTCCTTGGTGGCGTCGCGCACGGTCAACTCGGCCATGAGCTTGCGGGTTACTCCTGTGAAATGCCGGCAACGCTGGCGGCCAGGGCGTCGACGAACGCGACCATGGCCCGGTTCTTCAGGCGCCAGGCCGCGCGGTTGGCCACCAGCACGCCCTGGCTCTCCAGGATGGTGCGCAGCTCCACCAATCCATTGTCGCGCAGGGTGGTGCCGGTCTGCACCAGGTCGACAATCAGGTCGGCCAGGTTGACCAGGGGTGCCAGCTCGACGGAGCCAGAGAGCTCGATGATCTCAGCGCTGACGCCCCGGCGCCGGAAGAAGTCCTCGGTGAGGCGAGGAAACTTGGTGGCGACGCGCGGGGATGGCTCCAGGCGCAGGGGCCGGTCGGAGCGGCCGGCGGGCCCGGCGACCACCAGCCGGCAGTAGCCGATGGGCAACAGCAGCGGCTCGAAGAGGTCGCGCTGGCTCTCCCGCAGCACGTCCAGGCCGGCGATGCCAAGGTCGGCGGCCCCGTACTCCACGTAGACCGGCACGTCTGCCGGCTTGGCCAGCACATAGCTGACCCCCGGGGAGGCGCTCGGCACGACGAGCCGCCTGCCATTGGCCCCGGGCTGCCAGGCGTAGCCTGCCCGGGCCAGGTAGGGCAGGGCTTCGTCCAGCAGCCGACCCTTGGGCAGGGCCACCACCAGCTCTGCGGCATCCGGCAGCGGCCCGGCGGCCGCGCCCAGGGCAGGGGACACCGATGGCGTGGTCATAGACCCAGCACCTGGCGAGGCAGGTCCGCGGCCGGGACAAGCCGCTCGCCCGTGCCGTCCCAGAGCATGGCCTGGCCTTCCCCGGCGCACCAGGCGACGGCGGCGATGCCGGCGGCTCTGGCCCGGGCGATCAGGGCGGGGGCCTCGCGGTCGCTGGCCTCCAGCTCGACTACCAGGCCACGCTCTCGCAGGGCGGCGGCCGCGGCCAGGCAGTCGGCGCAGCCTGCAGGGGCCAGGATTAGGTCAGGCCGGGCGGGCGCGGGTTGCCAGCCCTGGCGCCGGCGGGCGAGCAGGAGGCGGTCCAGCCACAAGGCACAGCCAACCGCGGGCTGCGGCGGCCCGAAGTGCCCGACCAGGTGGTCGTAGCGGCCGCCGGAGCAGATGGAGAAGCCCAGGCCGGGAGTATAGCCTTTGAAGGTGATGCCGGTGTAGTACTCCATGCCGCGGGCCTCGCCCAGGTCGTAGGCCACGGCATCGGCGCAGCCGAAGCCCTCCAGCAGGCTGTGGATGGCCTCCAGGCGATCCAGCGCGGCGTGCATGGTGGGGTTAAGGCAGTAGGAGCGGCCCTGGTGCAGAACTGCGGGGCCGCCGTTGAGCCCGGGCAGGGCCAGCAGGGCGCGGCGCACCGCGCCGGCGGCGCCCACCTGGTCGAGGGCGGCAGCCAGTCCGGCGGCGCTCTTGCGGTCGATGGCGCTCTGCAGCAACGCCACCTGGGAGGCGGGCGCGCTCAGCTCGGCCAGGAGGCCACGGAAGAAGGCCATCTGGCCCAGGGCCAGCTGGAAGCGCGGCAGG
>JAULUH010000137.1:0-29450 GCA_032111745.1 Anaerolineae bacterium | reverse complement strand
GCCACGCCGCACCACGCCATTCATGCCCGTGCGTTCATGACCGAGGGCTGTTCATGAGCGCAGTATGCAGGAAAACATGAACCGGCGGACACTTCACGATAGCCATGCAACAACCGCTTTCACCCACACCCCTATTCTACCAGGAGTCATTTCCCCATGACCGAAGTCGTCGTCGTTAGCGCCGTCCGCACCCCCTTTGGTAGATTTGGCGGCACCCTGAAGGATTTCTCCCTTCCCCAGCTGGGCGGCCTGGTCGTGGCCGAGGCCCTGCGCCGGGCCAACGTGGAGCCCGCGGCCGTCGACGAGCTGGTATTGGGCGTCAACCTGCCTGGCTCCGACCGCTCCATCGCCCGCCAGGTCGTGATCAAGGCCGGACTGCCCGAGGACAAGAACGCCTTCACCGTCGACCGGGCCTGCTGTTCCTCCATGGCCGCCATCAACCAGGTATCGCGCTCGATCCGCCTGGACGAGGCCCGGGTGGGCGTCGCCGGCGGCACGGAGAACATGAGTCGAGTCCCCTACTTCGTCCACGAGGCCCGCTGGGGCAATACCCTGGGCGACATCGTGCTCAAGGACCAGCTGGTCATCGCCTGTCCTATGACGGGCAAGCCCCGCGCCGTACAGGCGTCCGAAGAGGCCCTGGAGTACGGCATCGGCCGTGAGGAGCAAGACCGCTGGGCCGTGCGCAGCCACGAGCGCTATTTCGCCGCCCAGGCCGAGAACAAGTTCGCCGACGAGATCATGCCGGTGCCCGTGCCCCAGCCCAAGGGCGACCCCATCCTCTTCGCCGCCGACGAGTCCCCTCGCGCCGATACCTCCCTGGAGAAGTTGGCCCGGCTCAAGACCGTCTACGGCAGCCCCACGGTCACCGCCGGCAACGCGCCCGGCCTCAACACCGGCGCCTCAGCCCTGGTGCTCATGTCCCGGGAGGAGGCCAGCCGCCGCGGGCTATCCCCCCTGGCCACCCTCTCCGGCTGGAGCATGGCCTCGGGCCACCCTGACCGCATCGCATCCATCCCGGCCAAGTCGGGCCAGCTGGCCCTGGACAGGGCCGGGATAACCATCGACAACGTCGACCTGATCGAGATCAACGAGGCCTTCGCGGCGGTGCCCCTGGTCAGCACCCTGCTGCTGGCCGGCGGCGATCAGGGGAAAGCCGAGGCCATCCGGGAGAAGACCAACGTCAACGGCGGCGCCATCGCCCTGGGCCATCCCACCGGCGCCACCGCCGCTCGCCTGGTCATGACCCTGATCTATGAGCTGCACCGCCGGGGCGGCGGCACCGGCCTGGCCACCCTGTGCGGCGGCATTGGCGAGGGCGAGGCAGTGATCGTCAGTGTGCCCGCCCCATCGGAGGCATAACCATGAAGACCATCCGTCTCGGCAGTGGCTCGGCCTATTGGGGTGACATGCTGGACCCCGCCGTGGAGCTGGCGGCCAAGGGCCAGCTCGACTATCTCGGCCTCGACCACCTGGCTGAGCTGACCCTGGCCATCCTGCAGCGCATGCGTGCCAAGGACCCCCGTGCCGGCTACATCCCCGACCTCATCCCCTGGACCGAGGCCCTGCTCCCCTACCTGCGCCAGAACGGCTTCAAGATGATGACCAATGCCGGCGGCGCCAACCCCGAGGCCGGCGGCCAGAAGGTCGTCGACCTGGCCCGCCAGATGGGTTACCAGGGCCTGAAGATCGGCGTGGTCACCGGCGACGATGTCCTGGACCAGCTGGATGCCCTGGCCGCCGATGGCGTCCGCTTCGTGAACATGGACACCGGCGAGGAGGGCCTCCAGCGCATCCGCCAGGACATCGTGGCGGCCAACGCCTACATCGGCTCCGATGGCGTGATCGAAGCGCTGCAGGGCGGGGCGGACGTGGTGGTGACCGGCCGCGTCTCCGACAGCGCCCTGTACGTGGGGCCCATGATGCACGAGTTCGGCTGGTCCTTCGCCGAGCCCTACTGGGGCCGCATCGGCGCTGCCATCACCATTGGCCACCTGCTGGAGTGCTCCTGCTTCGTCACCGGCGGTGGCTCCTGCCAGTGGCGGGAGGCCCGGGAGCCCTGGCGCATCGGCTTCCCGATCGCCGAGGTCGACCAGGACGCCAGCGCCGTCATCACCAAGGTCGACGGCTCCGGCGGCATCGTCAACCAGTGGACCGTCAAGGAGCAGCTGACCTACGAGATATCCGACCCCCGCAGCTACTTCATGCCCGACGGCGTGGCCGACTTCACCTCGGTGGAGATGGAGGAGATCGGCCCCGACCGGGTGCGGGTCACCGGCATGAGCGGCCGGCCCCGGCCCGACACCCTCAAGGTCTGCATCGGCTACCGCGACGGCTTCATCGCCGAGGGCCTGCTCCTCTACTCCTGGCCCGACGCCCTGGAGAAGGCCCGGCGCTCCGAGGACATCGTGCGCCGGCGCCTGCAGATGCTGGGCGTGGAGCCCGTGGAGCTGCGCTTCGACTACGTGGGCATCAACACCCTGCACGGCAGCACGGCCCACCCGGTGGAGGGCGAGCCCAACGAGGTCGGCCTGCGCATCGCGGCCAAGGTACGCACCATGGACGAGGCCGACGTCGTGCGCCGCGAGGCCACCCACCTCTGGACCCTGGGCGGCACCGGCACCGCCTTCGGCGTGCCCTTCCGCCCCCGGCCCGTCGTGGCCCTGTGGCCCACTCTGATCCCGCGCAGCGCTGTGCAGGTTGGCGTTGCCGTGCACAGCGTGTGAGCGATATCATGAACGAATCATCCCTGCTCGCCCACACTGCCGGCCACATCACCCGCCTTACCCTGAACGCGCCCGAGCGCCGCAATGCCCTGGACTATGCCACGGTGCAGGACCTCATCGCCGCCCTGCGCCAGGCGGAGGCCGACCCCGAGGTGCGGGTCGTCATCCTCCAGGCTGCCGGCGACAACTTCAGCGCGGGAGGCGACCTGCGCGAGTTCCGGGCCGAGCTGGACCAGCCGGCCCAGCACCACTGGGAGAAGGGCGGCGAGTGGGAAGAGCTGTTTGCCCTGGTGCCCGCCATGACCAAGCCGGTGATCGCCGCGGTCCGGGGCTATGCCCTGGCGGGTGGCTGCGGGCTGGTGGCCCTGGCCGACATCGCCATCGCTGCCGAGGATGCCCAGCTCGGCGTAACCGAGATCCGCATCGGCCTCTTCCCTCTCTTGATCCTGCCGGCGCTGCGCCGGGCCGTCGGCATGAAACAGGCCGTGGAGCTCTCCCTCACCGGCCGCATCATCAACGCCGCGGAGGCCGCCCGCATCGGGCTGGTGAACCGCGTGGTGCCGAAAGAAGACCTGGAGCCGGCCGTCACTGTCCTGGCCGAGGAGCTGGCCGGCAAGGGCCCCAACGCCCTGCGCCTGGGCAAGCACTGCCTCTATGCCACCGCGGACATGTCCTACGACGATGCCCTGGCCTTTGCCCGCAGCCTGCGCGTGGCCTTCATGCTGGGCGACGACCTGCGGGAGGGCACCACCGCCTTCCTGGAGAAGCGCAAGCCCAACTGGGGCTAGGAGCCAGCCATGCCCGACCGCTACTTCGAAGAGCACGAGATTGGCCAGCGCTGGACCACCTGGGCCCGCACCGTCACCGAGGCCGACGTGGTCAACTTCGCCGGCCTCAGCGGCGACTTCTACCCCATCCACGTCGACCAGGACTACGCCGAGCGCAGCCGCTTTGGCCGGCGCATCGCGCATGGCGTGCTGGTGCTCTCCTTTGCCACCGGCATGGTGCCGGCCGTGCCCGGCCGCGTCGTGGCCTTCTACGGCATCGACCGCCTGCGCTTCCTCAGGCCCACATTCATCGGTGACACCGTGCACGTCGAGATGGAGGTGGTCGAGCTCAAAGACAAGGGCGACGCTGGCGGCATCGTCGACTACGCCATGCGCATCGTCAACCAGCGCGGCGAGCCCGTGATCGCCTGCAATTACCTGCTGCTCATGCACAAGCGCCCCGCTGCCTGAGCGCGCCCGAAAGGACCGATCCCATGCCCAAGAAACAACTGCGCCACCTGGCCTACGCCCGCTCCGGAGACAAAGGCGACGTGGCCAACGTCGGCCTCCTGGCCTTCGACGCCGAATGCTACGAGATCATCAGCCGCTCCCTCACCCCCGAGCGCATCAAGGAGCACTTCGGCGACATGGTCAAGGGGCCGGTGGAGATCTACCCCATGCCCAGGATCCACAGCTTTGAGATCCTCCTGCGTAACGGCATCGACGGCGGCGCCACCCGCACCCTGCGCTTCGACCAGACCGCCAAGGCCATGGGCACTGCCCTGCTGCGCATGGAGATCGACGTTTGAGCCGCCGGCCTGCGGCCCCATGAACTCTCAGCCACCCCACGGAGCAACAGCGTGAGCGAAGACACCACCCTCCCCCCCGACCATCCCAACCATGCCCTGCTGGACAAGATCGAGCGCGCCAGGCGCGGCGGCGATGCCAAATACCACGAACGCCTCAAGGAGCAGAACAAGCTCTTCGCCCGCGAGCGGCTCGACCTGCTGCTGGACCCTGGCTCCTTCGTCGAGGACGGCCTCTTGACTCGCCTCCAGGAGGGCCTGCCCGGCGATGCCGTGGTCACCGGCATTGGCACCGTCGACGGCCGGCCGGTGGCGGTCATCGCCAACGACTTCACGGTCAAGGCCGGCACCTGGGGCCTGCGCACCTACCAGAAGATCACCTACACCCAGGAGAAGGCTGACCAGTTGGGCATCCCCCTGATCTATCTGATCGACTCCGCCGGGGCTCGCATCGACGAGCAGATCGACTGCTACGTGGGCCGCAATGCCTGGGGCAACATCTTCTACAACCAGATCCAGTTCAGTGGCCGCGTGCCCCAGATCAGCGTCCTGTTCGGGCCCTCCCCGGCGGGCTCGGCCTACGTTCCAGCCCTGTGTGACATCTGCATCATGGTCGACAAGAACGCCAACGCCTACCTGGGCTCCCCGCGCATGGCCGAGATGGCCATCGGCGAGAAGGTCACCCTGGAGCAGATGGGCGGCGCCCGCATGCACTGCACCACCAGTGGCCTGGGCGACGTGCTGGCCAAGACCGAGCAGGAGGCCCTGGCCATCGTCCGCCAATATCTGGCCTACTTCCCGCAGAACTGGCGCGAGAAGCCGCCGCTGGCCGAGCCGGCCCCGCCTGCGGCCGGCCGCTCCATCGAGGAGATTGTGCCGGTGCGCCAGAGCGTAGCCTTCGACATGGTCGAGCTCATCCTGCGCCTCGTGGACGAGGGCAGCTTCCTGGAGTACAAGCGCCTCTTTGCCACCGAGCTGGTTACCGGCTGGGCCCGGCTGGGCGGCCGTCCGGTGGGCATCCTGGCCAACCAGTCCCGGGTCAAGGGCGGCGTGCTCTTCCCGGACTCCTCGGACAAGGCCGCCCGCTTCATCTGGATCTGCAACGCCTTCAACATCCCCCTCCTCTTCCTGATGGACATCTCCGGCTACATGATCGGCTCGCAGGTGGAGAAACAGGGCATCATCCGCCACGGCGCCAAGATGCTGTTCGCCGTCGCCGAGTCCAAGGTCCCCCGTATTGCGGTCATCGTGCGCAAGGCCTATGGCGGCGGCTACCTGGCCATGTCCGGCGCGCCCATGCAGCCCGATGCCTGCATCGCCCTGCCCACCGCCCGCCCGGCCCTGATGGGCCCCGAGGCCGCCATCAACGCCGTCTACTACAACAAGATCATGGAGCTGCCCGAGGAAGAACGGGCCGCCTATGTGGCCGAGAAACGCCGGGAATACGAGGAGTCCATCGACCCCTACGCCGTCGCCAACGAGTTCTTCATCGAGGCCGTGGTGCCCGGCTCGGAACTCCGCGACGAGCTGATCGCCCGCTACCAGAACTACGCCCTCAAGGAGCCCGTGCGCATCGAGCGCCGCAACGGCGTGATGCCGGTGTAGGTACTATGTTCGACAAAGTCTTAATCGCCAATCGGGGCGAGATCGCCCTGCGCATCATCCGGGCCTGCCAGGCCCTGGGCGTCGCCACCGTCGCCGTCTACTCCGAGGCTGACGCCACCGCCCGCCACGTGGCCGCCGCGGACGAGGCTGTGCTGCTCGGCCCGCCCCTGCCCCAGGCCAGCTATCTCAACATCCCCGCCATCCTGGAGGCCGCCCGCCAGACCGGCGCCGCGGCCGTCCACCCCGGCTACGGCTTCCTGGCCGAGAACGCCGCCTTCGCCGAGGCCTGCGCCGCCGCCGGCCTGGCCTTCGTCGGCCCCTCGCCCGCAGCCATCCGCGCCATGGGCGACAAGGTCGAGGCTCGCCGCACCATGCAGGCCGCCGGTGTCCCTGTAGTCCCCGGCATGCAGGCCTATCTTTCTGACGATCCCGTGGAGGCCGCCGCCATGGCCGACGAGGTCGGCTATCCCCTGCTCATCAAGGCCGCCCACGGCGGCGGCGGCATCGGCATGATGCGGGTCGACGGGCCGGCCAAGCTGGCCAAAGCCCTCGACCAGGCCCAACGCCGGGCTGCCCGGGCCTTCGACAGCAGCGCGGTCTACCTGGAGCGCGCCATCGACCACCCGCGGCACATCGAGGTCCAGCTGTTGGGCGACCACCACGGCCACCTGCTGCACCTCTTCGAGCGCGAATGCTCGGTCCAGCGCCGCCACCAGAAGGTCGTCGAGGAGACCCCCTCCCCCTTCGTCACCCCTGCCATGCGCCAGGCCATCGCCGAGGCCGCCCTGGCCGCCGGCCGCGCCATCGGCTACGCCAGCGCCGGCACCGTCGAGTTCATCGCCGATACCGACGGCCAGTTCTACTTCCTGGAGGTCAATACCCGCATCCAGGTCGAGCACCCTATCACCGAGATGGTCACCGGCGTCGACCTGGTGCAGTGGCAGCTCCGCATCGCCGCCGGCGAGCCCCTCACCCTGCAACAGGCTGATCTGTCCCAGCACGGCCACGCCATCGAGTTTCGCATCTACGCCGAGGACCCCGAGACCTTCTATCCCTCCCCCGGCCCCCTGGAGGTATACGAGGAGCCGGCCGGCGAGCACATCCGCGTGGACTCGGGCGTTCAGCAGGGCGACGTCGTGACCCCCTTCTACGATCCCCTGCTGGCCAAGCTCGTCGTCTGGGGTCCCACCCGGGAAGAGGCCATCCGGCAGGGCCACCAGGCCCTCTCCGCCTATCGCATCGCCGGCATCAAACACAACATCCCGTTGCACCAGCGCGTCCTCGAAGATCCCGGCTTCGTCGCCGGCACCTACGACGTGCACTTACTATCCAGGCCCTGAACAGGAGGAATGCCATGGAGATCACAGCACCATTGACAGGGACCGTCCTGCGGGTCCTGGTCCAGGAGGGAGACGCGGTCTCCGCCGGCGACATCGTCGTCGTGCTGGAGTCCATGAAAATGGAAATCGACGTCGAAGCCATGTTCGACGGCACCGTCAACGGCATCCACTGCGCCGAGGGCGACCCCGTCCAATCCGGCGACGTCCTCATCATCCTGGCCGACTGAAAGCACCAGGCATTGAACCGCAGAGACGCAAAGTGCGCAGAGCCTCGCCAAAGAATTCTTTGCGCTCGTGGCGCCCTTGCGGTTCCCTTTCCGGCCTCCTCCGGCCCAGGGATTGGCTTTGCGCTCTTTGCGCCTTTGCGGTAAATATCCGTGTCTCAAGGAGGTACACCTATGGTTCGTCGTTTCGTGCTCACCCGTGACAGTGTCTGGATCACTATCGCCCAGGTCGCCGTCTTCGCCGCCCTGACCGCCCTGGCCGCCCGCATCACCATCCCGCTCCCCAACACCCCCGTCCCCATCACCCTGCAGACCATGGCCGTGGTGCTCGCCGGCCTCATGCTCGGCGCCCGCGGCGGCGCCCTCAGCCAGCTGGCCTACCTCAGTGCCATCGCGGTTGGCCTCCCCCTGGACGCCTACGCTCGCGGCGCTGCCGCCCTCTCCGGCCCCACCGCCGGCTACCTCTGGGCCTTCGTGCCCGCAGCCTTCGTCGCCGGCCTGATCGCCGAGCGCGCGCCCTGGTCCTCCCTCCTGTCCCGCCTGGTGGGCAGCCTGTCCGGCATGGCCGTCATCTACGCCCTCGGCGCCGGCTGGCTGATGGCCATCTCGCCCAACGTCAATACCCTGGCCACAGCCTGGATCGCCGGCATCGCCCCCTTCATCCTGCCCGACCTGGTCAAGGCCGTAGTGGCGGCTCTGGTCGCCGAGGGCACCCTGAGGTGAAGCCATGATCATCCGCCCCTCCGAGCTGCCCGACATCGTCGAGGAGGGCTACCCGCTGCGCATGAAGCGGGTGATCCGCCGTGAGGACCACACGCCCGACATCAGCGTCACCTGGGTCGAGATCTGGGGCCACCACAAGCGCATGGTATGCGACGAGAGCGACCGCGTCTACTACATCGTCGATGGCTCGGGCGTGTTCCAGGTCGGCGAGGAGCCTGCCGGTGAGGTCCAGGCCGGCGACTTCGTCTTCATCCCGCGCGGCATGCCCTACGTGTTCGACGGCACCATGGCCTACCTGGTCATGAACGGCCCCGCCTTCCGCCCCGGCTCCGACCGGGAGCTGGAGTAACGACCATGCGCTACCAGGAGCTACTCGATCAGGGCCTGGCCCGCATCCGCGCCGCCGGCATGGAGCCATACCTCGACCTGGGCGCGGAGACCCGCTCCCAAAACCGGCTCAACCGGCAGTACATGGATCGCCTGGCCTTTGAGATGCGCATCCTTGGCAGCCGGCCCGCCACTACGGCCACGACCCTGTTCGGCCGGCCCCTCCGCCTGCCGGTCATCGCCTCAGCCCTGTGCCAGTCGCGCGTGCTGGAGCGCCTGGCCCCCTGGGAAACGCCCTACCTGGAGCAGATCGCCGCCGGCCTGGCCGACGCTGGCAGCATGATGTCCACCGGTCTCATCACCCTCGAGGAGCTGGCCCGCATCGTCGACCAGGGCGCGCCCGTCGTGCACATCGTCAAGCCCTATGACGACGACGAGCTGATCCTGCGCCACCTGCAGCGGGCCGAGGCCCTGGGCTGCGTGGCCACCGGCATGGACATCGACGTCTTCTACAAGGAAAAGGCCTGGGACGAGGTCCCAGGCCCCCCCTTCCTCACCCACAAGACCCTGGACGACCTGCGGCGCTTCCGCGCCGCCACTAACCTGCCCTTCGTGGTCAAGGGCGTGCTCAGCGTGCACGATGCCCTGGCCGCCCGGGATATCGGCGCCGACGCCATCGTCGTCAGCTTCCACGGCGGCGAGGCCATCGACTACGCCGTGCCCGTGCTCAAAATCCTGCCCGCCATTCGCCAGGCCGTGCCCGAGCTCACCGTCCTGGTGGACTGTGGCTTCCGCCGCGGCACCGACGTCCTCAAAGCCCTGGCCCTGGGCGCCGACGCCGTCGGCGTCGCCACCCTCCTGCTCATCGCCTGCGCCGCCGCCGGCCGCACCGGCGTCGCCACCATCATGGACCTCCTCCACGAAGAGCTCCAGCGCACCATGTCCCTCACCGGCTGCCCCTCCGTCTCTGAAATCGACCCCACCATCCTGCACACGATCTGAGCGCCAGGTCGAGGCTTCAGCCGGCTCCGGGTTCGGAGTCGAGGCTTCAGCCGGGTCGATAGCTCAAACCCGGCTAGAGCCTCGACTCCGCCCCGCGAGCAAAATCCCGCCCTGGTACCCGGCGCCGCGTCTGCACAACGTGATACCAAGGGCGCACCAGGATGATCCTCATGTCTCTTGTTCTGCCTTCCCTGATCTGATAGAATGGCCCTACCAACGCACCAGGTTCGGACAAGCTTCACACCAACCCCTCGCATCCTGAGCCATAGGACAGGCGCCCGTGTACAAACGCATCCTCGTGCCTCTTGACGGATCGAGTCGAGCCGAAGCGATCCTTCCCCATGTGGAGGAGGTGGCGACACGCTTCGAGGCCACCGTCTATCTCCTCCAGGTCGTCGAGGCCGGTTCCCTGCACGTCCAGCCCGAGGCCCCTTACTCCTCCAGCACCCGGCCCGAGTTCGTCGCCGTCGCCCAGGAGGCCGAGGACTACCTCAACGGTCTGCGCGGCGAGCTGCGCGCCCGCGGCATCGCCGCAGAAACCCATGTCCTGCAGGGGCCCGTCGTCCCCGTCATCACCGACTTCGCCGAGTCCATTGGCGCCGACCTGATCGCCATGGCCACCCACGGCCGCGGCGCGTTGGCCCGCGTCTTCCAGGGCAGCGTGGCGGCCCAGCTCCTCCAGCACCTTGACCGGCCCATGCTGCTGGTCCGCTCCTAGCTAGATCGGCACTCCTCCCGTGAAATCGCCGGCCCAAACCCCCACTCTGATGCCAGGCTCTGGCATCCGTGAGATCGTCAACCTGGCCGTGGCCATGCCCGGCGTCATCCGCATGGAGGTCGGGGATCCCAACTTTGCCACTCCTGACCACATAATCGCCGGTGCGCTCAAAGGCATCGAGGACGGCTTCACCAAGTATACCCAGAGCTCGGGCCTCCTCTCCCTGCGCGAGCTGATCGCCGACAAGGTCCACCGCATCAACGGCTACCAGGTCACACCGCACCAGGTCAACGTTGGGGTAGGCGCGGTCCAAGTCATCACCTCCCTGCTCTTCGCCCTCGTCGAGCCCGGGGAAGAGGTCCTGCTGCCCGATCCCGGCTGGCCCAACTACGAGATGAGCGTGATCCTGTGCGGTGGCCGTCCGGTGCGCTATCCCCTGCACATCGCCAACGGCTTCGTGCCGGACATCGCCGAGCTGGAGCGCCTGGTCACCACCCGCACCAAGCTGCTCATCATCAACAGCCCCAGCAATCCCACGGGTGCGGTCTTCCCCCGCGACACCATCGCCGGCCTGGTGACCTTTGCCCAGCGCCACGACCTCTACCTCCTCGCCGACGAGGTCTACGAGCAGCTCATCTTCGAAGGGGAGCACGTCAGTCCCGTGCCACTGGATCCCGAGCGCACCATCGGGGCCTACAGCTTCTCCAAGACCTACGCCATGACCGGCTGGCGCGTGGGCTACATCGTCTCCAACCCCGACCTCGCCCGCCTGGTCATGAAGCTGCAGGAGCCTATGATCTCGTGCGTCTCCTCCGTGTCCCAGAAGGCCGCCGAGGCCGCTCTCACCGGCCCTCAAGACTGCGTCGACACCATGCGCGCCGCCTACCGGGACCGCCGCGATGCCGTGGTCGACGTGCTCCAGCGCCGCGGCCGCTACGTCTATACCCCGCGCGGCGCGTTCTATATCATGATCGACGTCAGCGCCTCTGGCATGAGCTCCCGCGACTTCGCGCTCCATCTGCTGCACGAGAAGCATGTCGCCGTCGCACCCGGCACCGCCTTTGGCAACGCCGGCGCCTCTTTCGTGCGCGTCTCCCTGGCCACCGCGCAGGATCTGTTGGTGCAGGGCGTGGAACGCCTCTGCGACGCCATCGACGAGTGTGCCGCAGCCCGGTCCTGGACGGGCTGACGACTCCCCCGGCTTCAGCCCGACCGGCGTGGTCGGATGTCACCATCCCCGTGTCGAGGCGCACCGCGCCTCCCCGCATCTATTCCGCAGGAGAAGGAGATTTGTCGATGTCCGACAACAAAGAGCAGCTGAACCGGCGAGACTTCCTCGCCAAAGCCGGCCTGGCCGCCGCCGCCACCACCGCGCTGGTGGCCTGCCAGGCGCCTGCCGCCGCCCCTGCACCGTCAGCCGTTGGTGGCCAGAGCCCGGCGGCCGCACCACCCCAACAGGGCGATTCGCCCTGGGCCTTCGGCAACCAGATCGACGAGATCAGGCAGCGCGGCAAGATCGTCATCGGCTCCACCATGCGCTTCCCGCCCCAGTCCTACCGCGATCCCGCCACCAACGAGCCCGCCGGCTACGACATCGAGGTGGGCAAGATGATCGCCGCGGACCTGGAGGTCGACCTGGAATGGGCCGACGTGGAGTTCGATGCCTTATTGCCCGGGCTGCTGTCAGGAAAGTACGACACCATCCTGGTCGGCATCGCCAACCGCCCGTCGCGCGCCCTCAGCATGGGCTTCACGCGCGGCTACGTGCCCTACGACCAGGTCATGCTGGTCCAGGCCGATGCTCCCGAGGGGCCCTGGTCCGACTACAACCAGGCCGGCAAGCGGATCACCGCCCAGGAGGCCGCCACCGCCGAGTTCCGCGCCCGGGAGGCCTTCCCCCTGGCCGAAATCGTGCCCCTCAAGGTTCCCGAGGTGATGCTGGAGGTCGAATCCGGCCGTGCCGATGCCTGCCTCATCGAGGCCTACCTGGCCCTGCCCTTCGCCGCCACCCACCCCAGCACCCGGGTGCTCCTGGACACCGCCACCGGCGAACCCCAGAGCGTGGCCCGCGAGTGGGGCTGTATCCCCGTCCGCCCGGGCGAGCATGGTTTCCAGCACTATCTCGACAACTGGCTGGCCTGGTACCGCGATCGCGGCAACCTGGACTCCCTCTACCAGGAGATCGTCGGGCCCACCCTGCGCGGTGAGGTCACCTGGGACTGAGGCCAGGTCGCGGGTTCATAGTGATGGAGACGGAGGTGGCGCCCAGACTGGTCCAGTCTCCGAAGACTGGACCAGTCTTCCCCTTCAACGCCGTGAAAAGACCTGATCCCCTATGACCGAACAAATCCTGCGCATCGAGAACCTCCACAAGAGCTTCGGCGATCTGGAAGTCCTGAAGGGCGTCGACCTGGTCGTCAGGAAGGGCGAGGTCGTGGTGGTCATCGGCCGCAGCGGCTCCGGCAAGAGCACCATGTTGCGCTGCATCAACCTCCTGGAGATGCCCAACCAGGGGCTAATCCATTTCCGCGACGAGCGCTTCGACCGGGAGTTCGCCTTCGACGGACGGCACCGGCCCAAGGCCTCGGATATGCAGCAGCTGCGCACCCACATCGGCATGGTCTTCCAGCACTTCAACCTGTGGCCCCACCTGACCGCTCGCGACAACGTCAGCCTGGCCCTGCGCCGGGTCCTGAAGATGCCCGTCAAGGAGGCCGATGCCCGCGCCGCTCAGCAGCTGGAGCGCATCGGCCTGGCCGACAAGGTCAACGCCTATCCCTCCATGCTCTCCGGCGGCCAGCAACAACGGGTGGCCATCGCCCGCGCCCTGGCCCTGGACCCGGCCATCATGCTCTTCGACGAGGCCACCTCCGCCCTCGACCCCGAACTGGTAGCCGGCGTCCTGGAGGAGATGCGCCGGCTGGCTAACGAGGGCATGACCATGCTCGTGGTCACCCACGAGATGGGCTTCGCCCGTGAGGTCGGCGACCGCCTGGTGTTCATGAACCGGGGAGTCATCGTCGAGGAGGGCCCTGCCCGCGACATCATCAACGCACCCCAACATCCGGAGACCCAGGAATTCCTGAGATCGATCATCCACTGAGGAGCTCGTCCTGATGCCCTACCGTCCGGATCTGCTGGTGGTCGCCAACAACCTGGGCGCGATCCTGGCCGGCGTCCTGCTGACGCTGTATATTTCCTTCGTCTCCATGGGCCTGGCCATGGTCGTCGGCCTGGTTGTGGCGCTGATGCGCATATCCAAGGTGCCTCTCCTCAGCTGGCTGGCCGGGGCCTACATCCAGTTCTTTCGCGGCATCCCCCAATACGTCTTCCTGATCTGGCTCTACTACGGCGTGGCCATGCTCACCGGCATCAACTTCGCGCCCATCCAGGCCGGCATTATCGCCCTGACTCTGCAGTACGGTGGCTACCTGGCCGAGATCTTTCGCGCCGGCATCGAGGCCATCGGCAAGGGCCAGACCGAATCCGCCCTCTCCGTGGGCCTCTCCCGGGTCCAGACCTATCGCTACATCATCCTGCCCCAGGCTTTTCGTATCATTCTCCCCCCAACCGCCAACATGTTCATCGGCATGCTCAAGGACTCCTCCCTGGTGTCCATCATCGGCGTCATGGAACTGATGCGCACCACCACCGTCAAATCCAACCTCTACTTCCGCCCCTTTGAGTTCTTCACCACCGCCGCCCTGATCTATATCGCCCTGACCTTTGTCTTCTCGACCCTGGTCAATCGGCTCGAGTGGCGGCTGAAGTACAGCAGGTAATCGTCGATGCGCCTCCAAGATCGCGTGGCTATCGTTACCGGTGGCGCCCAGGGCATCGGCCGGGCCCTGGCCCTGGGCCTGGCCCTCGCCGGCGCCCACATCGTCATCGGCGACATCAAGGAGCAGGCCGCCGAGGCCACCGCCGCCGAGGTGGCCACGCTGGGCCGCCAGGCCCTGGCCCTGCGCACCGACGTCTCCCAGGTCGCCGATATTGAACGCCTGGTTCACCAGGCCGCCGCCACCCTGGGCACCGTCGACATCCTGGTCAACAACGCCGGCATCGGCTCCGACGAGCGCTTCCTCGACGTCACCGAGGCCACCTGGCAACGCGTCCTGGACATCCACCTCAAGGCAGCCTTCTTCTGCAGCCAGGCCGCCGCCCGCATCATGATCCCCAAGGGCCGCGGCAAGATCGTCAACGTCTCCTCCACCTCCGCCTTCGTGGCCGGCCGCGCCTCCGCCCCCTACGCCATCGCCAAGGCCGGCATCCGCATGATGACCAGCGCCCTGGCCAATGAGCTGGCCCCCCACGGCATCAACGTCAACGCCATCGCGCCCGGGCTCATCCGTACCGAGCTGACCGAGCGCTCCTTCGGCAGCGAGGAGGCCCTCCAGCGCCGCGCCCAGGAGAAAACGCCCATGGGCCGCGTCGGCCTGCCCGAGGACCTGGTCGGCGGCGTGATCTTCCTCTGCTCCGACGAGGCCGCCTTCGTCACCGGCCACACCCTCGTCATCGACGGCGGCTGGCTCACCCTATAAGCCGCCCTTCTACCGTTGCCTGCCCGCCTACTGGCCCCATGTGAGGAGGTGATCGACACCAGCCCGCCCCGTCATTGCGAGATATGCTCCCACTGTCATCCTGAGCGGGTCCTACGACCAATACACATTGCAGCGAGTCGCCAGCGAAGGATTTCCCGGCAAGTCTCTCAACGAGGTCGCCTTTCGTACACCATCCTGGAGCGACGGGGCTAGCCCGCAGGTCGCCCCTCAACCGTCTCATCTGCACCCAATCCCGAAACGAGGTACTACCATGGACAACAACCAAGACTCTCTCCGGCGCCGTGAATTCCTGCGCGTGGCCGGCTTGGGCACCGCTGGCGCCCTGGGCGTGTTGGCCACCGGCTGCACGACCGTCGCCCCGGTTGCGCCTGCCGCCGCGTCCCCTGCCGCCGCCGCGGCCCAGTCCGCTCCCGCAGCCCAAACCGTCGAGCCCCGCATCGATCGCGTCCTTGCCAACGGCATCCTGCGCCTCGGCGTAGACCTCACCTTCCCGCCCCTGCAGTTTCGCGACGCTGCCACCAACGAGCCCATGGGCCTCTTGCCCGAGATCGATGCCCGGATGGCCCAGGACCTGGGCGTCGATCTGGAGTACGTCGAGATGCCCTTCGGCGAGCTCATCGCCGGCCTGCAGGCCGACAAGTTCGACTGGATCGGCATCGCCTTCACCGCCACGCCCGCCCGCGCCCTCCAGGTGCTCTTCATCGACGAGCCGACCTTCTTTGAGGACTCCGTGCTGATCCTCAAAAAGGGTATGCAGATCGACGATCCCCAGGAGCTCAATAGCCCCGACGTCACCATCTCCAACCTCTCTGGCTCGGCCCAGGACGCCTCGGCACGGCTCATCTTCCCCAACGCCAACTTCAAGCCCCTCGGCTTTCCCGAGACCCTGCTGGAGGTTGCCGGCGGCCAGTCCGACGCCTCCCTGATCGCCATCTGGAACGCCGCCCAGTTCCTGGCCGAGAATCCCGATTCCGTCTCGGTCTGGCCCGGCGGCTCTCTCTTCTCCGACGTCAACACCTACTACGTGCCCCAGGGCGACTACAAGACCCAGAACTGGCTGGGAACCTTCTTTCGCTACTACCGGGCCCAGCGCTGGATCCAGAACCGCTTCGACTACTGGATGAGCCAGCTACCCGGCTACGAAATCCTGCGCAACGCTTTCGGCACCATGACCCAAAACCAGTAGCCCCAGGGTAAAGGACGGTCGGTCGCCGCGCAAGCAGCCTGCCGGGAGCCTCCTGGGGCTCCCGGCAGGCCCCTGTGGATGGCGGCGCCCGGTGACCTCCAGGGCGCCGTGGCACTCTCCGCCCGTCCGCCCGCCCTTTGACAACGAGGATCAAGCCGTGGACTTTGACTGGAACGTGCTGGTGCGCTTCTGGCCCGCCTTCCTGCGGGCCACCCTGGTCACCTTTGGAGTGGCCGCTCTGGCCATGCTGGTGGCCCTGGCCCTGGGATTGATCCTGGCGCTCATGAAGCTGTCCAGGCACAGGCTATTTAGCGTGCCCGCGCAGATCTATATCGAGATCTTCCGCGCCGTGCCCCTCTACGTCTTCCTGCTGTGGGCCTACTACGGGCTGCGGGTGACCCTGGGCATCGGCCTGGCCGCCGTGCCCACGGCTGTACTCACCCTGGGCCTGATTACTGCGGCCTACATGGCCGAGATCTACCGCACCGGCTTTATGGCTGTGCGTCGCGGGCAGCAAGAGGCCGGCCTCTCCGTGGGGCTGTCCCGCTGGCAGGTGCTGCGCTATATCACTCTGCCCCAGGTGATACGGGTCATCCTGCCGGCGACCGTGAATCAGGCCGTCGGCGTCATGAAAGGCGCGACCATTGCCGGCGTGATCGGCGTGTTCGACCTCATGTATTTCGCCCGTACCCAGGTAGCGCTGAACTTCCAGCCCTTCGAGTACTACACTATCGCCGGCCTGATTCTCATCGCCAGCACCCTGGTCGTGGCCGGCATCGCCACCATCGTCGAGCGCCGCTTCCGTTGGCGCGTGGCCTAACGTGAGCCCACCGGGACGCCACTATGGACTTTCGTTTCGATCTCATTTGGGAAGCCCGCAGCCCCCTGGTGCAGGGCACCCTGATCACGCTGCAGGTGGCCTTCCTCTCCCTGGCCGTGGCCCTGGTCGCCGGCCTGGTCATCGCCGCCCTGCGGATGTCCCGCTTCAAGATCCTTACCGTGCCGGCCTACCTCTACACCCAGTTCTTTCGCGGCACAGCCCTCTACGTCCTGCTGCTGTGGATCTTCTTCGCCCTGCCCATCGTGACCGGCATTTCCTTCAATCCCATTCCCAGCGCCATCCTGGCCCTGGGCCTGCTCTACAGCGCCTACATGGCCGAGATCTACCGCGGTGCCCTGCAATCCATCGGGGCCGGCCAGCGGGAGGCCGCCCTGGCCGTCGGCCTCAGCAGCCCCCAGATCTTCTTCTCCATCATGCTGCCCCAGGCCCTGCGCCTGATCATCCCGGCCGCCGCCAACCTCATGGTGGATATCCTCAAAGATGCCTCCATCGTCGGCATCGTCGGGGTCTTCGACCTGATGCGCACCGCCGATCGCCTCACCAAGTTCTACTTCCGCCCCTTCGAGTTCTACACTGCCTCCGCGATCATCTACATTGTCCTGGTCTTCCTGTTCATCCGCCTCGTCGGCGTTCTGGAGCGACGCTTCTCCCGCTACGCCAGCTCCTATTGACCTGTGAACCGTTTCTATGAGAATCGAGTGAGTCCCCGTGCAATTTCAAGGTAAAGTGGCCCTCGTCACCGGCGCCGGCGCCGGCATCGGCAAAGGTATCGCCCTCTACCTGGCCACCGCCGGCGCCGACGTCATCATCGCCGACGTGGACGAACAGGCCGCCACCGCCGTCGCCGATCAGGTCGCCGCCCTGGGCCAGCGCGGCCAGGCTGTACGCGCCGACGTCAGCCGCGGCGACCAGGTGGACGCCATGCTGGCCGCCGCCTGGGCCATCGCGCCCGTGGATATCCTGGTCAACAACGCGGGCGTAGAATACATCACCCCGCTCCTCGAGATCGGCGAGCCCGAATGGGACCGCGTGCTGGCGGTCAATCTCAAGGGCACCTTCCTGGGCAGCCAGGCCTTTGCCCGCCGGCTGGTGGCTGCCGGCCGCCCTGGCAAGATCGTCAACATCGGGTCCATCGCCGGCTTCAACCCCCCGCGCGGCGAGCCCCACTATGGCGCCTCCAAGGGTGGCGTGCACGCCCTCACCCGACAAATGGCCCTCGACCTGGCCCCCCACCACATCAACGTCAACGCCGTGGCCCCGGGGGTGGTGCGCAATGGCTTGAGCACCCGCCAGTCCCTGGCCGACGCCGAGCGCGCCGGGCGCATCAGCCGGCAGATTCCCTGGGGCCGGGTGGGCACGCCGGAGGATATCGCCGCCGCCGTGGCCTTCCTGGCCTCGGAGGCAGCCGACTACATCACGGGCGTCGTGTTGGCGGTGGATGGCGGCTATCTGCTGGCCAATCTGTGAGTCCGACAAGGAGGGCATGATTATGGATCCTTTTGCGCCCAAGCTTCCGGGCAAGACCGCCATCATCACGGGTGCCGGATCCGGCATCGGCCGGGCCTCAGCCCTGCTGTTTGCCCAACACGGGGCCAGGGTGGTCGTCGCCGACATCGTGGCCGAGGCCGGGGAAGAAACCGTGCAGCAGATTTCTGCCGCGGGCGGCACGGCCATGGCCGTGCCCACCGATGTCACCGAGGCCGGTGACCTGCAGGCGCTGATTCAGGCCGCCTTGACCAGCTATGGCCGCCTCGACGTCCTGTTCAACAACGCCGGCCTGACCATCCCGGCCACCGTGGAGGAGACCACCGACGACGTGTGGACTCGCAGCATCGACGTCAACCTGAAGAGCGTGATGCTCGGCTGCAAATACGCCATTCCCCACATGATCGCCGGTGGCGGCGGCTCGATCGTCAACACCGCGTCTATGCTGGGCCTGGTGGCGTCCCCGCGCCAGGCACCCTACGCCGCAGCCAAGGGCGGCGTGGTTCTGCTCACCAAGCAGGTCGCCATCGACTATGCCCGGCACAACATCCGGGTCAATTGTATCTGCCCCAGCGAGGTGGACACGCCCATGCATCGCCGGTTCATCGACGAGTCGCCCGATCCTGAAGCCACCCGCCAGCGCCTGCTGGCTCGCATTCCTCTCGGCCGCGTGGCCGCGCCCCACGAGCTGGCCACGGTGGCGCTCTTCCTGGCCAGCGACGACTCCTCGTATATCACCGGTGTCGCCCTCCCCGTCGACGGCGGCTTGACCGCCCTGTAGCCCTGCTCGAAGGCTTTCAGCTTGCTCGTACCCGGGGTATAATCGTCCATGCTACCGCAATTTGAACCACCAACCAAGGAAAGCCCGCTGCGCGATACCGGCCAGATCATGAGCAGAATTCGCGTCCTGATCGTCGACGATCATCCTGTAGTCCGCCATGGCCTCAAGAGCATGCTGAGCCGTTCGCCCGATATCGACGTGGTCGGCGAGGCCAGCGATGCCGAGGCTGTGGCCGATATGGTCCTGGCCCTCCAGCCCGACGTCCTGATCATGGACATCCGGCTGCCCGGCAAGAGCGGCCTCAGCATCGTCCCCATGCTGCGCAAGGCCTACCCCTGGCTGAAGATCGTCATCCTGACCAGCTATGACGAGGACGAATACCTCTTCGGCGCCCTGCGCGCCGGCGCCCACGCCTACCTCCTCAAGAGCGTGGCCCACGAAAAGCTGGCGACCACCGTCCGGGCAGTCTACACCGGCGAGCGCACCCTGAGCCCCGACCTGGTGGGCCGCGTCCTGCAGGAGTTCGAGGCCCTGGCCCAGCAGTCCAGCCGCCAGGAGCACGATCTGACCAACGAAGAGATCAAGATCCTGCACCTGATCGCCGCCGGACGCACCAGCAAGGAGATCGCCGCCAGCCTGCACTGGAGCGAGGTCACCGTCAAGCGACGCATCGCCGCCATCCTGGAGAAGCTCAACGTCAAGACACGGGCCCAGGCCGTGGCGGACGCCGCCCGCCGGGGAATCATCTAGAGGAACCTCGCCGGCACCCCGCCCGTCGTGGCTACCCGCTCCTCCAGACGACCCCATGGGTCGTCTTTTGGATCTGGCCCCCTTTGTGGTACCATGCGAGGTCTATGGCCGGAAAGGCCAGACATCCCGAACCAGACGAGAAACCGGCTATGCCAGACTCCCCTAACGGCCGTTACCTGAGACTGCGCCAGATCGACGCCAGCCCGTCGATCCAGAACGGCCGTCCAGCTATTCTGCTGCGCGATCCACTGCAGCTCAGCGACAACTATGTGGTCCTGCCCCAAGAACTGGGCCCCATCCTGTATCTGCTGGATGGCACCAGGGATCTGGTGGGAATCAGGGCATCCCTCCTGGTGCGCTTTGGCCGGTCCGTGCCGGAAGTTCTGCTGCAGCAACTGCTCCGGGTCCTGGACGACAACTTCCTGCTGGAGAACGAGCGCGCAGGAGAGGCCCAACAGCGCTCGCTGGAGGCCTACCGCAGTGCGCCCTTTCGCCCTCCTACCATGGCTGGCCTGTCATACCCGGCCGACGCCGACGATCTGCGGCGGCTCTTCGACGGCTACCTGGAGCAAGCCAGGGACCGGGCGGGTCACGGCAAAAACAGCGCGGCTGGCCTTGGGGTGATCAGCCCCCACATCGACTACCGCCGCGGCGGCCATGTCTATGCCACAGTGTGGCAGGAGGCCCGGGAGATGGCCCGGGCTGCCGACCTGGTCATCCTGTTGGGCACGGATCACTACAGCATGGGCGACCGTCTGACCCTCACCCGCCAGAGCTACGCCACCCCCTGCGGTGTGTTGCCCACCAACACGGCCATCGTCGATGCCCTGGTCGCCGCCATCGGCGAGCAGGAGGCCTTCGCCGGTGAGCTGCGCCACCGCAGCGAGCACTCCCTGGAGCTGGTGGCCAACTGGCTACACCACATGCGGGACGGCCAGCCGGTCGAACTGGTGCCCATCCTCACCGGCTCCTTCGGCGATTTCATCGCCGGGAGCGGGGACCCTGCCGCCGACTCCACCCTGGATGCCCTGTTGGTTGCCCTGCGCCGCCAGATGGCCGGACGCCGTGTCCTGGTGGTGGCCTCTGGCGACCTGGCCCACGTGGGCCCGGCCTTCGGCGGCCCGCCGGTGGACGGAGCCGGCCGGGCGCAGGTCAAGGCCGCGGACCAGGAGCTGGTACACCACCTGGGCGCCGCCAGCGCGCAGGGGTTCTTCAATGCCATCCGCCGGGAGCGGGACCGCTTCAACGTCTGCGGGGTCTCCCCGTTCTACCTGATGCTCCGCCTGTTGGAGAGCAACTCCCATAACCAGCCACTGGACCCCGAAGGACAGCTGCTGGCCTACGACCACTGCCCTGCCGACAGCCAGGACACTTCCCTGGTGTCCATCTGCGGCATGGTATTTGGCTAGGCTCGTCGTCAAGCGCTTCTGTCACCCAAAAGGATAGAGTATGACCACGCCCGGTTACTATGGCTTGCCCACCATTCACGACGAAACCATCGTCTTTGTCTCCGAGGACGACCTGTGGACCGTTTCCGCGGCCGGCGGCGTGGCCCGCCGGCTAACCTCTAACCTGGGCATGACCGGCTGGCCCGCTCTCTCTCCGGATGGACAGTGGCTGGCCTTCACCGGCCGCGAGGAAGGGACCTCCGACGTCTATGTCATGCCGGCAGCCGGCGGACCGGCTACCCGGCTGACCTTCCTCGGCGGCGGGACCCGCGTGGTGGGTTGGACGCCCGATGGCCAGCACGTGGTGTTCGCCACCAATACCACCCGCCCGTTTGCCCGGGATGTCGTCCTCTTTCAGATCTCCACCGCGGGCGGCGAAGCGCAACAGCTGCCCGTTGGACCCGCCGTGACCATCTCCTTTGGCCCGCACGGCGGCCAGGTCATCGGGCGCAACACCGTCGACGTCGCCCGCTGGAAGCGCTACCGCGGCGGCACCGCCGGCGACATCTGGATCGACGCCGATGGCAGCGGCACCTGGCGCCGCCTGATCCAGCTGCAGGGCAACGTCGCCCTGCCCCTGTGGATGGGCGAGCGCATCTACTTCATCGCCGACCACGAGGGCATCGGCAACATCTACTCCTGCCTGCCGCCGGGCGCTGACCTGCGTCGCCATACCCGGCATACCGGCTACTACGTCCGCAACATCAGCACCGACGGCCGCCGCATCGTCTATCATGCCGGTGCCGATCTCTATCTTTTCGACCCGGCCGCCGGCGAGAGCCGTCGCCTGGACGTGGCCTGCCACAGCCCGCGCGTCCAGCGCAATCGCAAGTTCGTCGAGGCCGCTGATTACCTGCAGGGCTATGATCTGCATCCCAAGGGCCAGGCCGTAGCCATCACCACCCGTGGTCAGCTGGCCAGCATGAGCAATTGGGAAGGTGCGGTAAGCACCCACGGCGAGACCAGGGTAGACGTCGATGGGGTGGCCGTGGCTGTGCGGCGGCGGCTGGCCGTTTGGCTCCATGACGGGGCCCGCCTGGTGGCCATCGCCGACTCCGAGGGCGAGGAAGCGCTGGAGGTCCATCATGCCGATGGCCGCGAGCCCGCCCGGCGATTGTCCAGCCTGGACATCGGCCGGCCAGTCGCCATCGCCGCTTCGCCCACACGGGTTCAGGTAGTCCTCACCAACCATCGCCACGAGCTGATCCTGGTGGACCTGGCCGAGGGCCGCGCCGCGGTGCTGGATCGCAGCCCCTATGGTCGCATGCGGGGCTTGGCCTGGGCTCCCGACGGGCGATGGATCGCCTACGGCTATCCCTGCAGCATCCAAACCTCCGTGATCAGGCTGTGCCAGGTCGAGAGCGGCCAGATCACCGAAGTGACCCGGCCGGTGCTCGTCGACGAAGAGCCAGCCTTCGATCCCGAGGGCAAGTATCTCTACTTCCTGTCCTCCCGGGAGTTCAACCCGGTGTACGACAGCCTGCACTTCGACCTGAACTTCCCCGCCGGCCGGCGACCCTACCTGGTCACCTTGCGCAAAGACCTGTTGTCGCCCTTCGTGCCGGTGCCCCGTCCCCTCGATGAGAAGGACAAAGAGGGAGAGGGCGCGGACGGCGCGCAGCCCGGCCAGGAGGCCCCGGCCACCGAGGAGGCCTCGCCGGAGGGCACCGAGCCTGCCGAGCCCGATAGCACCAAAGAGCATGCGCTCGAGATCGACCTGGACGGCATCGCCGATCGGGTGTTGGCTTTTCCGGTGGACGAAGGCCTGTACGGCCAGATTCGCGGCCTCAAGGGCAAGGCGCTGTTCACATGCTTCCCGGTCGAGGGCAGCCTGGGCGGCCGCCCCGAGCCGGGCGGCCCGCCGCCCGCCAAGGGTCGCCTGGAGGTCTACGATTTCGCCGAGCAGAGCCACGACACCCTGGTGGACGGCCTGTCCAGCTTCGAGCTGTCGCTGGACGGCAAGACGCTGATCTACCGGACCGGCAACCGGCTGCGGGTGCTCAAGGCAGGCGAGAAGCCGGACGACAAGGCCGGCTCCGCGCCCGGCCGCAAAAGCGGCTGGCTGGACCTCGGCCGGCCGAAGGTGCAGATCGATCCGGGCTCGGAATGGGCGCAGATGTTTCGCCACGCCTGGCGGCTGCAGCGCGATCAGTTCTGGTCCGCAGACATGTCGGGGGTGGACTGGCAAGAGGTATTCCGGCGTTACTGGCCCCTGGTGAGCCGGGTGGCGACGCGCTCGGAGTTCTCCGACCTGATGTGGGAGATGCAAGGTGAGCTGGGCACATCCCACGCGTACGAGTTCGGTGGCGATTACCGGCCCGAGCCGGACTACGCCCAGGGCTATCTCGGTGCGGATTTCCGCTACGACCAGAGCAGCGGCGGCTATCAGGTCGTGCACATCGTGCGCGGGGATTCCTGGAACGACGAGGCCAGCTCTCCCCTGGCCGCGCCCGGTGTGAATGTCCAGGAAGGCGACCTGCTGCTGGCCGTCCATGGCCACCGCCTCCACCGGCACATGACCCCCCAGCAGGCCCTGGTCAACCATGCCGGGGACGAGGTATTGGTCAGCATCTCCGGCCAGGATGGCGACGAGCCGCGCACGGTAACGGTGAGGACCTTGCGCTTTGAAGGCGCGGCACGTTATCGCGAGTGGGTAGAAGAAAACCGGCGCCGCGTGCACGCGGCCACGGATGGGCGCATCGGCTACGTGCATATTCCGGATATGGGGCCCTCAGGCTATGCCGAGTTCCATCGCGGCTACCTGGCCGAGGTGACGCGCCAGGGCTTGATCGTGGATGTGCGGTACAACAGTGGTGGCCACGTGTCGCAGCTGCTGCTGGAGAAGCTGGCCCGGCGCCACATCGGCTACGACGTGCCGCGCTGGGGCGAGCCCATACCCTACCCGATGGAATCGGTGACCGGCCCCATGGTGGCGCTCAGCAATGAACAGACCGGATCCGACGGCGACATCTTCTGCCATGCCTTCAAGCTCCTCGGCCTCGGCCCCCTGCTCGGCAAGCGCACCTGGGGTGGCGTGATCGGCATCTGGCCGCGCGAACCGTTGATCGACGGCGGGGTCACGACCCAGCCCGAGTTCTCCACCTGGTTCGAAGACGTGGGCTGGGGCATCGAGAACTACGGCACGGATCCGGACCTCGAGGTGGAGATCACGCCGGAGGACTGGATCGCCGGCCGCGATCCCCAGCTCGACCGCGCCATCGCGGAGGCCCTCCGCCTCCTGGCCGAGACCCCACCCCACCAGCCCGATTTCGGCGCCCGGCCCCAGCTGCCCCTGCCCACCCTGCCCGACTAGGTCTCCCGCGCCAGGACAGCCTGGTCGGGGCACCGTCCGTGTCCGTCCGTGTTGCCACTCACCTTTCCACCTATCCGGTCGCGCCTCGCCTTCCGAGAAACCCGCGAATCGCTTGACAGCAAGGGCATCTTCTGCTAAAGTATGGAGGGTAGCGAAGACTGTCTTTTTGGGCTTCTACTGGTTGGCCTGGCTGTGGTGGGCTGGGAGTAATCTTCGACCAGCAGTGGTCCATGGAACAGACGCATCATTCTTTTCTGGCGCCACAAGGATCACCTTTGGCGTCTCGACCACCGGTTTGTTTTCCGTTTCAGAGAGGAGGCCATCGTCATGACCGAAGTGCAGAGGACAGCAGATCCACAGGCCAGGAAGCCCTATCAAAGGCCGGCCGTGGTCTATGAAGCGCGGCTGGAGGCGCAGGCCGGATCGCCGCTGGACGGCATTATCGACGTCCTGGACCTCGACCGGACAGGCGAGTAGCAGGACCGGGCTCGACCGGGATCCGCGGGGATCCAAGTTCAACCTATGCCTGCGCCATGCGTTTAGCGAAGGAGGATGTGATCATGCGGAAACTGCTCGCGATTTCACTCACGGTGATGGTGCTGGCCATATTGCTGGTGCCGGTGGCCTATGCCTGGGACCGTGTAGAGGGCTGCGTCGTCGACGCCAACGGCGATCCGTGGACCTGGGGCGGCACCGTGGTTGCCTATCAGGACGTCACGGACATCGTAGTCGGCAGCGGTGAGCTGGATGCCAACGGCTGCTTCTCGGTCTTCATCGGCAACGGGCTGCAGGTTAATGCCGTCATCGACCCGGCACCCGGCCCGGCGGGAGATCCGGGGCCCCAGGTCTGTGTGGTACCGACTGATACCAGCTACCTGCCGTATCCCTGGGTGTGCGATCCCATCGACACGGGCACCGGCCCCAACGCCATCACGTTGAGCTCGTTCGCCGCCGAGCCGTCCCTGTACGGGCTGGCCCTGGCCGGCCTCTCTCTGGCACTGCTGGCCGTGGTGGTACTGGTGTGGCGGCGGAGCCAGCCGGCCACCTGACCGGCAAGGACGTTCGCTGTGCTGAAAAACCCGGCCTGTGGCCGGGTTTTTCTGTGCCCGGATGGGGCGGCACGGGGGAACCGCAGGGCGCAAAATGCACCGGGAAGCTGCGGCGGACCGGCTGTAGAAGCGAGAGCTGGCAGGTGCTTTGGTGTGCTCACGGGTTTGCGCCCATACGCGCAAAGCACTTGACAACCCCGGGAATGCCTGGTTGATTGTCTTTGACGCAAGACCTGTCGGCTCGCGACTGACGCCGTCCCCCACGCAAGACAGCGGTGGTCAATGGTCGACAACAACGACTCGGGTACAGCAGTGGTTTCGGGGTCATCCTGGCACATCGCGGAAGAATGCTTCGACGGCGGTCTTTTTTGGTGTTCATCCCTCATCACCTCATCGATCTGCTGGATCTTACGGGAACTTCCAGGTAAGGGAGGAGACTCCACTGCACTGGCATCCCCCTCGACCTCTTCATATTGTGCTTTTCTCTCCAGGAGGATTTGGAACATCCGTAAGCCAGTAATCGTTGCGCTGGTGATTCTGGCGCTAACCGTGGTGATGGTGCCCGTAGTTCTGGCCTATTCCCCTGTGCAGGGGCACCGGCCCCAACGCCATTTCCCTCAGCGGCCTCGGGGCATCGACAGGTGTCTTGCCCTGGCTGGTGACGGCCATGGGCCTGGCCGCCCTGGCGGGCGCCGGCATCCTGGTGTGGCGACGCAGCCAGCTGGCAGCCTAGACTCCTGGCTCTCATAGTTGGCAGACAAGGAACGGCCCGGCCGAAGTCCCCCTCGGCCGGGCCGTTTTCGCGTTGCCGGGCTGCGGCCCCTAGGACTGCAGCTTCATCCGCCGCAGCCGCAGCGAGTTGCTGACCACGAACACCGAGCTGAAGGCCATGGCCCCCGCCGCAATCATAGGGTTGAGCCGCCACTCCGGCCCCAACAGGGGCACCAGCACGCCGGCTGCTACCGGGATGGCCAGCACGTTGTAGAAGAAGGCCCAGAACAGGTTCTGGCGGATGCCCTGCATGGTGCGCTTGCTCAGCTTGATGGCCTGGGGCACGCTGCGCAGGTCCCCGCGCATGAGCACGATATCGGCCGTCTCGATGGCCACGTCGGTGCCCGTCCCGATCGCCATGCCGATATCGGCCTGGGCCAGGGCCGGGGCATCGTTGATGCCGTCGCCCACCATGGCCACCAGCTTGCCCTCGGCGTGCGCGGCCTCTTGCAGGCGCTTCACCGCCGTGGCCTTGTCGCCGGGCAACACCTCCGCCAGCACCTGGTCGATCCCTACCTGCCCGGCGATGGCGTCCGCGGTGCGCTGGTTATCGCCCGTGATCATCACCACGCCGACGTCCATGGCGTGCAGCTGCGCAATCGCCTCGGCCGAGGTCTCCTTCACGGTATCGGCTACGGCGATCACCCCGCGGGCCTCGCCGTCCACGGCCACCAGCATGGCGGTCTTGGCCTGGCTCTGCAAAAGGGTCACGTCCTGTCCCAGGCCGTTGAGGTGGACCTGCTGGTCGGCCATCAGCTTGGGGCTGCCTACCAGGACCTCATGGCCGTCCACGGTGGCCCGGATGCCGCCGCCGGCGATGGCCTCGAAGCGGACCGGCTCGCTCAATCTCAAGCCCTGGCCCCTGGCCGCCTCGACGATGGCCTGCCCCAGGGGATGCTCTGACACGCTCTCGGCCGAGCCGGCCAGCCACAGGATCTGCGAGCGAGGGGCAGGATCCATGTCCGCGTCGGAGACGGCTGTGCCTGGCGTGCTGGCCTGCGCGGTCACGACATCGGTGACCTGGGGTTTACCCCTGGTAATGGTGCCCGTCTTGTCGAGGACCACCGTATCGAGCCGAGCCGCGGTCTCCAGCACCTCGGCGTTCTTGATCAAGATGCCGTTCTCCGCCCCGACCCCGGTGCCGGCCATCACCGCCGTGGGCGTGGCCAGGCCCAGGGCACACGGGCATGAGATCAGCAGCACCGACACCGCAAACAGCATGGCCTCGGTGAAGCCCACCCCGCCGATGAAATACCAGCCCAGGAAGACGGCCACCGCCAGGAGGATCACCGCCGGCACGAACACTGCCGAGACGCGGTCGGCCAGGGACTGGATGGGGGCCCGGGAGCCCTGGGCCTCCTGCACCATGCGCACGATCTGGGCCAGCGCGGTGTCCCGGCCGACCTTGGTCGCCGTGTAGCGGAAGCTGCCGCTCTTGTTGATGGTGGCGCCGATGACGGGATCGCCGGGGGCCTTGTCCACGGGCAGGCTCTCCCCTGTGATCATGCTCTCGTCCACCGCGGACTGGCCGCTGAGGATCACGCCGTCCACCGGGATCTTCTCGCCGGGACGCACGATCACCGCGTCGCCCACCTGCACCTCCTCCACCGGCAGCTCGACCTCCTCCCCCTGGCGCACGATGCGCGCGGTGCGCGCCTGCAGGCTCAACAGTTTGCGGATGGCATCCCCGGCCTGGGTCTTGGCCCGCGCCTCCAGGTACTTGCCGAGGGTGATCAGGGTGATGATCACCGCCGCGGACTCGAAATAGAGGTGGCTGTCCAGGCCGAACACCAGCACGACCACGCTGTAGAAGAAGGCGGCCAGGGAGCCCAGGCTAACCAGGGTGTCCATGTTGGTGGTACGGTTCTTGGCGGCCTTCCAGGCCCCGTTGAGGAAGGGCCAGCCGACCCAGAACTGCACCGGGATGGTGAGGGCCAGCAGGAGCCAGCCGCGGGCGGCGAAGTGGGGGATCAGGCCGAAATCGTGGCCCATGCTGAGGACGACGATGATCGTCGACAGCACAATCCCCACGATCAGGCGGCGGCGGCGGTCGTTCAGCTCCGCCAGGCGCGCCTTCAGCACGGCATCCTCCCCGCTCTCTGCCGCGGCCGCCAGCCCCTCGGGCGTGGCAGGCTCGATCACCTTGTAGCCAATGTCGCTGACCAGCCGCTTCATGTCGGCCTGGGTCACCGTGGTAGGCACATAACGCACGTGGGCGGTCTCGGTGGCGAAGTTCACCGAGGCATCGACCACGCCATCCATGCGCTTCAGGCTGCGCTGGATGGTGGTTGCGCAGTTGGCGCACGTCATGCCCGCGATGGGCAGGTCGACCGTGGCCTCAGCCACCCCGTAGCCCACGTCCTTGATGCTCTGCATCAGGTCGAGGGGCTGGACCACCGACGGGTCGTAGATGATCTCCGCCCGCTCGTTGGCGTAATTGACATTGGCCTCCAACACCCCATCCTGGCGTTTGAGGGTGCGGGAGACGGTGTTGGCGCAGTTGACGCAGGTCATCCCGGTCACCGGGATGCTCATGCGTTTGGTAGTCTGAGTAGTCATAGGCCTATCCTGCCAGGGGTGACGCCACGGTGCGGGATACGCCCGCGAGGCGCCCCCCCTGGCTGCAGGACGCTCACGGATTGTAACTGGCGAAGACCTCGGTCTGGCCCGACTTGTCGAACGCCAGGACCTGGAACGGCTCGGCAGCTTGGCCAGGGACCTCCATGCCGGGAGATCCCACGGGCATGCCGGGCACGGCCAGCCCGACCACATCGGGACGCTCAGTCAGGAGGCGGCGAACGTCCTCCGCGGGAACGTGTCCTTCAATCACATAGCCATCGACGATGGCCGTGTGGCACGACTGGAGATCGTCTGGTACCTGGTAGCGCTGCTTCACGCCGGCGAATTCCGTGTTGTCCACGTCCTCTGCCACCACGGTGAAGCCTTGCTTCTGCATGTACGACATCCAGTCGCCACAGCAGCCTCAGGTGGGTGACCGGAAGACGGTCACCTCAACGGCCTCGCCC